>NZ_DATFZD010000425.1:0-3870 GCF_035314665.1 Mycobacterium sp. | reverse complement strand
AGCCCCGCGCACAGGCCTTGGCCGATGAACGGCGGTGTCAGGTGCGCGGCGTCGCCGAGGATGAACATGTTGTTACGGCGCCAGCGGTTCGCCACCTGCGCGCGGAACGTGTACTCGGCGACGCGCACCAGCTCCAGCTGTTCTGGCGCAATGTCTTTCACCCACGGCCGGATCAGCGGGTAAAGCGCCTCCATCGTGTGGTAGTCGTCGGCCGTCTCGTCCGGCAGCAGCCGGAACTCCCACCGGTAGCGGCTTTCACCGATGCGCATGTAGGTGGCCGCCCGATGCGGATCGCACACCTGATGGACGCCTTGCCACTGGTTAAGCTCTGCGGTGGTCGCCACATCGACCACCAGCCAACGCTGCTGGAACTTCAACTCCTCCATGTGTGCGCCGATCGCGGTGCGGACCAGGCTGTTGGCGCCGTCGCAGCCGAGTAGATACCTCGTCTCCACCCGGTGCTCTTCGCCGCTGACCCGATCGGTGAACGTGACCTGCACTCTGTCGGCCCCGATCTGAACCGCTTCGGTCACCTCGGCATTGCCCCGCAGGACCGCGTGCGGGTAATGCTTGAGGTTCGCCCGCAGCAGCGCCTCGAATTCCGGCTGGTCAAACATGTTCGCCTGCGGGAAGCCATTTGCGCTTTCGGCGCAATTCCGATGAAACTGCGCAAGTATCCGCATGTTTCGGTCCCGCAGCTGCATACCAAGGGCCGGTTGCGAGATCGCCGCGAAGTCGTCGGCAATGCCCAATCCGGCAAGTAGGCGGTAGATTTCGTCGTCGAGGTGAACGGCACGTGGCTGTGGGTAGACGTCTTCCCAGCGGTCGAGAACAAGACAGTCGACGTCATACTGCGCAAGCTTCGTTGCCGCGGTGATCCCGGTTGGTCCCGCGCCGACGATCACCACTGGGACGAAGTCAGGGACGGCGCTCATGAGTACCTCACCACGTTGCGTTGCGTGCCGAGATCGATCTTGCCGTCGTCGGTTCCGATGGTAGCCTCGACGACATCGCCGTCATGCAAGTACTTCGTGTTCTTGGCCTGGCCGGCGAAGAACATCTTCCACTTGACGTCGTCCGGCAGTAGACCCACGAGCTTCTGCACTGGCTTCGGCGGCGCGGACAGCGCGGTGCCGACGGGGGTGCCGGTGATCACCAGATCGCCTACGGACAGTCGCTGGAACCGCGCCAGTGCCGCAACGGCCTGCACCGGCCGATAGATCATGTCGGCGTCGACCGTGCTGTCTTGCCGGGGTTCACCGTTGACGCGAAGCTGCAGGCGCAACTCACCGAAGCGACCCAGCTCGTCGGCGTCCAGCAGCACCAGCGCCGGCCCTACCGGGGTGAACGTCGGATACGACTTCGCTTCATAAAACTGCGTTTTGGTCAGCTGCACATCACGCGCCGACACGTCGTTGGTCACCACCAGCCCGCAGATGTAGTCGGCCAGGTTGTCGGCGGTGATCGCGGTGCCCACCGCCATGTCGCGACCGATCACCAAACCGATCTCCACCTCGTAATCCAGCAGGCGCACATGCGCAGGCTTGACGATGTCGTCGACAGGCCCGGCGATCGACCCCGACGCCTTACGAAAGAACGTCAGCGGCACCTTTTTCGGGTCACCTCCGGTGTCTTCGACGTGGGAGGCGAAGTTGGTCATCTGCGCAACGACGCGACACGGCTCGGTCACCGGTGACAGCAGCTCAAGGCCGCTCACCGGCACCGTCTCGGTGCTCGCGGCGGCCCGATCGATCGCCGGCCGCTCGGCCAACAGCTGCGCCGTCGTGGTTGCATCGGTGTCGATCTTGGCCACGGCGTCGGAACTGCCCGCCCACCAAGCATCGGCGGTGCGATAGATGGAAATGGTCATGAGCGTGCCGCTTTCAGTAGTCCCCGGAGGCGGGTGATGTCGAATTCGTTGTCGTCACGGACCGCGGTCAGCATCGACCGCAGTTCGTGAGCTGCTTCCCGGCTGGGGGTAATGCCGAGAAAATCCTTGCTGGCCGGCGGTCCCCACTGGGCCAGACCCGACGCGCTCAACGGCGCCCATCCCGGTGCGAGGGTGTTGTCGAACATGTCCCCGTCGCTGAAGTGCTCGACCAAGAACCCGTCGGGATCGCGCCAGTAGTCGAAGATCTGGCTGCCCTGGATATGCCTGCCGATCCCCCACGACCGGTGATACCCCAACTCGCGCAGGTATTCACCGCCCGCGGCGATCGCGTCCAGATCACATGTCTGATACGCAGAGTGCACATAGCGGTTCGACGGGCCCAACGCCAGCGCCAGGGTGTGGTGGTCGGTGGGTGTCGACCCGCGGTCGCAGCGGATGAAGCTCATCGCCGGGCCGCGGTCACGCTGGCCCGCGTAGTACATGAAATCGCTCACGATCAGGCCCAAGTGGTCAAGGTACCAGTTCAGCGTCTGGATGTACTTCGTGCTCTGAAGCACGACATGCCCCAACCGCTGCACGCGGGCCGGCTCGCGCGGGGGCCGCTGGGTGGCGTTGGCGCGGCGCAACTCATGCCCGAAGTTGAAGGTGTGCGGTTCTTGCGCGGGCAACCCGGCCAACTCGTGCATCCCAGCGACGACCCTGACCGCAATCCCGTTGGGGTCGGCCAGTTCTACCGCGACGCCGCCGATCGCCTCTGACAGCGTGTGGATCTTCCGCCCGGTCGCGCCGGCGAGCCGCTCGACGTCGGCCCGGTCCTCGGCGGCAAACGCCGTGCCGACGAAGCGCGAGCGCGGCCCGCGGCGGACGATCACGCAGGGCGATCCGGCATCGGTGCCCCGCAGCTGCAGCTCGTCGGCGGTGTGCAGCACCGTGCTGAAACCGAACGCCCGCGCGAAGGCTTCCGCGCGGACCAGGTCGGGTTTCTCGAATTCCAGCCAGGCTAGATCGCGAACCTTGATCAGGGGATTCCGGGAGCGCCCGGAGTGCTCGCCGCGCAGGGCGCCCTGCTCGCTGTGCAGGTCTTTGTGGGCATCGACGTGAGCGGCCACGGTGTCTCCTTCGCTTGACTGACGATATCGTCACTTATTCGAGGGCCCGCTGTCAAGACTTTCTGACGAAATTCTCAACATTGATGTTCTCTGCTAATATCGGCGCATGACCGAGGCCGACCCAGCTGCCGGAAACCGCCTGGAACGGCGCAAGATGCGCACCCGCGCGGCACTCATCCGCGCCGCGCAGACTTTCGTCGCCGCCGGCAAACTCAACGCGCCGGTGCTCGAGATCACCCAGGCCGCCGACGTCGGGATGGGTTCGTTCTACAACCACTTCGACAGCAAAGAAGAGCTGTTCCAGGCGGCGGTCAACGAGGTGCTCGACGAACTCGGCGCGATACTCGACAAGCTCACCGTCGAAGGCGAGGATCCAGCGCAGACATACGCCCGAAGTTTCCGGCTGGTCGGGCGGCTGTTCAGGCGGCGCCCGGAGATGTCCCGGGTGCTTCTCAACACCGGGTTGACGTTGATCTCCGCCGACCGCGGCCTGGCTCCGCGGGCCCTGCGCGACATTGACGCCGCCACACGGGCAGGCCGATTCTCAGTCGACGACCCCATGCTCGCGCTGGCGGTCGCCGGTGGCGCCCTGATGGGGCTCGGCCAGCTGCTGCACGACCAGCCTGAGCGTGACGACGCCGAGGCGGCCGATCGTGCCACCCGCGACGTGCTGATCATGTTCGGCTTGCCTGCCGACGAGGCCGCGGAGATCTGCCGTCGGCCGCTGCGTGACCTCGACGAGCTGACCGAGCCCGACTCCGCGGCGTGATCCGCATCGACACGTCTGGATGCTCGTATGACCAACTGGGTGGGTGTGCTGTATCCGCAGCAGACACCCGACGGCGTCGGCGTAGTGTGCCATCAAGTGAG
>NZ_DATFZD010000424.1:0-6043 GCF_035314665.1 Mycobacterium sp. | reverse complement strand
CAGTAGGTTGTGGGCGATCACCGCGCAGGCCAGCCAGGCGCAGTTGGCGGCAAACAGCCCCGAGGGGATGTGTGCGAGTGGGCCGTCGATGAGGTCGGCGAAGGTGGTTTCGATGATGGCGTGGCGGCGGTGGGTGAGGTCAACCGCTTGCGGCCCGCTGACCTATGGTGTCGGGCATGGTGGTTTCGCTCGACGACAACAACCCTGCCGATACCGCAGCGCCAGTGTGGTGAGCCAGCTGTCCTGGGCCGCCCTGGGCGCCAATCTGGTGTGGTGCGCGCTTGCAGTGGCCGTGTATTTCGGCGCGATCATGGTGGCGTCGATTCGTCTGCGCAACCAATCGATCGTCGACATCTTCTGGGGTCCTGGATTCGTCCTGGTCGCAGTGATCAGCTATTTCGCGTCGACCAATGCCGGCGGCGACGGCCTTCGCCGCGCCATGGTCCTTGCGCTGACCATGATTTGGGGACTGCGGCTCGGACTTCACATCGCGGCCCGCAACATCGGTCACGGTGAGGACAAGCGCTACACGGTTCTGATGAGCCGCCGGACCGGCACAGTCGCGGGCTACGTGCTACGCATCATCTACGGTCCACAGGCAGTGATCCTGTTCGTCGTGTCCCTGCCCGTCCAGCTCGCGATGTACGAGCCGACACCGGTGGGCGTTCTGGGGGCGCTCGGCGTGGCCATCTGGTGCGTGGGATTCGCCTTCGAAGCCGTGGGTGATGCTCAGCTGGCCCGGTTCAAGAGGGAACCTGCGAACGCGGGTTTGATCATGGATCGAGGCCTGTGGGCATGGACCAGGCACCCCAACTATTTCGGTGATGCGTGCGTGTGGTTCGGATTGTGGCTGCTTTCGCTCGGGCACCCCGTGGGGCTACTGACCGTGGTGTCGCCGCTACTCATGGCCTACTTTCTGGTCCGCGTCAGTGGAAAGGCCCTGCTGGAGAAGGGCATGCGCAGGAGCCGCGGGGCTGCCTACGACGCATACGCGGCGCGCACCAGCGGGTTCTTCCCCCGGCCACCGCGCCGGTCCTGAGACGCCGACCGCGGGCATTTGCTGCGGGTCGGATTGTTCGACGCCTACGATGCAATGATCGCTCCGGCCGATCCGGGCAGTTATCAGCAGGCGTGTGTCACGTTCACCGGATACGGCGACAATGTCGGGCGGATCATCCACTCCGTTGTCCCCTCGGGTGATCCCGACAAGATCGTCGACATTTTGGAGTTCATCCGCGACCGGGAGCGCGACTTCATTGTCGAACAGGACGCCCGGATTCAGTGGCGCCACATCACTGTGGGCCCCTGGGAAGAAGCGTAGGAATCGCCTGACGGCTTCTGGCGATCGCCGCACCGATCACACGCAAAGCGACGGACTATAGGTTTGCCCCGGCGTCACCCACCGAAATGAGTTGGAGGGTCGGGGCCAGCGGTGGCGGCGTCAAAGTCAGAGCGGGACAGCCACGTTGGTGAATATGGCTTCTACCGACGCGGTGAGTCTGAGGACCGCCCGTCGTCGAAGTCGCGCAGCAACGCGGCGAGCTGGTCGCGGCCGTTGGCTCCGGATCGTTGCGACGCGCGGTAGAGGTGGCCTTCCACGACCGTCTCCGTATCGTCGTTGGGGGCAGAACCTGGTTTCGGGTTTCGCCGACTGTTTCTCCAGGCCGGTATCGACGCTCGATGCTCTATCTGCAGCGAGGACATCGCCGTTGAGTTGCAGGTATCAGCGACGACGCTATTAGGACTGGCCGCGCAGCGGCTGCGGGCTGGGGCTGGAGGCGTCCTCGCCCGCCAGTGTTGCTGTGTCAAGATCGGGAGACGATCAAGCAGCCCGTGCTGTACGCCAACGGCGTGCACGACGTAATGATCCCTGCGGTGGCGTCCTACGTCGCAGTGCAGCACCTCGACAACGCCATCCTCGTGCTCTACAGCGACGCTGGACACGCATTCCTGTTCCAGCACGCGCGAGCATTCGCCACCGAGGTGACGAACTTTCTCGCGGCGTGACATCCGTCGGACGTAAACCCCTCGACTGCAGCCGGTTTCGGACTGACCGAGCGCTTTTCCACGAAGACATGAGAGTGGTGACCAGTAGCAAGAAGACGTTCATCGCTTGAGTCGGTGGTGTGCGGCTGCCTGTTGCTACCCGCGTGGCGCCGCGTTGGATCCACATGGAGCTGTCATAGGGCCGACAAATGCCGCCACATCCGCGTGGCGCAGGCGGGCGCCGGCCAACAGGCCGGCAGGAGCGTAGACGGGCGAGCCCGCCCACCGTGGGTACATCTAGCCCAGGCAGATCCACCGAGATTTCAAGCATTGCTCGACCGGCGTTCAGGTACTCCACACTTCGACACGGCCATGGGCAGGGCGCACACTTGTGGAATGGAGGTATGTCATTTCATCGCCGTCGCGCTGACCGCAGCGCCCCTGCCCGCGCCGCGGTCCTTGCGCCGGATTCAGGCGTCGACGTCACCGCGGCCGGCGTGATCGTGCACGCCGGCGGCCCTGAGCCCGAGCCGCGCCGCCCGCTGAACGGCCTCTCGGACGTACGCGCGTTCTTTCACACCAACGCCGTGCCGCTGTACTTCATCTCGCCGACCCCGTTCAACCTGCTAGGCATCGACCGCTGGGTACGGAACTTCTTCTACCTGACCTACTTTGACTCTTTCGAGGGCGCACACCCGCGCGTGTTCGTACCCCGGCGGCGCGACCGCATTGATTTCGGGTCCATGGGGGATGTGTGCAATCACCTCCTGTGCGATCCCGAGACCCTCGAGTTCATCGCGCAACGAGGGCCCGGTGGCAAGGCCTGCTTTGTGATGCTTGACGAGCAGACCCATGCCCTCGCGCACCAGGCGGGGCTGGACGTCATGCACCCCCCGGCGGAGCTGCGCCATCGCCTGGGCTCCAAGGTCGTCATGACGCGCCTAGCCGATGAGGCGGGCGTGCCGAGCGTGCCTCACGTGATCGGGCGGGCCGGCTCCTACGACGAGCTGCTGGCGCTCGCGCAAAGCGCCGGGCTGGGAGATGACCTCGTCGTCGAGGCCGCTTATGGCGACGCCGGCAACGCGACGTTCTTTGTGCGCGGTCAGCGCGACTGGGACCATTGCACCGCTGACCTGGTGGGGCAGCAGGAAGTCAAAGTCATGAAGCGCATCCGCAATGTCGAGGTGTGCCTCGAGGGCACCGTGACCCGCCACGGCACCGTGATCGGCCCCGCGATGACGAGTCTCGTCGGTTACCCGGAGCTGACTCCGCGCAAGGGCGGCTGGTGCGGCAATGACATCTGGCGCGAGGTGCTGCCGCCCGTACAGACGCACGCCGCGCGAGAAATGGTGCGAAAGCTGGGCGACGTCCTGAGCCGCGAGGGGTACCGCGGCTACTTCGAGGTGGACCTTTTGCATGACCTGGACTCCGACGAGCTCTACCTCGGCGAGGTGAACCCGCGCCTGAGCGGCGCCAGCCCGATGACGAGCTTGACCACCGAGGCCTACGCCGACATGCCGCTGTTCCTCTTCCACCTGCTCGAGTACATGGACGTGGAGTACGAGCTCGACATCGAGGAGATCAACTCGCGCTGGGAGCGGGGCTATGGCGAGGACGAGGTCTGGGGTCAGGTGATAATCACGGAGACCTCGCCGGATGTCGAGCTCTTCACCGCGACGCCACGCACCGGTGTGTGGCGCCTCGACGACGACGGGCGCGTCTCCTTTGCGCGCTCCGCCAACGACTGGGCCTCGGTGATTGACGAGTCCGAGGCCTTCTACATGCGTGTCGCGGCGCCTGGCGACTTACGCTGCGAGGGCGCCCAACTCGGCGTGCTCGTCACGCGCGGGCACCTGCAGACCGGCGACTACCAGCTCACCGAGCGCTGCCGGCGCTGGGTCAAGGGCATCGAGGCGAAGTTCGCCTCAACACCCCTGGCGCCGGCCACGCCGATCGTCTCGCGGCTCGTCGCACGAGCGTGAGCAGCGGCTGCACGAGCTGCTCGAAACACACCCGGCATCGAGCGCGAGCCCTTGATCCGGGCGTTCCTGCGTCCACCGCTGCGCCATACCCGCTACCGCCAACGGCATGGGAGGGCGTACTTCGCCGTCTACCGCCCCGCCGACGGTGTCGTCAACACAATCGCACCCGGGCTACCCGATCTTGTCCAGCTCGCCGCCGACTTCGGCCGAGACGATCTCCTCATCCGCATCGCCTCCCAGCTGGAATCAGCGCACCCATGGTCATCCGACCACCCGGCGATCCCGCGAAACCGCGCGCATGATCGGCTGCGAAACTGGTCGCGTCCCGGCCGGCATCTCACTGGACAACTGGCTGTCGGCGCCCTATTCGCAGTGGTCATTCCAGCACGTCGAAGACTTGGTGCCGACCGCGGTGATCTCGCGCGGGACCGGGCCGGCCGCGGCGTTGCCCGCAGCCAGTGCTCCGGTGGCCGAGATCCCGGTGACCAGCACTGACGGGGTGGCCGCCACCGTTGGCGCGGTGATGGCCACCACCGCTACCGACGGGTGGGCCGTCGCCTACCGCGGGTCGATGGTGGCCGAGGAGTACCTCGACGGCCTGGGGGCCCAGACCCGGCACCTGCTGTTCTCGGTGAGCAAGTCGCTGGTGGCAGCCGTCGTCGGCGCGCTGCGCGGGGCCGGTGCGATCGAGCTTGACGCGCCGGTCACGGCATTCGTTCCCGCCTTGGCGAACGGCGGCTACGCCGGTGCGACGGTGCGCCACCTGCTGGACATGAGGTCGGGTATCGCCTTCTCAGAAAATTACCGCGACCCGGCCGCGGAGATACACATCCTCGACCAGGCGATCGGGTGGGCGCCCAAGAGCAGTCCGGACGTCCCCTCCACGCTGCATGACTTCCTGCTGACCTTGCGGCAGAAGTCGGCTCACGGCGGCCCGTTCGAATATCGCTCGTGTGAAACCGATGTACTCGGCTGGATCTGCGAGGTCGCCGGCGGCCAGCGGATGCCCGAACTGATGTCGGAACTGCTGTGGAGCCGCATCGGCGCCCAATGCGACGCCACCATCGGCGTAGACACGGTCGGCACCGGACTATTCGACGGCGGCATCAACGCCTGTCTTACCGACATGATCCGGTTCGGGTCGCTGTTCTTGCGCGACGGTGTCTCGTTGACCGAGCAGCAAGTGGTGCCGGCGGCGTGGATCGCCGACACTCTCGCCGGCGGGCCCGACTCGCGTCAGGCGTTCGCCGCCAGCTCCGACGACACCCGAATGCCCGGCGGAATGTACCGCAACCAAGTGTGGTTCCCCTACCCGGGCAGCAACATCGTGTTGTGCCTGGGCATGTGTGGTCAGATGATCTACGTCAACCGCGCCGCGGAGGTGGTCGCCGCCAAGTTATCCACCCAGCCGCACTCTCAGGACCCGCACATGCTGTTGGACACGCTGCGCGCATTCGATGCGGTGGCACACGAACTGGCTGGAATCACCAGTTAGCCCGAGGTTCCGCGACCGCCGTCCACCAGCGGATTGACCGTTGCGAGTTCATCGCCAAGGTGCCCATGCTCACCGGCAGCTCGGCCGGCCCCGCACTGCGCGCAGGCAGCGGCCGCAGCTCGGCGACCGGGTGACTGTCGCGGGTGACAATCAGGCGTTCACCCCGCTCCACCCGGGCGAACACCTCCCCTGCTCCAGCAGCACTGGGCGAAGAATCCGTCCTAGCTCCGAGAGCGGCGGCGATCAAGCCCGCCGGGCCGCCCGCAGGTCGAGGGCATCCGGCTCAAGCCCACGCCTACCACGAGCCGAATACGACGGGACCGAATATGCGGCTAACCAGTAAACTCCTCCGTTTTCATCTGATGAATCAAGCCCGTGCCCGGCACCTGTCTGCTGGAGTCCTGGCATGGGCGCCGTAATTAATTGTTGGATGCTCGTCTGCGGCTGAATTGCGGAATCTGGTAGGCACACTGGCGCGGTGGGATCGCTGGTGGTCGGGACGCATAACGGTGCGAGCGAGCTTAGCGATCGTTAACGACCTTCCTTACATAAAACCAGGAGGCATTATGGCTACCTCCAT
>NZ_DATFZD010000423.1:0-18249 GCF_035314665.1 Mycobacterium sp. | reverse complement strand
GTGTCAATCGTGTTGCGGTTGGCCAGGTTTAACGCGTTGCTCGACGACAGCAGCCAGCCGGCCTTCGCGCGGGAGTTCTTCGTCGGGATACCGGCGCCAGCCGGCGCGATCTCGGCGCTCGGCCCGCTGGCCGCCAAGCTTCAGTTCGGCGACGGCTGGTGGACGTCGCCGTGGTTCGTCTGCGCATGGGTGGCGGGCTGCTCGATGCTGGTGGTGAGCCGGATCCCGATGCGCAAGATGCACGCCGTCTCGGTGCCACCGAACCTGGCCGCCCTGCTCCTGGCAGCGCTGGCCATCGTCGCGGCGGCGGCGTTCCTGTTCCCCTACATCCTGATCATGGTGCTGATCGCCGCCTACCTGTTGCACATTCCGTTCTCCGTGCACAGCTACCACTGGCTGGCGGCGCATCCCGAGGCGTGGGGCGAGAAACCCAAGCAGCGGCGCGCCACCCGACGCGCGATCCGCCGAGCCCAGCCCAACCGCCGGTCTGTGGCGCGGCTTGGCCTGCGCAGGCCCACCGGCCGGACATGACGCCCCCACAACTCACGCTGACGGCCCGGCTGAACACCTCAGCCGTCGACTCTCGCCGCGGTGTCGTCCGGCTGCATCCCAACGCCATTGCCGCCCTTGGCATTCGAGAGTGGGACGCAGTGTCGCTGACCGGGTCGCGGACCACGACGGCGGTGGCCGGCCTGGCCGGGCCGCAAACCCCGGTCGGCACCGTCCTGCTCGACGACGTGACGCTGTCCAACGCCGGGCTGAGCGAGGACACCGCCGTCATCGTCGCGGCCGCCACGGTGTACGGCGCCCGGTCGGTGACCTTGATCGGCTCGGCGATGACCACGCAATCGGTCTCCCCGCCGACCCTGCGGCAAGCGCTGCTCGGCAAGGTGTTGACCGTCGGCGACGCGGTGTCTCTGCTGCCACGCGACCTGGGCCCGGGCACCTCCACGTCGGCCGCTAGCAGCGCGCTGGCGTCCGCGGTCGGGATCAGCTGGACATCGGAGTTGTTGACCGTCTCCGGTGTCGATCCCGCCGGACCCGTTAGCGTGCAGCCGAACTCGCTGGTGACCTGGGGAACCGGTATCCCGGCCAAGGGCGCCGGCGCGCGACTCCGAGCACCGGCGCCGGCGCCGGACGGCGAGACGACGTCACCGGTCACCGTCAACGACCTCAAAGGCGTCAGCGCGCAGGCGGCCAAGCTGACCGAGTGGCTCAAGCTTGCCCTCGACGAACCGCACCTGCTGCAAACCCTCAGCGCCGGAACCAATTTGGGTGTGCTGGTGTCGGGTCCGGCCGGTGTCGGCAAGACCACGCTGGTGCGCGCAGTCTGCGCGGGCCGAAGGCTGGTGGAGCTCGACGGCCCGGAGGTCGGCGCGCTGACCGCCGACGACCGGCTCAACCGAGTGGCCTCGGCCGCGGCGCAAGTTCGCGACGACGGCGGAGTGCTGCTGATCGCCGACGTCGACGCGCTGCTGCCCGCCACCGCCGAACCGGTGGCGACGCTGATTCTGGCTGAACTGCGCAAGGCGGTCGCCGCCGCCGGGGTGGCGCTGATCGTCACGTCGGCGGTGCCGGAGAACATCGACCCCCGGCTGCGCGCCCCGGACCTGTGTGACCGCGAGCTGGTACTCGGCCTGCCTGACGCCGCGACCCGCACGGCACTGCTGCAGAGCCTGCTGAAGCCAGTGCCCACGGGCGATCTCGATTTCAGCGAGATCGCCAACCGCACACCGGGTTTCGTGGTCGCAGACCTCGCCGCGCTGGTGCGTGAGGCGGCATTGCGCGCAGCCGCTCGGGCCAGCTCCGACGGCACACCGCCGAAGCTGACCCAGGACGACCTGCTCGGTGCGCTTACCGTGATCAGGCCGCTATCGCGATCGGCCGCGGTCGAGGTGACGCTGGGCTCGATAACGCTCGACGACGTCGGCGATATGACCGCCACCAAGCAGGCGCTGACCGAAGCGGTGCTGTGGCCGCTGCAGCATCCCGATGCCTTTGCCCGACTCGGTGTCGAACCGCCACACGGGGTCCTGCTGTACGGGCCGCCGGGATGCGGCAAGACCTTTCTGGTGCGCGCGCTGGCCAGCACCGGACGGCTCTCGGTGCACGCCGTCAAAGGCTCTGAGCTGATGGACAAGTGGGTCGGCTCCTCGGAAAAGGCGGTGCGTGAACTGTTCGGCCGGGCCCGTGATTCCGCGCCGTCACTGGTATTTCTCGACGAGGTCGACGCGCTGACGCCGCGGCGTGGGCAGAGCTTTGACTCCGGCGTCACCGACCGGGTGGTGGCCGCGCTGCTCACCGAGCTCGACGGCATCGAGGCGCTGCGCGACGTCGTGGTGATCGGCGCCACCAACCGGCCGGACCTGATCGATCCGGGGCTGTTGCGGCCCGGTCGGCTGGAGAAGCTGGTGTTCGTCGAACCGCCCGACGCGCAGGCCCGCCTGGAGATCATGCGCACCGCGGGCAAGTCGGTGCCACTGCGCGACGTCGACCTGGCCGCGCTGGCGGCCGACCTGGAGGGGTACAGCGCCGCGGATTGTGTGGCACTGCTGCGCGAGGCCGCGCTGACCGCGATGCGGCGCTCGGTCGACGCCGCCGAAATCACCGCCGCGGACGTCGCTGCCGCACGCGAAACCGTCCGGCCCTCATTGGATCCCGCGCAGCTGGCCTCGCTGCGCGCGTTCGCCGCTCAACGGTAATCAGCTCGGCTCGAAGCTGGTCAACAACGCGCGGGCCGCGGAGGCGACGTCATCCGCCAACCAGGCGGGCAAGGCGTCGTCGTAAGCGTGCCGGCGCACGACGGCGTAGGGCAGGTCGGAAATCGCTCTCGCGACGGCGTCAACGCACCGGCTATCGCTGCTGCCGTATAGCTCCCGTGCGAAATTTCGCACCCGCTCCACAAGCGGCGCATTCATTTCGGCAAGGGTCTCCCGGAACGCCGCATCCGGCTCGCCGTCAAGCAAGTCGCTCGGCCGGATCATCAGCAACAGCCGAGCATCCTCGGGAAGTTCGCGAGCAAAGCCGATGGCGGAGACGGCCATCGTGACGGCCGACTCGAGGGCGGTATCGGCGTCGGCGGCCATCGCCCGCGCCTGAAAGCGCTCCAGCGCTCGCAACCACGCAGCGGTCAGGATGCCGTTGCGGTTGCCGAACCGGTGATACAGCGTGCCCGCCGGCGCACCACTGGCCTTGGCAATCGCTGCCACGCTCGCCGAGCGTGGTCCGCCGTCGAGCACCAGCGCTCGGGCAGCGTCGAGGATCACATCGGTTTCATGCTTCCGCGGGGGTGCCACGATCTAGTACAGTCCTTCTATATGGAACGCTTACCCTATATCGATGAGCATGCCATAACCGTCGCGGCGAGTCGCGAAGACACGTGGTCGGCGCTGTTGCGGGTGATGTGCCGCGACCCGCAGAACCCGTCGACCGTGCCCGCCGGTTTCGTCCTGGACGAAGCACAACCACCGGCGCGGTTCGCGTTGAAAGGCCGCCACCCGTTCGCGATCTACCGGTGGGTGTTCGAGTTGGAGGCCGAAGCACCGCAGCGCACCCGCGTGCGCGCTGCGACGTGGGCGGCCTTTCCCGGTTTGCACGGTAGCGGCTATCGCGCGCTCGTCATCGGCACCGGCGGGCACCGCGTTGCGGTGCGATGGATGCTGAAACGCATTGCGGCAGTGTCGATTACCGACGATGCCGATGACTACGTGGACACGTTCGAAGTCCCCATCGTCGACGGCGACCTGCGCACCGCCGAACAAGCATTCCGAGACGGGCTGGGAGACAAACCCGGCGTCGGCGGAAATGTGGTGTGGTGGATTCACCGCCACCTCCTGCAATTTCGGTTAGGCCCGTTTTCGTCGCCCCAGCACGTCATCGGCTGGACGATCGTGCGCTCGGGTCGCGATGAGATCGTGCTGGCCGCGGACGGGCCGCTGATGCGCGGCCAGCTGAGGCTGCACCGCGAGGACGGCTCGCGCGCAGTTCTGACCACGAGCCTGCGCTACCGACGCAAAATCGCCGCGAGCGCAGTCTGGTTCGTCGTCGGCCCGCTGCATCGAATCCTGGCGCCGCAGCTGATGCAGCGCAGCGCCCGTCGCGGCGTCATTCTCGCTGTCCGGTGATCCCGGGGTTGACGTGGGGAGTGCGGCCGTCGGAGCAGACGGTGGCGCTGCCCTGCGACGCGCTTCGTCCACGCGCCGGCGTCCGGGCGGACCGCGCGATCAGCATCGCCGCGCCCGCACCGATCGTGTTCGCCTGGCTATGTCAGCTACGCATCGCGCCCTACAGCTACGACCTCCTCGATAATTTCGGTCGCCCAAGTCCTCGACACCGCAGCCCCGAACTGGTTCATCTCGAAGTCGGACAGCGGTTCATGACGTTGTTCGCGCTGGAGTCTTTCGTCGCAGACGAGCAGATCACGTTGCTGGCCAAGGGCGCGGCCGTCACGTACGCGGTCCGGCCCGACGGGGCCGGCTCACGGCTTCATGTGCGCGTCTTGTTCGGCGGGCCAACGCTTCTCGCTCGTCTTCTCGTGTTGGGCGACCTGGTGATGATGCGAAAACAGCTGATCACCTTGAAGTCGCTGGCCGAGCGCGAGGCCGCCGCCAGCCGCTGACCGCTTGAACCGTGCGGCCCGTTCGCTCGTGACGATCTGTAACCAGGTCGGCTATTAACACCCGTGGTCCAAATGGATCGCACCTTCGAGGAGAAGTGCCCATGAACAACGAGCCGCCGGGATGATCACTGCACAGCAGCCTCCGGGGGTCGGTTTCTTGGAATTCCGCGATGTCGCGCAGACGACACGGGTCATGTTGCTGGCCATCATGGTGTCGATGGTCGTCTTCCTCGATGGCACCGTCGTGAATCTTGCCCTGCCGGCCACGGAGCGTGACCTTGGCGGGGGCATGTGCTCGCAGCAATGGGTCGTCGACGGCTACCTGCTGGCGGTTGCGGCCATGGTTCTCCCCGGTGGTGCCATCTCCGATCTGTTCGGGCGAGTACCGGTGATGCGCTGCGGTCTGGCGGCTTTTGGGGCGGGCTCGGTGCTGGCGGCCACGGCGGGCACCCCGGCGATGCTGATCGCCGGGCGCGTCGTCCAGGGGTTGGGCGGGGCGTTTCTCGTGCCCGGCTCGCTCGCGCTGATCACCTCGTCGTTCAAGCGCGCGGACCGTCCTGCCGCAATCGGATCCTGGACGGCCTGGACCGGCACCGCCTTTGCGCTCGGACCACTGCTGGGGGGACTGACCGTGGACTTCCTGGGCTGGCGCTGGATCTACGTTTTGTCGGCGATCCCGGTGGCCATAGGTTTTGCGTTGACGTTTTGGCTTCGCCGGATGCCCGGGCCCTCCGAACGCCCACGCGTCGATGTCGCAGGCTCCGCACTATCGGCGGTCGGACTGGCCGCCACGGTGTATGCACTGATCGAACAGGGTCGCCGGGGGTGGGACGACCCCCGGGTCAGGGTTGCGTTGGTGGTGGGGGTCGCGGCATTGCTGGCGTTCGTGGCATGGCAGCGCCGCGCGCGCCACCCGATGATGCCGCCAGGTCTGTTCACGATCCGCAATTTCACCGGAGCCAACCTGGTCACCGCGTGCGTCTACGGCGGCATCACGATGGGCTCGTTGGCCATCGCTCTGTACCTCATAGAGGTCGCCGGATACTCGGCCACCGCCGCGGGTCTGATTACCTTGCCCAGCCCCATCATGTCGTTGCTGTTCGCCCGCCGCGTTGGCGGACTGGCGGCACGGATCGGACCTCGGATTTTCCTGATGACGGGTCCGGCGCTGGCCGGGTTGGGTCTGCTGCTCATCCGTCCCTCCGCGCATGGATTCCACATCCTCACTGACGTGCTGCCGGGCAGGATTTTGCTGGCCATCGGAATGGTCCTTGCCGTCACGCCCCTGACCGCGGTCAATCTGTCCGCCGTCAAGTCCGCGCACAGCGGAATCGCCGCCGCGATCCAGAACGCGACGGGGCGGACTTCTGCGCTGATCGCGGTGGCCTGCATGGGATTGATTGCCGCCGATAGGCTGACCGATGCCAGCTTCACCCGGCTGCTCCAGGTCAGCGCGCTGCTGTTTTTCATCGGCACCGTCGTCGGCGGCCTCGCTATCAGAAACTCGGTCGTTCACGGTGAGCCGGTTCCCGATGAAGTCGCCGCCCCTGTGCCGCAGTTGGCGTCGAGCGCGCCATCTCCGAATACGGTTTGAGCGCAACCCTTTTGCGCAGAAGCCCCTCCGAGTGTGCGCCGACGGCTTTCCGCCCTGGGAGCGCACCCAGCAATTTGCAGTCAACTGCAATATTGCTTATGACTGCATAATAGGTCTACCATGACCCAATGACAGTCACGGAAAAGACGACGCGGTCGGTGACCGAATTCATGGATGACCCGATCCGCTTCTTCGGCCAGTCCTACACCCAGATGCACAGCATCGACCGCGGTGAGCTCGAAGCGCTGCAACGACAAGCCATGGGCATCCGCTTTCAGCAGCATCGCGAGAGCATCGAAATGCTGCGCAAACTGGCTGACCGGCTCGGGGTCACCGAGCTTCACGAGTTCAATGACGTTGTGCCGCTGTTCTTCTCACACACCGCATTCAAGTCATACCCCGCAGCGCTGGTCGACAAGAAGCGCTTCGACCTGATGACCAAGTGGCTGGACAAGCTGACCAACTATGACCTGTCCGACGTCGATACCGCCGGCTGCACCGGCATCGACGACTGGATCGACCGCCTCGACGAGCAGACTCCGCTTGAAGTCATCACCTCTAGCGGCACCACCGGCACCATCTCGATCCTGCCCAAAGACAAACGCGGCGCGCGGGACGGCATGACGCTGTGGAAGATCTGCCTGTTCCAAACCTTCGGGAAAGAGCCGACCGAAGCCGAGCTCAATCCGGTAGTGGATGTGGTGTGGCCCAACTTCGCCAACGGCAAGCTCGGTCATCTGCGCATCGCCAACATGATCAAGCGCGGCTTCACCGGTGGCGACGAAAGCAAGTTCCACGCGCTGTACCCGGGCGCGGTCGACACCGACCTGATGTTCCTGGCCTCCAAGATGCGCGCGGCAGCGTCCCGCGGGGAACTCGATCGGCTCGAGATCGACCCGGTACTCGCCGCCCGTAAGGACGAGTTCATCGCGATGCAGGCGCGTCAGGCCCAGGACATGGAGGCGTTCTTCACCCGGCTCACCGACCAGCTGCGCGGCAAGCGGGTATTCATGACCAGTGCCTTCCACCAGATGTACGACATCGCCAGGGCGGGTCTCGACCGCGGACTCCGCAATGTTTTCGCCCCGGACTCGGCGATCCTCACCGGCGGCGGGATGAAAGGCGTTGTGCTGCCGGACGATTTCCTGGAGGTCATCAAAGAATTCCTCGGCGTCGACCGCATCCAGGTCGGCTACGGCTTCTCGGAGTCCAGCACCTTCCACTGGGGTTGCAGCGAGGGCCGCTACCACGTCGCACCGTGGGTCATACCCTTCGTGCTCGATCCAGAGACCAGCGAGCCACTCCCCCGCACCGGTGTACAGACCGGCCGGGCCGCCGTCTACGACATCCTGCTGCGCGCCCATTGGGGTGGCGTGATCTCCGGCGACGAAGTCACAATCGACTGGGACCTGCAGTGCCCGTGTGGACAGGCCAGCGTCGCCTTCGAGCCCGGCATCATGCGCTACAGCGAAAAGCAGGGCGTCGAAGGCGACCGGATCACCTGCGCGGCAACACATGAGGTGCACAACGAGGCGGTCAACTTCATGAAGGGGCTGGATCTGTGATCGCCTACACCGTCCCGCTGTTCTTGCGGGGCGAAGTCATCACCGAGGACCTGGTCCCGTTCGATACTCGCGTCGGTGCCGCGCAGTTCGCGGCGCCGGACATGAGCAAGTATGTCGAACAGCTGCCACTCAAAAGCCCGGCGCAGATGAGCGACCTCTACCAGTTGAGCTTCGACGAGATCCTCGATGTCCTCGAGGCGCTCGGTGACGCGCTGGACTTCGACACCAACACTCACCTGCAAGAGGCCTATGAAGCGTCGCTGGTGGCCAATGTGCTGCCGCCGGAGATGATGCAGAACAGCTATCGCGTTCTGCGGCCGCTGTTTTCACGGGACAACGTCACCGAAATCGCCGACAGCCAGGTCGGCCTGGACTACCTCAACGGATGGGTCCCGCACACCTTGCACGACGGCCGTGAACTGCGGGTGCGCGCCTTCGGATCCCGGGTGCTGCATATCCCGGCCGGCAGCGGCGGATTGGTCTCGGCGGTCACCATCCTGCGCTCGGTGATCACCCGATCGGACGTGGTCATCAAAGCCCCGTCCAATGACCCACTGACCGCCGTCGCGATCGCCCGCACATTGGCCGATGTCGCACCACACCACCCGATCACCAAGCATCTGGCGGTCGGATATTGGAAGGGCGGCGATCTGGCCGTCGAGGAAGCCCTCTACCAACCCCAGCACATCGAAAAGATTGTCGCGTGGGGCGGGCTGACGTCGGTCAAGCACGTAACCCGTTACATTCAGCCCGGTTTGGAGCTCATCGCGCTGGACCCCAAACGCAGCGCCACGATCATCGGCCATGAGGCGTTCGACGATGACGACACCATGCGCGAGGTGGCCCGCCGCGCCGCGACCGACATCGGCGTCGCGAACCAGGAGGGGTGCGCGAACGCCCGAGTCATCTACGTGCTCAGTGGAACCGATGCCGACGGTCTGGCGAAAGCGAACCGGCTCGGCGAATTGATCTACCACGAACTGGTTTCGCTGCCCTCCGTTGTCAGCACCCCGCCGCGCTACCCCAGCCGTGAGCTGCTCGACCACCTGGAGTCCTCCCGAATGACAGAAGATTTCTATCGCGTGATCGGCGGCGAGCAGCGCGAGGGCGCGATCGTCGTCTCCCAGTTTGACGAGCCCGTCGACTACTCACCGATGCTCTCTGGGCGGGTCGCCAATATCGTGCCGGTGGACGACATCGACAAGGTCACCGCCGCGGTGAACGCCTACACTCAAACCATCGGTATCTACCCCGAATCCCTCAAGCGCCGGCTGCGAGACACGTTGCCGCTGTTCGGCGCTCAACGATTGACCAGCCTGGGTTATGCATGCAGTGTTGCGATCGCCGCGCCCCAGGACGCCATCGAACCGATCAGGCGAATGTGCAAGTGGGTGGTCGACGAGGAATGCGACGCCGACGTCGTGATCCCGCTGTGGAAGCTCACGCCGGCATGACCGAATCCCGTAGCGCCCTGCAAGTGGTTGAGGGTATTGATCTATCCGGCAAGGTGTGTGTGATCACCGGCGCCTCGTCGGGGCTGGGACGCGAGTCGGCGCGGGCGCTGGCCGCCGCGGGCGCGCAGGTGATTTTGGCCGCGCGCAACGCCGATGCTCTGGGCGAGACGGCCCGCTGGGTACAGGCCGAGGTGCCCGGCGCGCGGACGTCGACGGTGCATCTCGATCTCACCTCGCTGGCCAGTGTGCGCACCGCCGCCGCGGCGATCCGCGAGGCTACGCCGGTGATCGATATCTTGATGAACAATGCCGGCGTCATGTTCACGCCCTTCAGCCGAACTAGCGATGGCTTCGAAATCCAGATGGGCACCAACCATTTCGGGCACTTCGAACTCACCCGTCTACTTGTTCCGGAGCTCGCCGCCGCTGCGGGCGCGCGGCTGGTCATCCTGTCCTCTGGGGGCCACGCCCTGAGCGACGTCGACTTCGACGATCCCAACTGGGAACATCGCGACTACGACAAGTTCGTCGCCTACGGCGCATCCAAGACAGCGAACATCCTGCACGCCGTCGAGGCCGACCGACGCCTGTGCGAGTTGGGAATCCGTGCCTACGCCGTCCATCCCGGTACGGTGGCCACCTCGCTGGCGCGGTACATGTCGCGATCCGATTTCTCCCAACTCCGCAAATACGCCGTGGCCAATAGCGCGGCACGCGGCGAATCAACCGACGGCCACCTAGACTTCACCACGCCCGAGCACGGCGCGGCCACTCAGGTGTGGGCCGCGGTGAGCCCGGAACTGACCGACCGGGGTGGGCTGTATCTCGAGGACTGCGGCGTGAGCGAAACCGTCGCGTCCTACGCGCGCGACGCCGAGCGCGCCGCGGAGCTGTGGACGCTCTCCGAGAAGGTATGTGCGGCATCGTGAATAGGCACGAACGGCGAAAGCTCGAGGTTCGCGAGAAGATCCTCACTGCGGCCTTCGATCTGTTTCTGGCTCAGGGCGCGGCGGCCACCACGATCGAAGAGATCTGCGAGCGCGCCGACGTTGCCAACCGAACGTTCTTCAACCACTTCGCCACCCGTCAGGACATGATCCGTGCGTTGGCGGAGCGGCGGCTGGTCAACCTACACGATGTGTTCTTCGACCGCGGCGACGAGGCGATCCCGGCGCGTCTTGTCGGCGTGTTCGACGACATCGCCTCGGCGCTGAGCAAATCGGGCGACACCTATCGCGAACTGATCGGAGAAATGCTGGCCACCAGCGGCTACGGCATCCAGCGCGGATTCAACCTGCACGACACCTTCGTCGAGCTCGTCAAAGAGGGCGTCGCTCGCGGCGAGGTCAGCACGCGACACGACCCGGAAACGTTGGCAGACATCATTGTTGGCGCGCTGTCCGGCGGCATCGTCAATTGGACCGTCGACCGGACCTACTCCTTGGAGACCAATCTGCACAACCTCGGTATCGCGCTGGCGGAGTTGCTCACGGCTTCAGGCGAGCGGTGGAAGGTCACCGTCGAAACGAATTCTCAGTAGGGCCTCCATGTGCGCTGCGGTGACGAACAGTTCATCGCCCCGCCTCCCGCCGATGCAGACGTTGGTGGGAAGTGATCCTGCCGGCAATGCGGCTTGTCCGACGCACCGCCCCCAGGTGTCAACGACGTCGATGCGGTCAGCGGCAGTCAGCGCAACCCAGTAGTCGCCACCAGCGCTCACCGCCATCCCGTCGGGCCAACCATCACCGAAGGTGTGCACGACATCAGGCGGACCGAATGCGCTGGCGTCGTAGGACAGCAACTGCGACGACAGCGTCGCCGTCACAAGCAATCTCGAACCGTCGCGATCAAACCCAAGACCGTTGATGAACACCGGTCCGTCGTCGATGACCTGTTGGGTGTCACCCGAATCGACATCGGTCGCATACACGTGGCCGGGCGGCCCGGCATCGGGCGTGCTGATGTCAAACTCTCCGCGGGTGTCGGTGATCCACAGCCGCCCGTCCGGGCCAAACGTCAGATCGTTCGGCGCTCCCAGCCCTTCGACGAGGTAGTCGACGCGCCCGTCGGTGATCACCTGAACACCCGGCTCGGCGGGACCGCTTGCGCCCCAGGCGCCGCCGTTTTGCGCCACATACAACGTGCCATTGGCGCTGCAGGCCAAGCCATTCGGCCCGCCGCCGGTGTCGATGCGTTCCAGCGCACCGTCGCGCGGGTCGACGATGTAGACACAACCATGGCTGATGGACGTCAGCGCCACGCGGTCATCGGGGAGCCAGACCGGCCCCTCGGTGAAGCCGAGTCCATCCGCCATCACGTCGATGTGCATGCTCACGCCTTCGTCTCGGGTTCGGGCAGCGGCGCCCAGTCGGCCGAAAGCCGCGCGGTGAACCTCGGCGACCGCCGATCGAGGAAGGCGGCGACTCCTTCACGGGCGTCGTCGGTGCCCATCACCCGATGGTGCAGTTGCGTTTCCAGCCAAGCGACCTGTCGCGGGGAGTAGCCGTTGATCGCGGTGTCCCACAGCAGTCGCTTGCACAACGCCGCGGACATCGGCGCCACATTGGTCGCGATGTCGCGGGCCATCGCCACGGCAGCGTCGAGTACGTGCGCGGCGGGCAGCGCTTTGTTGGCGATACCGAGCGCGACGGCCTCGGCCGCACTCAGCGTGCGTCCGGTGAGTAACACTTCGGCAGCCACCCCCAGATTCGTCAATTGCGCCAACGTCCAATGTGACATACAGTCGGGTATCACTCCCCGACGGGCTTGCACCACACCATATTTGGCGTCTTCTGCGACGATGCGGACATCTGCCTGTAGCGCGATGGTCAGGCCGATTCCGATCGCATGGCCGTTGAGTGCGGCGATCACCGGCTTGCGCAATTCGAAGGCGGCCGGGTCGATCGGCGACGCGGAGAACGCGGTGTCGTCGGCCGGAGCGTCGAACGGCGACGCGCTGCCGGAGAAATCCGCTCCGGCGCAGAAGGCCCGGCCGGAACCGGTGACCACAATGGCCCGCACGTCGTCGTCCGCGTCGCAGTCCCGGTAGGCCTGACTCAGCAGCCTGCCCATGTCGGCGGTGTAGGCGTTGAGATGCTCGGGGCGATTGAGTGTGAGCACCGCCACACCCGCATCGACGTCAACCAGCACATCGGATCCCACCCGTCGAAGTACACCACGCCACCTCGGGCTGAGCGCGCGGTTTCGAATTTCATCAGCCTGGCGTTATGGCACGCACTGACAACGACAGCTGGGACATCACCGAGAGCGTCGGCGCGACGGCGCTCGGTGTGGCCATGGTGCGCGCCGCTGAATCCGATTGCGAATGCCCCCTGTTCACCGACCGCTATGCGCAGTTCTTCATCGACGCGGCAACCAAGCGCGGCTGGGACGCCTCGGGGGCGGCCAAACGACTGCCGCTCTTCAGGGGCTACGCCGCGGCGCGCACCAAGTGGTTCGACGAATACTTCATCAACGCCGGCGCCAACGGCATCGAGCAGGCCGTGATTCTGGCCGCGGGCCTGGACGCCCGGGTCTGGCGGCTGCCGTGGGTCAACGGCACCGTCGTATATGAGATCGACCAGCCACAGGTGCTGGCCTTCAAGGCTGACACGCTGGCCGCGCGGCATGCTCGACCTGCTGTCCGGTATCAGCCGGTGCCGATTGATCTGCGGTCGGACTGGCCGACGGCCTTGCGCGAAGCCGGTTTTGATCCGTCGACGCCGACGGCGTGGTCGGCCGAAGGACTGCTGCCCTACTTGCCGGCGGCCGGACAGGATCTGTTGTTCGAACGGATCGTGAAGCTGAGCGCGACCGGCAGCTGGATCGCGGGCGAGACCTTAAGCCCGAGCTTCTTCGACCCGGACTACCTCGAGCGGCGCCGCCAATACATCCGCCGCGTCCAAGGGGACGCGGGGCCGGACAACACGGAGCTGTGGTTCATCGAGGAACGCACGGACCTGACGCAGTGGCTGGCCGAACGCGGCTGGGCAGTCACCACTATCGAGGCGCCGAAGCTGATGGAACGCTACGACCGGGCGCCGGAAGCCGACCAGGAGAATCTCGCGCCGCGCAGCGTGTTCATCGAGGGCCGGTTAAGTAGGAATAGCGGCCCCTTCTAACGGATCATTCGGAGAGCTGGAATTCGATCACCGCGGCAACGGAATCCACCGCCTCGCTCAGCGCGGCAAGTCGTTCGGCGGCCGACGGCGCGGCCAGCACGGAGTAGCGGTCCGCCGCGCCGATCGGAACCCGCGACGCCAGCGCATACAACCGCACACCGGGATCGACGGCGTCAGCGGTGTTACCAAGCACCACATCCCGATCGGGCAACGAAAAATTGCGGGCCGCCGCGATCCGCTCGAATAACGCCATCACCCGGTCTTCGAGCTCTTCCAGTTGGTCTGCACTCACCGGTTCGCCCGGCTCGTCCGGCCAGGCCCGCACCATCGCGCGCGGGTACGGATTGTCGGGCAGCCAGTCGCACACCCGGATCCGGTCGCCGGTCCGGCAGCGCAGCACGAACCGGCCTGAGCCGGCGAGGTCCACGCACTCGGTGATCCTGGCAACCGTCCCGACGTCGCAACGCACATCGCCGCCGCCGACCTCGCGGCCGTGGGAGATCAGCACGACACCGAAGCGAGGATCGTCGTCGCGCATGCAGTCCCGTACCAGTGCGACATAGCGAGGTTCGAAGATCTGCATCGGCAGATCCTCGTCGGGCAGCAGGGCCGACTGGAGTGGGAACATCGCCATCGGAAGGGCTGTCTTCACTAGATATCCAGCTCACCGACGAGCGCATCGACAACCGCGCGCAGATCTCCCTCGTGCTCCTCGGCCACCCGCCGCTGCCGCTGATACGACGCGCCGCGCCGCCAGATATCGGCCACCGAGGCCAGCTCGTCGGCACAGTGCAGTGACTTCGCGACCGGCTCCAGCCGGTTCAGCAGGTCGGGCAGGTCATCGGTGACCAGCCGTTCGTTGCTTTCGGCGTCGAGAATGATTACCGCATCCAGCCCGTAACGTGCGGCGCGCCACTTGTTTTCCTGAACGTGCCAGGGCGGCATGGTCGGCAGCGGCTCACCGGCGTCGAGCCGGCGGTCGAGGTCGACGATCAGGCAATGCGTCAGCGCCACCAGCGCGGCCAGCTCACGCAGGTTGGACACCCCGTCGCAGACCCGCACCTCCAGAGTGCCCAGATGCGGCGAAGGCCTGATGTCCCAACGGATCTCGTTCATATGATCGATGATGCCGGTCTTCTTCTGGTCGTAGACGAAACCTTCGAACTGCGCCCAGGACTGAAAGTGGAAAGGCAACCCGGCGGTGGGCAACTGCTGAAACATCATCGCCCGATTGCTGGCGTACCCGGTGTCCTCCCCGCCCCACCACGGCGACGACGCCGACAGCGCCAGCAGGTGCGGGTAGTAGTTGAGCAGTGCCGTCATGATCGGCATTACCTTGTGCGCCGAGGAGATCCCGACATGGACGTGCACACCCCAGATCAGCATCTGCCGGCCCCACCATTGGGTGCGTTTGATCAGCTCGGCGTAGCGCGGCGCATCGGTCAGCTTTTGGGTGGACCATTGCGCGAACGGGTGCGTGCCGGCGGAGAAAAGTTCCATGCCACGGTCCCGGACGATCCGGCGGGCTGGTCCCAGGGTTTGGCGCAGATCCTCCATTGCCTGCCCGGTGTTGTCGCAGACGCCGCTGACGACCTCAACGGTGTTGCGCAGCAATTCCTTGTGCACGCGCGGGTTTTCGCCGATCTCTGCGATGACGGCGGTGGCCTCGTTGCTCAGGTCACGCGTCTGCGCGTCGACGAGCGCGAATTCCCACTCAACCCCGATCGTCGGTCGGGGTGAGCCGGCGAAGTCGATATGGGCGCTTGCCCTGCTGGTCGGCCCGCTAGCCGGCACCAATGACACCGCACGCCACCCGCTTGCCGGCGTCTCCGGTGGACATCGTGGTTTGGTCGGGGCCCGGTGCCCCATTGACCTGGGTGTAGCGATCCGCCGGGATATTTCCGAAGTTGTCGGATCCGGCGTGAATCATGATCGCGGTCCCCTGGCCGGCCAGCAGGTCCTCCTTGGTGAACGCGTCCGTCGTCGTCACCAACAAGGCGCTGCCGTCCTTACGGACCTCCAGCGAGGTCAGGTCACCGCTCATGGGCTCGCCGGTGTGCCCCGGAGCCTGGTAATGCCCACCGGCAGACAAGAAGTCGCCCGGCGCACCACCGTTCGGCGCAACCGAGTGGGCTTCACATTTGCCCACCGAGTGGATGTGCACGCCATGGAATCCGGGGGTCAGCGAGCCGTGCCCGGTCGTCTCAACGGTGATTGTCACGTAGCCGTCGGCGAATTCGAACTTGGCCGTCGCCACCTTGGCGCCGTCAGGCGCGATCAGCTGGGTGGTCAGGCTCTCCGGCGCCGCCGGCCCACCCTTCTGTTGGGTCTCCGACGGCGCCGGCGACCCGGTCCAGATCGCCGGCGTGGTCCCGGGGGAGGTCGCCGGGGGCTGGTTGGGCTTGCATGCGCTCAGCAGCGCGACCGAAGCGACGAGCGGAACAAAGACGGTGACGGCGGCGACTTTGCGGCGCATGGGCTTAACCATGGGGAGAGCCTATCCCGAAGACGATGCGGCCCGGAACGGGCCGAGGAGGAGCGGGATCAAACAACCTGAGCCCGACGACGATGCGGCCCGGAATGGGCCGAGGAGGAGCGGTTTCCTGTCGGAGGGTGGGCAGTTACGAGAACAATTCCGCGACGTTGACCGCGGTGCCCAGGGTCGCGACCAGGGGTTGTGCAACACCGAGTATGAGGTCGTAAGGAACCAGTGCGGTGTCGGCGGCGATCGGATCAAGGATCGCGCCAAGGTAGTTACCGGCATCGATTTGATCCGTGAAGATGTTCGCGTCGTACGCGGGCAGGCTGGTGAGCAACACGTTGATTGCGTCGGCAAACGCGAGCGTCGAGGAATATTCGTTCGAGACCGTGGCGCTGATGTCGTTGATGATGTCTGCTGGCGGCGAGCTTAGCGTTACGTCGGAAACCGGGAAGCCGAGTAACGTGAGGAAACCATCCAAGAATTCGGTGAACGATGGGTTCTCGGGAGCAAGGCCAATGGTCGACACCGCGTTCACGAACGGCAAGAACGGCGCGATCTGGTCTTGGTAGCTGATCGGGTTCTGAATATCGTTGAGGGCATCGGTGATTCCCTGCTGCAAGCCGTTGCTCAGTGCGTCGAAGAGTTGCGTCGGGTTGATGTCGGGGAACAGCCCGAAGGTGGTGGGCACATTTGCCGGCCCCTGATTCCAGCCTTCGGTGATGCTGCCATAGCCCAGGTTCACCAGGATCCGGGTGTCGGGTTCCAGTAGGTCATAGAGCGGTTGTCCGATTCCCGGGATCAACAGCAGCGGCTCCAACAACGGCAAATTGTCGTTGGGAATCATGTAGTAGTCGGTCAGCCCTTCGCCGGTGAGCGCCTCAGATCCCGGCAAGAGTTGCGCGCTGCTGATCTTTTGGGGGGTGATGTCCAGGTACAAGAAGTGCGCTAAGAAGACCCCCACATCGGCGTTGAGGTCCGACAACAGATTGATCGGGTAGTGCGGGGAGTCGGCGAAACCGTCGTATTCGAGGGTGTAGATGTCGGTCGGGTAAAGGTCAGACGGCGTCGGGGGGTAGAAGGAAGCGTCAAAAGCATTGAAGGCCGAGGTGTTACCGGCGGGAAAATCGAAGGTGTTCAGGAAGCCGCTGTTGGGGTTTTGCAGATCGCCGACCAGCACGAAGTGCACATCGTCGCTGGGCACGCCTTGTTGGGCGAGCTGCGACATGATCAGCGAGGAAGCATCTGTGCTCTGCGAGTAGCCGAAAACCACGACGGGATTCTCGGGGCTCACCCCGCCAGCGGCGATTTGGCTTTCGATATCCGAGACCATGATCTGCTGGTCCTGACCCAGCGACGTGTCGACCCCCAGGCTTTTGACACCGGTCAGCGGATACGCCCCATTGGGTTCGAACGCGGATTGGGGGGTGCCGGTGAAGCCGAGCGGCTGCAGATACAGCGTGTTCGCGGCGTCCACATATTGCGGCGGCGGGATCGGGACACCGCTGGGGCCGAACACTAACGCCGTACCATCCCCCAGCGGCGATTCTGCGGTGTCGACATCGATGAGCTGGATTTCGCGGATTTGCACGTTCCGAGGCGACGATGCGACTGAGGGGACTACAAGCAGACCGGCGCCCACGATTGCTACACCGGCAGTTAGGTGCGCGCTCCGCGACCGGTAATTCCGCTTGCTGCTGTGCTGATGAGCCATCGGTCAGCCCCCTACTTGTCAGTGCATCTCAGGCCGCTGCTAAGCAAATCTCAGCGTACCTTAAGGAAAGGTAGGTGTCAGGCACTCTACGCCTGTGTCCGAGAAATCGGAAGATTACTCCGAATTCTGGACCGAAGTTTTTGCATTCCAGAGGCGGAGTTTGGCGGCGTGCGATGGCCAATTGCGTCCATACCTGATTCCCACGCGTACGGGAGCCGGGCATGCGACCCTAACCGGTAATGCGTCGGGTCCGCAGGTCAGAAGCGATCGATGGGGGTGGGTGATGTTTTCGATAATCCGGGGCGCGGTGACGGGAACGGCGGTAACCGTTGCGCTCATTGGCGCAACCGCGACGGGTGCGAGTGTTCCTGCAAAATGCAGATCCTGGCAGCCCCACCGGTCCGTCGGATCCCCAATGCATCAGCATGCCTACCGACCCGGTGTGCGCAGGAGGACCGTACGCTCCGCCTCCGCCAGCGTCACAGTCACTTGCGAGCGCTCCCAGCGGTCCGTTGGATCCGATATAGGCGGGCGCAGATAACGTAGGCGTCCACGACCTGTCGCCGTTCTGATATGGGGGACTTCGTGTCAAGTGGGCAGGGTGAAGCGGCGGCCGCAACCGTCGCTGCGGCCGCCGCTTCGTTGATCAGTTGAGTCGTCGGGGTGTCGAGCGTGTCGTATCGACGCGTGTCAGTCTGATATTC
>NZ_DATFZD010000422.1:0-6877 GCF_035314665.1 Mycobacterium sp. | reverse complement strand
CCGCGCACTGGACACGCGTCGACCGTGACTACGAACGAATCCGCATCGACATGCAAACGCTGTTCACCGACATCGCCCTCCAAACCCTGCTAGCCGCTTGAGGATTCGGCACCAGTCCGCCACTGCACATCACCAACAAATTGTCGAAAGTCGATCCTCAAGCGGCTAGCTTCGCTAGAGCGCGACCCGAGTGATGCCACCGAATTGCGAGTAGTTGGTCCCGGCCCCGGTAAACGAATAGTAACCGAACTGAATAAACGGGTCGCCGTCACCGGGGAAGCACGTTGCACCCGAATAGTCCAGCCATTTCGTGCCGTCAATAAACCACCGTATATAGCCGTCCGATCCCAAAGACCATTTGACCTGTATCATGACGTGATACCAGTGGTTGAAAATGAGGGAATCGGTGTAGTAGGGCGTCGCCCCTCCCCCTGTGTCCCGCATGATTTTGAAACACGGCTGAGGGGCCACAGGACTCGACGTGACATCAAGCGATAGATTGTGACCGGCCGACGTGCCGGTGTGAAATTCCCACAGCAGGCCACAGAACCACTGTGAGAGGATCGTCTGCGTGGGCAGGTTGAGGTAGAACGTCCACTGTACTTCCGTGCCGATGGTTTCGCCCACGTACTGGGCGAGAATGGCTTTAGCTCGGTCGTTCCATGGGGCGATGTCAGTGTCGGCGCAAGTGAAGGTCCAGCCAGGTCCGGAGGGGGTGGACATCGTGTTGAAATGGGCGTTTGCGACCGCTGGGCGGGTAAACGCTGGCTGGAACACGGCGGTCAGGTCGCTTAGATTGGCGATGTTCACACTACCCGAGGCCGTCGCTGCCCACGGGCACCCGAACACCGCCCCGGTCGCCAACATTGCGACGCCGCCGCGAAGAAACGTCTGGCGCGAGATCCCACGGTCCGGCGAACGGCTACGGTTCATCGTCATGGACCGGATTCTGAACCATTCGGCCCAGAAAATCCAGGGGGCGTCGGCGCACGTGACTATCGGCTCGGCATCGAAGTGATCGGTCTGGCGATGCCGCCACGGTGCGGCGGAATCGGCGGACGCCCCGACAACGCCGCACCGCATTCAACCTCTCGAAACGACACAAATCGTCATCGTCATCATGCCGACGCGCCATCAGGCACCGCCAACGTTCGCGCGCACCGCGCGAATACGGCTGCCGCTTTTAGTCTTGCGCCGCTCGGACTGCCGATCGAGGGCGAGGGTTGTCGGGCGTCGGCGTTCGGCTCAGGCTAAGCAGGCGATCGAGTCGCTGGTACCGGCTGCTGCACGCTGCGGCTCGCTGGTCAAACCATCCCGCTACCTGATCCTGCGGGTCCCCGAAACCTGGCCCTAGGCACAGGAATTCGCCGACACGGTCAACTGCGTCCGCGCCATCCCCTGACCCGCGGGCCCCTGTCCAATCGACCCCAAGGAAGGAGTAGCCAGCCCGGGACCGAGGAACCCGGCGTGACCGCGCGACACGTGGCGACCGCCCCTACCGTCCCACCGGAGTCAAAACCCATCGCCGGATCGACGCTCATCAGCCTCGACATTTTACGTAGTTGACAGCTGATGCGTGTCGTGAATGTGAAAGGTGCACTGCCTCAACGAGAATCGACGTTGCCGACGTTCGATTATCACGCGAGGGAGTGCACCTAACAGATGCAGGCTATCACCGATTGGCCGAAGAATCTTCGTGTAGAGGTCCGCGGCGACGACGTGGCGCAGCACGCTGGGTGCGTGCTGCCCCGGATGCTGGCGGATGCGACCGGGCTCACCGAGGCGCTGTCGGCAGCGGTGTCGCGGCCGGAGGTGACCCACGACCGGGGCGCGGTGCCGCGAGACGTGGCGGTATCGATCTGCGACGGCGGCCGCGACATCTGCGATGTCGTGGTGCTGGGCCAGCAGCCGCGGCTGTTCGGGCCGGTGGCGTCGATCCCCACGGTGTGGCGGTCGTTGAACGAGCTCGACGCGTCCGACATCGCCGCGATCACCGTGGTGCGCAACCGGATCCGGCCGAAGGTGTGGGAGGCGATCGCGGCCCGGCATGGTGCGATCCCGCCCGCGCCCACCTGCTACGGCGACCTCGGCGCCACCATCGTGATCCGCATCGACGCGTCGCTGGTCGACTCGCACAGCGACAAACAGCACGCGGCGGGCAACTTCAAGGGCGGCTGGGGGTTTCATCCGCTGATGGCGTGGTGCGACAACACGGGGGGTCACTATTAGACTGGCGTCCTCATATAGCCATCGTTGGAAGGGAACTCTTGTGGCCGCTAGGGGGATACGACGCTTGCTGGTAGATTCGCCGACGTCGCTCGGTGCCAGGGCCCGCATGCAGCGTTGGGAGATGTTCAGCAACGCATTCCCGACGATCGAAAAGCTGCGTGTCCTGGATGTCGGCGGCACTGTCGAGGCATGGCGCCGCGCCCCGGTCAAACCCCGTCATGTCACGGTGCTCAATCTATTCGAGCCCGGCGAGTCAGACGACAACTCGATTACTCCAGTGACCGGAGACGCCTGCAATGCTGCTGACGAGTTGGCCAGGGCGAACGTTGAAACGAACTTCGATCTCGTGTTTTCAAATTCACTGATCGAGCATGTGGGCGGGCATGCTGCTCGTTCCCGGGTGGCGGGCCAGGTCCACCGATTGGCCGAGCATCACTGGGTACAGACGCCCTATCGGTACTTCCCGTTGGAGCCGCATTGGCTTTTTCCGGGGATGCAATTCATGCCCACCGCGGCGCGAGTTCAGATCGCGCGGTATTGGCCCCTTCTCAGAGCAGCGAATGCCGAAAACGCAATTCACATGGTATTGTGGACGGACCTGATTGGCGTAACCGAGATGCGAGACTATTTTCCAAATTCGACTATTCTCCACGAACGGGTACTGGGAATGACCAAGTCCTTGATCGCGGTCAAATGAGGGCACGAATCCCGTCGTCCGGAACCGCGAATCACGTAACGCTCAAATAATCCAAAGAAGGATCCCATAATAAAGACGGACGGATGAGACGGCTCAGCTCCCATGACCGAAATCGGCTCGCCGATCCAGTTTCCTGGCTGGTACGTGAATCGATGGTGACCGGGCAGGGCGAAGCCACCCGGTGTAGCCGGATTTGATTGATGTCAGGGTTTTTGTTCAGGCTGCGGGTTCGATCGTGACGGTGTGTCCGAGGGCTTGGAGTTTGGCGACCAGTCTTCGGGTTTCTGTTTCGGGGTCAACTCGACGGTCGAGATAGTCGGCACCGAGATCGCGGTAGGGCTTACCGGTGGCAAGTACGTGCCAGATGATCACGCTGAGTTTATGCGCGACGGCGATGGCCGCTTTGTTCTTCGCGGTCGGGCTGCGGGAGCCGCCGAACTTGCGGACATGCCAGCGGTACAGGCTTTGCAGATAGCCAGGGGTGCGCGACGCGGCCCACCCGCATTCGACGAGCACGTGCTGAAGATGCTGGTTTCCCTTTCGGGGCTTGCCTGAGTGGCGTTTGCCCGCGGATTCGTGGTTGCCGGGGCACACCCCGATCCATGACGCGAAATGTCGGGCTGATGGGAAAGACTCGGCGATGTCGGCCCCGGCCTCGGAGATAACCGCCGCTGCCGCGAAGGGTCCGATGCCGGGGATCGTGGTTAACAATTCGCGTTGGGTCTGAAAGGGCTCCATCATGTCCTCGATCTGGGCGTCGAGCCTGGCGATCATCTCCTCGAGGTGGTCGAGATGATCCAGATGCAGCCGACACATGAGCGCGTGATGGTCGTCGAAGCGACCTTCCAGCGCCCGCTGCAAGTCGGGAATCTTCGCACGCATCTTGCCCTTGGCCAGGTCGGCCAGCACCAGTGGACGGTGCTCGCCATCGATCAGTGCTTCCACCATCGCCCGCACCGACTGGGTGGTGATCTTCGAGGCCACCGAGTCGACCTTGATCCCAGCGTCTTGAAGGACGTTGCCGAGCCGCTGCAGCTCGCTGGTGCGGGACTCGGTGAGCTTGGTGCGGTAACGGATCACATCGCGCGCGGCCTTGATCTGCGCGGGTGGGATGAACGAACCCCGCAGCAGCCCGCATTCGAGCAGCTGGACCAGCCACTCCGCATCCGATAGGTCGGTCTTGCGGCCCGGCACGTTACGCACATGACCGGCGTTGCATACCAGGACCTTCTCGAACTGGCCGTGCTCGATCAGCGCGTGATACACCGGCATCGAATAGATCCCAGTCGCTTCCATCGCCACATGGGTGACCTGCTGCTCGGTCAGCCAACGCGCGGCGAGTTTGAGCACCCCATAGAAGGTCTTGAACGTCCGTCTGATCGTCTGCCGATGGTCGGGTCCGTCACCGGGAAGCCGCACCGCCACCGCGATGACGTCTTTGCCGATATCGACTGCCGCACACCGCTGATAGAGAACCTGCATCAGTGCCTCACTTTCCTGTCGCTCAACCGTGGGGCGCACGCCGCCTCCAAAGCCCTCAATATGGAACTGGAGGCTGGTACTCGCGCTCACAGGCAGCAGCCGGGAACACCCGAACGGGGAGGGCTTCAGCGCCAATCTCTTCGACGGCCTCACAGGCCAAGCCAAACCGGCGTCGGAAGGCGACGAGCGCACACCGATTCTCACCCACCGCGAACGGACCCGCCAGGGTCCACCAGATCTCTTCGGAAATCAGGACTCCTGACATAGCTCAGTAATTGGTGCGCGGTCATCGGTGGGATTTGATGCTGTAGCGCAGGGTGAGGCCGGTGCCGGGGTAGACCGTGTGGGTGTCGTTGAGGACGCGGCAGAGTTCGTCGATGGCGACGGTGTGCCGTGGCGCGGGGAGCGGGTCGAGCCGGACGTGCAGGGTGTTGGTGGCGGTGTCGGGGATGATGTCGCCGGAGCCGGCGAGGGCGGTGCGGATAACGGAGTGGGCTTCGTCGTCGGCGCGGGTGTAGCCGGTGTCGGTGACGATCGCACACGCCAAGGACTGTGCGGTGTTGTAGGCGGCGATGCGGATGGCGTGGTGGATCAGTTTGGTCTCGGTGTCGACGCACGTGACCTTCTCGTTAATCAGATGCTCTCGCAACGTAAGGATCTGGTTGCTCATCGCGCCCCAGGTGGTCACTGTCACCTTGGTTGGTCGCCGTCCAGAGCCCTGAACCCGCACGCATACCTTGGCGTCTTTCTTAGCGACGTCGATCCCTGCACATCGCGGATGCGTCACTTCCGCCCTGACCACCTCTCCCACTTCGCACTGAATCCGTTGTCGGCGTGCGCACCGCGGGGAGGCGTTAGGACTTTCCTACGCGTGCTCGAAGCAACAATCCACGGTTCCCGCGTCGAGGACGAGAAACCGTCCTACCTCCACCACCACGTTTCCAAACGAGCTCGCAGCACCAAGGGAAAATCGGGGTCGACCGCGACACGCACGCACCAATCGGGGTCTCTGACCCGCGGCCGGACGTGAGATCGGCGCACGATTTCACACTCCACGGAGGTGGCCACCACCTGCACCGTTTCCAAGAAATGGAGTCTCCGGACATGCCGGGCGGTTCACTCAACACGATCAGCTGGCCGCCGTCCACACACTCAGATCTCGCCAACCTCGATGACGCCCCCATCGTGATCCTCGACGAGGCGCGACAACTTGAGTCTGCGACCCGTCGACGACCTTCCATCGGTCTCCAAAGTGGCGAACTCGAAGTCTTTGATTGTTGTTATACTCATCCAAAGAGCATGTAGAGTTGCCCATATATGGATAATCGGTTTCATACCGTGTTACCGTTTCGTTCGCCACGGTTAGGAAAGAACAGTGCTGGGCGGTGGTACGGGGCGTCGGGTCGCGGTAATCCGGTGACCGGTGAGGGTGCGCATAGACCGGGCTCGACGCACGGAGGAGACGTTTCGGCCAATGAATGCCGCCGCAATCACGAACTTGCTGCGCGCCAATGGCGCGCTGCCGCTCGAACATCAACACGGCGGTCGCACGGTGAATTCGCTTCGGGTGCTGTGGCTTTCGCCCTGGGTGCGGGCGGCGGTACGCGTGCAGGCCGAAGCGCTGCTCCGGCGGGGTGTCGACGTGCTGCTGGTGACCTCCGATCTGCACCCGGAATCGGACGCGGCCCGTGATTACGAGCTGGTGCTCGATCCGCGGTTGCGCAGGGCCGCGACCTGGCCGGCTACCCTGGCGGCCTGGCGCCGGGTCCGCGAATACCGCCCGGACGTCGTAATCGTCGAGATGGTCAGCGATCCGCGCTGGATCGCGCTGGCCGGGTCAGCGCCGCGTGTTCAGTTGGTGCACGACGACCTTCCCAAGGACCCGGTCGAACGGTGGTGGCCCTTTTATACGCGTGCCGTATTCGAGCGCTGGGGCGCGGGTTCGGCGGCCACCGTTACCTACAGTGACTATGTAGCGGCCGCGATCGCCACCCGGTGTTTCGTGGCCGGCACCCGCGTGCATGTGGTGCCGCTTCCCAGCGACCTCGACCCGGCGCTGTGCCCTCCGCTTGTCGGCCCCGAAGACCGGCACGACTTCGTGATGATCGGCCGGCTCAACGCGTATAAAAACGTGGACGTGGTGCTTGAGGCCTGGCAGCGCCATGTCGCCGGCGACGGCTGGCGCGGTGATGATCTGGTGTTCATCGGCGACGGGCAGGCTATCGCCGGCGCCCTACCGAAGCACACCCGGTGGCGGCGCGGCAGTTACCGCTATTGCGACGTCGTCCCGACACTGGCCGCCGCGAAGGGTTCGGTCGCCCACTACCGGCGTGCCTCCCAGAGCGGCGTGCAGGTGCTGTCGATGCAGCTGGGCGTCACGCCGATTGTTTCCACGGCCGGTGGGCTGCCCGAATTCCAGCCGCCGGGCTGCCCGCCGGTCGGTGTCGACGACGTCGCCGGGCTCGCCAC
>NZ_DATFZD010000421.1:0-3459 GCF_035314665.1 Mycobacterium sp. | reverse complement strand
TCTTGTCAATCTCGGCGACCTGTTTGAGCAGGTCAGCGGCGCGGTCTTGCTGGTATTTCAGGTTTTCGATCTGGCCGGTGCTTTGCGCGCTGATCTGAAACGGTATCGAGGTGTGATCCAGCGGAGTGCCCAACGGCCGGGGGATGGATTGGACCTGGGCGATCCCGGGAGTGTGGAAGACGGCCTTGGCCACTCGCTCCAGCAAGATCATATCGGCCGGATTCCGCAGATCATGATCGGTCTCGATCATCAACAGTTCGGGATTCAGCCGGGCTTGGGAGAAGTGCCGCTCGGCGGCGGCATAGCCGATATTGGCCGGGGCGCTGGCAGGCATGTAGGAGCGGGCGTCGTAGCTGGTCTTGTATCCCGGTAGCGCGAGCAGACCGATCAGGGCCACCGCCACGCTCACCACGAGAATGGGTCCGGGCCAGCGCACGATGGCAGTGCCGATGCGCCGCCAGCCCCGGGTGCGCATCGCGCGCTTGGGTTCGAACAGACCGAAATGGGGGCCGATGGTCAGCACCGCCGGCGCCAGGGTGAGCGCGGCCACCAGCGCGACAAGGACGCCGATTGCAGCGGGAACGCCCAGGCTCTGAAAATACGGGAGCCGGGTGAAGCTCAGACAGAACACCGCGCCGGCAATCGTCAGGCCCGAACCCAAGATAATGTGCGCGGTCCCCCGGTACATCGTATAAAAAGCTGGTTCCCGATCCTGCCCGGCGAGGCGCGCTTCGTGATAACGGCCCAGGATAAAGATTGCGTAGTCGGTTCCGGCGGCGATGACCAGTAACGTCAGCAGATTAGTCGAATACGTCGACAACCCGATGATCCCGGAGTTCGCCAGAACGGCGACGACTCCGCGGGCCGCGGTCAACTCAATCATCACCGTGAAAAGCACGAGAATAACGGTGACGGAACGGTAGACGAAAAACAGCATTATTGCGATCACCGCTATAGTGATGAGGGTGACCTTCAGGGTACCTTTGCTGCCCACCTCGAACTGATCGGTGATCAGCGGCGCGGCGCCGGTGACATAGGCCTTGACCCCGGACGGCGGCGGCGTGTGGTCCACGATGTCGCGCACAGAATCGACGGACTGATTGGATAACGTCTCGCCCTGATTGCCGGCGAGATACACCTGCACTAACGCCGCCTTGCCGTCGGCGCTCTGCGAGCCCGCCGCCGTCAGCGGGTCCCCCCAGAAATCCTGAATGTGCTCCACATGCTTCGTGTCTTGGGAGAGCTTTCGAATCAGGCCGTCGTAGTAGTGGTGCGCGTCGGCACCGAGCGGCTGATCGCCCTCCAGGACGATCATGGCCGCGCTGTCGGAATCGAACTCGTGAAACACCTTGCCGATGCGTTTACTGGCCTGCAGGGACGGCGCATCCTGGGGGCTCAGCGACACGTTATGCGCTTGGGCAACCTTCTCCAATTGCGGCACGAAAACATTCGTGATCGCGGCCAGGGCCAGCCAGAACATCGCGATCGGCACCGAAAGCCGCCGGATCATCTGCGCAAACGAAGGCCGCGGGAGGTGATGGTTGATCATCCGGACTTGTCCGAGCAGAAGGTGTAGGCGTTCACCGTGTTGACCGATCTCTCGTCTTTGACCACACCGTCGATGGTGATGCGGCAGCCGATGGAATCGCTATCGCCCTGGGCCACAACGGTGGCGAACACCGCGGGCTCTGTCGTCGTGACGTCGTATGACCACGGCAGGGCCGTGTCATCAACGCGCTGCGGTTGGGCATTGACATCCAGGTAGTTGATCGACGCCACCGTGCCCGGCGGCCCGAAAACCTCAGGGACCACGTCCACCCTCGTCTGACCATGCGGCCAATCGAAATCCGATTCACCCGTTAGCCTTTTCGATAAACGGTGACACGATCGCCTGGGCGAGATCAACCTTCCTGCCCTGAGCGGGCTCGACTGCAAAACAGTACGGTACCGGACCGGGCCGGGCAAGGCATGACGGCGTGCCCATTCACACGCGCTGGCCAGACGTCGTGAACCGCCTTACCCGGTGGGTCGGGTGAGGCTGGGGATCATGACCTCATCGACGAGGGCTTGCACGGTGTGACGGGTGGGGGGCTCACCGGGCATGAGGCACCGGGATATCAGGTAGCGAGGCATCAGGTCCCAGAGTTCGTCGATGATCGCGGCGTCGTCGATCTCGCCACGGTCGACGGCCTGCCGCAGGATGTGGTTGACCAAGGCTTTCCGCTGCTCGAGGAACTGCTGCATTGCGTCGTTCAGCGCGGGGTTGCGCGACACCTCGACAAGCACCGCGCGCATGGTGCTGGCGTGCGCGCCGGCCTCCTGGCACACCAGCTCTCCCAGTCGCAGCAAATCGCCCCGCAGCGTACCGGTATCAGGCGGCACCGCGACCTGGCGGACGCCCTCGATGAACGCCGCCAACACCAATTCGGCTTTCGACGGCCAACGCCGGTACATCGTGGCTTTGCTGGCCCGGGCGGTGGCCGCGACCGCCTCCACCGTCAACCCCTCGTACCCGTGCTGCTGCAGCAGCCGCAACGTCACCGCAAGCAACTCGGTCTCCCGCGGCGACCACGGTGAGGACTCCGCGGTGCGATCGGCGATCTGGCTCACAACGCCACCATAGAACCATTGCGGCAGTACAGACCAGTACCGTACTGGCGAAACCGCACGGCGGGATGACGTTCAGCGCGTGTCCCTCAGCCCTGACCCAAAGGTCCAGGGGACGGCCCCTTTCGTGGAGCACAGCCCGATGAAGCTGAAGCTGGGCAAATTACTCACCATGACCGAATCGGAGTGTAGGTTCCCATTTTTCGTGTCATCCGGCGATCCGCTGACCTGCGACGATGCAAGTTGTCTCACGCAATGTCATCGGGCTGCGGCACACTGCGATGCCCGATGTATTGTCCACCACGGCTTGCGTGATGCTTTAGCGGTTGAGCGCTGCAGCGCTTAGGTGGTTGACGAACCAGTCCCGGGCCAGCACCGCAACCTTCTCCAAAGTGCCCGGTTCTTCGAAAAGGTGGGTGGCGCCCGGAACCACGGCCAGTTCGCATGGGCCCGCCATCACCGCCTGCGCGCGTCGATTCAACCCCAGAACCATCTCGTCGCGCCCACCCACGATCAGCAGTGTGGGCGCGTGAACTTTGGTCAGCGACTCTCCCGCCAGATCGGGCCGACCACCGCGTGAGACAACCGCGCCCACCTTCACCCGCGGATCGGCGGCCGCGACCAGCGCCGCTCCCGCCCCGGTGCTGGCGCCGAAGTAGCCGACCGGCAGCGACGCGGTGTCGGGTTGGGCCGCCAGCCAGCCGGTGACGTCGACCAGGCGTCGTGCCAGCAGCTCGATGTCGAAGACGTTAGCGCGGTGACGTTCCTCCTCCGGAGTGAGCAGGTCAAACAGCAACGTGGCCAGTCCGGAACCGTTCAGCACGTCGGCGACGTAGATGTTGCGCGGGCTGA
>NZ_DATFZD010000420.1:0-21084 GCF_035314665.1 Mycobacterium sp. | reverse complement strand
GCCCCCTACCTGTCGCGCTGGCTGCTGCTCACCGCCGCCTTCTACCTCATCAGTGCCCTGTGCTACGCCGTCAACACCCTGCTCGCTCAACGCCGCGCCGCCACGCCAACCGCAGCGGACCACCCATCCGCTCACCCGCAGGCCGCCGAGCCCACACCGTAACCGCCACATCGCAGTGGTCGGCCACCAAGAGCGCCCAAGCCGATTCGTCACCGACCCAACGCGATTCCGGCGTGAGTACGCATCTGGCAGATCGTGCGACCTCGCGCGAACACGGTCAGGCCGTCGATCGAGATGCGGCTAGGTGGCGAAGGCATTGCGGAGCAGTTCGTTCGACGCGTCTGCGATGGTGTCGGCTTCTTCTTCGAGGGCGAAGTGGCCGGTGTCGAGCAGGATGACGGTGGCGTCGGGGACGTCGGTGCGGAAGGCTTCGGCGCCGGGGGCGGCAAAGAAGGGGTCGTTTTTGCCCCAGGCGGCGAGCACTTTGGGTTGGCGTGCGCGCAGCCAGGCCTGCCATTTGCGGTATTGGGGCGGGTTGTTCTGGTAGTCCCAGAGCAGGGCTTTCATGTAGTCGGCTCGCCCGGGCAGGTCGAGGACCCGCTGATCGGCCAGCGCATGCTCGGGGTCGACGTGCTCGGGGTCGCGGGCTCCGGCCTGCCACTGCGTCTGGGTCCCGGGCAGGCTGACGAATCCGTCGATGGTTGCCTGGCCGGCGTCGCGGTCTGCCCACCAGTCCGACAGCGCGGCCACACCCGGCCCGAATCCTTCGGTGTAGGCGTTGCCGTTTTGGCTGATGATGGCGCGAACCCGCTGATCGTGATCCAGCGCAATCCGGAACCCGACCGGGGCGCCGAAGTCGAACATGTAGATGGCGTAGTCATCGATGCCGAGGGCCTCGATGGTTTTGGCGGTGATCTCGGCGAGCCGGTCGAAGGTCGGGCTCTGCGGTAGTGGGTCTGAGCTGCCGAAACCAGGATAGTCGATCGCCACGGCATGCCAGTGGCGGGCGAGGCGGTCGATGAGCCGGATATAGGCGCGGGTGCTCGACGGGTAGCCGGGCAGCAGCACCACCGTGGGCTGGTTGGGATCACCGGCTTCGCGGACGAACACGCTGAGGCCGTCGATGTCGATGGTGCGGTGGCGGATAGCGGGCATGGTGAACCTTCCGTTGGTTGGTTGGGCGCGTCGAACGGTTCGGCCGAGCGGGACTTCTGATCGACAAGGGCAACAGCACGTCTGTGGTGGACGTACCGGATCTCGCTACTGCGCGGATGGCGCGCTCGGGACAGATGCGCCGCGGGAGCCGGCGTAGGCGCCCAGCATGATCAGCGCGATCGGTAGCCCCACCAGCACCGCGTGGTCGATGAGGAACGCCGTGTAGTAGCCGTTGAAAAACTGTTCGCGGGTCGAACGGCCAAGCCGCAGTACGACGGCGTTCATGAACATCCAGATCAGCGCGCCGTAGAGCAGGCCGACGGCGCTGGCCACGATCGGGGTGCGGACCAGCGGGGCGATCACGAGCGCATAGACGACGACGAACGCCGCCGACAGTGCCAGGTGGATCCCGAAGCCCAGGGCGGCGTAGCCGACGCCGGCCCAGCCGGAGGCGAACGCGGCATCCCCGGTTACGCCGCTGGCGATGTACTGCAGCAGCGTCTCGAAGTTGTACCGGCCCGCGACCAGCACGTAGGCGATGAACGCGAATGCGGCATCGGCCACCGCAACAGTCAGGGTGGCGGCCACCATGCGCCGCCACGGTGTCAGTCGGCGGAGTAGTGACGTCGGGATGCCGGATGTGGGGCTGCTGCTCATGACTGCTCCTCAACGAGTGTGGACAAGGGTGGACGCGCTACCCCGTCCCGAATCTGGTGGCTAATGTTAAATATAACATTATATCCATTAGTCCCTATGGGGCAAGGGTCACGAGTGAAACCTTCCCCGGCTGGGTGGCCCGGCCCGCTCTTGCGGCCACGGCGGTACGGCCGAAGCCATAGGGCGAGGGCCAGTGCTAATGGGTATCGTGTATAGATGGGCATGAGTACCGGTGAAGGCCCGTCATTGCGTGATATGCAGGGTGCCGGTTTCCCGATGGGAGCGGAACCGCTGGTCGCGCTGGATCTGGCCGACACGCTGGTGACGGTGACCGACCCCCCGACGGACTTGATCGCTGACCCCGCGCAGGCGTCGCGGTGGTGGCGGCTGCAGGCCGGCCGGCTGCCCGACGGCCCCGAACCGGACCCGGCGTCGACCCGCCGGCTACGCGCCGCGATCCGCGACCTGTTCGACGCCCACCTCGAGCACCGCGCGCCGCGCGAGACGTCGCTCGATGACATCAATGCCGCCGCCGCGTCGGCGCCGGTCAGCCCGCGCATCGCTGGCCGCGGCGACGACATGCGCGCTGACGCCCGCTGGCACACCGAATTCGGCGGCAACGCCGCCCTCGCCGCCGTTGCCCAGCAGGCGATCGCGCTGATCTGCGACGCCAGTCGTCGAGACACGTTGCGCCGGTGCGCCAACCCGAACTGCTCGATGCTGTTTCTCGCCCACACCAGGCGTCGGCTGTGGTGCACCGCCAACATCTGCGGCAACCGCGCCCGCGTCGCCCGCCACTACCATCGCACCCATACCGGATCTGCCCCGCAGTGAGCACTCAGGTGCTGCGGCGACCCGGCAGGCTCGCGCATTCCCCGCGGCGCCGGCGATGACCTGCTGAGGAGCCTGGCCGAGCGGCGATCGGCGGCAGCTTCGGCTTGAACACCAGCCGCACCGTCGTGCATGTTCGCTATCCGCCGCCAGTGGCCGCCTGGACGCGCAGAACGTTGACATGCGGTGTGGCGCTGCAGTGCTCGCCGTCCAAAGACCACATCGCGTCCTACCCACTGCCGACAACGACGTCGCCGATCTGTTCCGTACAACGATGGCCACCATCTCAGGTCCGTTCGTCCTGGTCTTTCGATGCACCACGAACGCCGGCAGATTGAGCGTTTCGTCCCCACCAGCGGCTGCGGCGCGACGATTGTGACCACAACCAGCAACACCGCCTGGTGGACCTTCGGCGCACCGAATACGTGTCGACGCCTTCAATGAGGATGAGGCGATGCAGTGTTTAGCGCGGTACGGATGGGCCATCATGTCTCGGGAGGACTTGGCCTCGGACAGTGCAGTGAATGTCGCATGGCCGTCGGCAGCGAACCACATCGGATACGCCGGAGCAGCCGCATCCGCCGCTAGGGACTTGGCGTCGATGTGAGTGACGGGGCTGGCGCGCTGTCCGGCTGGGCTATCCGGCCCGGGAACCGGGCGGCGCGCCGCTGAATGCGGTGCAGGCGGCCCCGGGTGCGGTGCGGCTCGCCGCCGAGTCGCATCGGCTCGGCGTAGAACACCACGGCCATGCCTTCCAGCCCGAGCATCACCGTCGCACTCCTGTTGTTCATCACCTGGGGCCTTTCATTCGTGTCCGTAACACCACGAATCATGAGGCCCCAGGCCCGTTTCCAGACTCAGCCAGCCAACCGTGTCGACCCGCCGCTACCACGGTTCATTGAGAAGAGCCACATAACGAAGGATTCGATGCGAGCAGCTTTTGCAGGCTACGCGCGCGCCTACGGGCCGGCGTCAATGAGACGCTGCTGGTCGACGTCGCCAGCGACGATCAAGTCACGTTCAAGCCGGCGAGTCATGTGCCGGCAATCCGCGATCGCCCACAACCTCTTCTGGGCCAGACTGGCCCCACTTGAGCAGCCGCAGGTGGTCCTGCGTCGTCATATCAACGGTTTTCGTATCTCCGTGTCGACCCATCTCGTCAACAATGACCGCGGTATGGCTGCACTTGTGCGTATCGATCCCGATGAACATCATGGAACATGGGGAAGCCCAACGCGATTCCGTACCGCCCCGTGACTACTAAAAGTATATCTACGCTTCGGCGTTGACAATGTCGCGCAGCGGTTCGCCACGTATCAAACGCAGCAGATTGTCTATCCCGGCCTGTCCGATACGCAGGATGGCTTCGCGCGACGTACCCCCCAGGTGAGGGGTTACATACAGCTGAGGCACGCCCAGCCAGGGATGATCAGGCGGCGGCGGCTCGACGTCGAAGACATCGACAGCAGCACCAGCAATCCGCTTCTCCTTGAGCGCCTGCACCAGCGCCTCTTTCTGCACGATCGCCCCTCGTGCGGTATTGACGAGAAACGCCGTGGGTTTCATTAAGCGCAGCCTGCGCTCGTCGATGAGGCCGCGACTAGTTTCGTTGAGATCGGCGTTGATGCTGACGTAGTCGGCTTCTGCCAGGAGTGCGTCTAGGTCTCGATAGGTGGCGTCTAGTTGCTCCACGAGGCAGTGTGGTATGGGAACAATATCGTTGTAAATGATCCTCATCTTGAAAGCCTGTGCCTTAAAGGCCAGATTGGTACCGATCTCACCGAGCCCGACAATACCCAGCGTTTTGCCGTGAAGTTCAGTGAGCCCAAGATGGCTTAGTAAGTACGGCTGATTCCACTCGCCCTGCTGACGGGGTCCCAGCTTCCGGGCCAGTGTCTATGAGAGTTGGTGGTGGGTGGTTTCCCAGTGCATTCGGAATGCCTCCGGGGTGAGGTCGCTGAGTGCACTATGGGGTCGGTAGGTGTTGTATTCGGTGCGCCAGTCCTCGGCGAGGACTTGAGCTTCGAGCAGACTACCGAAGGTTTCGGTGGTCAGGAATTCGTCGCGAAAGCGTCCGTTGAAGGATTCACAGTACCCGTTCTCCCACGGTGCGCCGGGTTCGATGAACACGGTGCCCACCGAGCCGAAGCGGGCCCAGTCGGCGAGTGCGTGACTGGTCAGTTCGGGGCCGTTGTCCATCCGGATGTGTTCGGGCTTGCGACCGGTGGTCACGATCAGCTCGTCGAGAAGGCCGGTGGTCTGATCGGCGTTCCATGACCGACGTGGCCGTGTCGCCAACGCCTCGCGGGTGAACTCGTCGATGACGTTGAGGAAGCGCAGCTGGCGGCCGTCGACGGTGAGGTCGTGCTGGTAGTCCAGTGCCCAGACGTGGTCGGGGCGGGCTGCGGCCATGCGCCGTTGGCCCGCACCCGGGCCCAGGCGCAGCCGCTTGCGGGTCTTCGACGGACGTTGCAGCCGTTCGTCTTTCCATAATCGGTGGGTGCGTTTGGGATTGACTACGAGGCCTTCGGACTTGGCGATGGCGTGCGCCTTGCGCCAGCCCCACCGCGGATGCTTGGTGGCGATCTGCCGTAATCGGGCACGCAGCCGCTGTTCGTCGCCGTCGGGTCGTTGCGGCGCATACTGCTGCACCGAACGGTATTGGCCGACCACCCGACAGGCACGGCGCTGGGAGACCCCGAACCGCTCGACGAGCACCACCACCGCTCGCCGCCGACGGTCGGGGCTCACCAGTTTCCCCGGCTGATCTCCTTGAGCATGTCGATGTCGAGGGCCTGCTCGGCGACCAGCTTCTTGAGCCGCTGATTCTCCCGCTCAAGCTCCTTGAGCCGCTTGGTGTCTTCGGCTTTCATCCCGCCGTACTGATTTCGCCAGCGATGCCAGGTCTGCTCACTGACCTCCAGATGCCGGCACACCTCCCCGAGATCTTTGCCCTCACCGAGCAGTCGCTCACCCTCACGGAGCTTGCGGACCACCTGCTCTGGCGTATGCCTTCGACGTGCCATCAATCGAGTCCTCCTCGCCCCAATTCTGGCGCATCGGACTCCCACAGGAACTGGCCCGGACCGGAGGGCTCACGTCAGAGAAGGGAGTTGTTGTCAGTGGGAGGACTGGGCTGAGATCCGCAGGCTGCATCGAGCGGAGGGGCTGCCGATCAAGATGATCGCCAGGACGTTGGGCATCTCACGGAACACGGTGCGGGTCGCAGTGGCCTCTGAGGGGCCGCCGAAGTATGAACGCAAACCGGCCGGCTCGGCGGTGGATGCGTTCGAGGACGCGATCCGCGCCCAGCTCAAGGACGTGCCGACGATGCCGGCGACGGTCATCGCCGAGCGGGTCGGCTGGACCCGCGGAATGACGGTGTTCAAGGAACGCGTTCGCGAGCTGCGGCCCGCCTACCTGCCGCCGGATCCGGCCGGCCGCACGACCTACGAGGAGCACAAGGGCATCATCGAACGGGCACATGATTATCTGGAGCGGTCGTTTCTGCCCGGCCGGACTTTCACTGGTCCTGGGGATTTCAACCACCAACTGCAGCAGTGGCTGGTGCTGGTCAACGCCCGGACCCGCCGGGTGCTGGGGTGCGCCCCGACCGCTCGTATCAGCGCCGACCGGCAAGCCATGCTCACCGTGCCTCCGGTCGCGCCGGCCACCGGCTGGCGGTCAGCGACTCGGCTGGCTCGCGATCACTACATCCGGTTGGACTCCAACGACTACTCGGTGCATCCCGCGGTGATCGGTAGGCGCATCGAAGTGACAGCTGATCTGGATCGGGTGCGGGTGTTTTGTGATGGCAAGGTGGTGGCTGATCACGAGCGGGTGTGGGCCTGGCATCAGACGATCACCGATCCCGAACACCGTGAGGCGGCAGAGATGTTGCGCCGCAATCGTATTGGTGCCCTGCGCCCGGTGCACGGCTCCGAGGACCGGATGACGGTAGAGCAACGGGCCCTCAGCGATTACGACACCGCTTTGGGCATCGACCTCGGAGAAGGGGCAGAACGTGTCGATGGTCGTCATGGTCCGATCTCCTTAGTTGGTGGACAGTGTCCACTTTAGCTTGATGAGTGGACGCTGTCCACTAGTTCCTAAGTTCGCACCGTCCGCCCCTTCGCTCAGGCGACGTGTACGGTGTCCACCATGGGATCAGCGGGCGTCGAAGTCCCCACCACGGGAAGACGTCGTACCGGATTGGTCCGCCGCGGCCTGATCGACGCCGGCGTCGACCTGGCGCGCCACGGCGGCCCGAGTGCTGTCGTCCTTCGGGAGGCGACGCGCGCTGTCGGGGTGGCGCCGAACGCGGCGTACCGACATTTCGCCGACCGCGACGCGCTCCTCGCCGCCGTGTGCACCGAAGCGATGCGTCAACTAGCCGAACGCATGGAAGCGGCGAGCGGCGCCGTAACCCATCGACATGGCACCAAGTCGGGCGCGATCGGTCGATTCAGAGCAGTGAACGCTGCGTATCTGAGTTTTGCGCTGGAGGAAACGGGATTGTTCGACACCGCCTTCGCCGTGCCAGGGGACATCGACTACGCCGACGATGCGGCCGCCGCAGGGCCAGCGGGGCGTACGCCGTTTCAACTGCTCAACGATGCACTAGACGAGCTCGAGGCCGCCTCGATCCTTCCGGGCGTCCGACGACCCGGCATTGAATACTCGGTATGGGCATCGCTTCACGGGATGGCGGTGCTCCTGACCCGGGGGCCCCTTCGCACACTTGCGTCCGCTTCAAAGAACGATCTGACGCGATCCCTCGATCACTTCATCCTCCGGGCTGTTTCCAGAGATTGATTCTGGGCTGTGCGGGTTCGACCACGCGAGGCGAAGGTCGATCTACCGTCCGGTCGCCGAAGGAATTTTGAAGACGCCGAGGACACCGACCAACCGAGAACGGTCACCCTCAATGGTGGCCGTGAGGTCATCGAGCGGCGTTCCGCCCGCCAGCGCATGAAGATCCTCGAGGGTAATGGTCAAGGTCGCGTCGGCGGAATATGGAGGTGTGCCGTCCCGCAGGACCGGGTGGGCGCCGTCGTCGACGTGCAGCCAGAAGCGTTCTGCACCAACGTGAAAGGCGTAGGTACCCGGCGGCGGTGGTTCCTCCGCGCGTTCGAGGGCGGCCTGCATGTTCATGGCCAGCCACACCGCCCGGCTCTGATCCTGGGGCTGATACATCCCGGGTAGGTCCAAGCCCCAGAGCATCAGCTCACCGAGGGCGTGCGCGAGTTGTTCGCCGCGGGCGGTGAGCTGGTAACCGCTGCTACCAGTGGCTCGATCCGAGCGGGCGATTACCCCGGCGGCTTCGAGGCGTTTGAGACGCGCGGCCAGCATGGTGGTACCGACACCGGTGAGGCCGTCATACAGGTCGCCGAAGCGTTTGGGTCCGCGGGCGAGTTCGCGGACGATCAGCAGCGTCCAGCGCTCGCCGAGCAGGTCCATGGCGCGGGCCAGGCTGCAGTTCTGCCCATAGCTGCGAGGCGCGGTCATGAGTGCCGATGGTGCAGGTTCGAACGTGTTGGTGTCCAGTCACCGTGCCCATGTCCCTGATCTTCACCGACACACGACGGCAACGAGGGTGATGGCTTGCCCTGTCGCGACGCTGTGGTCCTGTGTCGCTCGCCCATGGATAACCCCTTCCAGTCAATCCCTACACCAGCTTACTTCACTATCGAATAGTAATTGCTACTTGTTTTAAAAGCAATGACGTGTAGTGTTCGAGCTGTCACACCACCTACCACCCGTTGGGAGCACGTTATGTACACACCGACCACGTTGGTCACTGCCGCCGCCGGCAAGACCGGGCGCCAGACCGCTCTGTCGTTACTCGATCGCGGGTTGGCGGTGCGCGCTCTGGTCCACCGCGAGGACGGGCGCGCCGCCGAGCTGCGCAGCCGTGGCGCCGAGGTCGTCGTCGGCAACGTCTCCGACGTGGCCGACGTGCGCCGCGCATTGCGCGGGGTGCAACGCGCCTACTGGACGGCACCGATCGGGCCGGGGGCTCTGGAGGCGGCCACCCTGTTCGCTGCGATCGCCGAAGAGCAACACTTGGAGGTGGTGGTGGCGATGAGCCAGTGGCTGGCCGACCCAGGTCACCCCTCGGCCCACACCCGCGCCGAATGGCTGTCGGATCAAGTGTTCTCCTGGATGCCCACGGTCGCGTCGATCACGGTCAACCCCGGGTTCTTCGCCGAGAACTACCTCTACACCCTGGACGCGGTCGCGCAGTTCGGTCTGTTCACCGCGCCCTACGGTGACGGGCGTAACGCCCCACCGTCGAACGAGGACATCGCCGCCGTGGCCGCCGCGCTGTTGGCCGACCCCGGCCCACACCTCGGTCGCAGTTACCGGCCGACCGGTCCCGAGCTGATCAGCCCCAGCGACTACACCGAGATCCTCAGCCGAGTGCTCGGTCGCACCATCCGGTATGTCGACGTGCCGTTCGCGATCATGGCCAAAGCGGCCCGCGTGGTCGGCTTCAACGACTACACCGTCATGCAACTGCGTTGGTACGCAGAGGAACTCAAAGCCGGCACGTTCGCTATCGGTGCACCCACCGATGCAGTCGAACGACTCACCGGCACGGCGCCGGAGTCCATGGAGACCATCGCGCGGCGCTATCTGGCCACCACCCCCGGCACCACCCGTGGCCCGTCGGGCATGGTCCGCGCGATGAGCGTGCTCGCCAAGACGATGCTCGCTGCCGGACCCAGCCAGAAGCGCTACCTCGCCGCATATCAGGACGGCGCCAGCTACGGCACCCTGGCCGCGGATTCCGAGCAGTGGCACGCCACCCACGATCCCGACCGCCGACTCCGACCGGTGCCGTCCACCCACGCTGACCCCACCGCCATCACGGAGCTGGCCCGATGACCGCCGCCGACAGCCGCCGGGGTGCACTCGCGCAGTACGCCGTCGGCGGCACCCGCACCCGCATCGAAGCCGCCCTGCGTGCTGCCGGTAAAGACCTCGATGATCTGCAGCCGAGCGACTTCGCCACCTTCGAGGACTTCCACTCCCTCGGGCGCCTTGGCACCGTCAGCCTGCTGCAGGCCGCCGGGGTCACCGCCACCGACCGGGTGCTCGATGCCGGCAGCGGAATTGGGGGTACCGCACGGCTGCTGGCCGCCGAGCACGGCTGCCACGTCACCGCCGTCGACCTTACCGGCGACTATTGCGACACCGCCCGCTGGCTCAACGACCTGGTCGGACTCACCCACTCCATCGACGTCATGGAAGGCGACATCACCGCACTCCCCGCACCCGACCAGGCGTTCGACCTGATAATCACCCAACACGTCCAGATGAACGTCGCCGACAAGGCAGCGCTCTACCGCGAAGCCCGCCGCGTGCTGCGCCCCGGTGGGCGCCTCGCGCTGTGGGACGTCACCGCCGGACCGAATCAACCCATCCACTTCCCCGTCCCCTGGGCCGACACCCCCGAGCGAAGCCACCTCATCACCCCCGAGGAACTCCACACCGCGTTGGGGAACGCTGGGTTTCGCGTCGAGGTCTGGAATGACCTCACCGACTTCGCCGTCACCGCGATGACCCCCATCTTCGAGGCACCACAGGACCCACTCGGCCTGCAGTTGCTCGTCCCCGACATCCAAACCAAGGGCCGAAGCATTCTCACCAACGCCCGCGAGGACCGGCTCCGGCTGATCCAAGCCGTCGCCACCGCCACCTAATTGCCACTAGATCACTGGAGGAATCATGACCCATCCCCCTCGACACGACACCACCGACGGACCCACGTCCGCGTCCTTCTTCGTGGCCGGCGCAACCGGCGCCACCGGCGCACGCGTGACACGACTGCTCCTCGAGCGAGGACATCACGTCCGAGCGTTCGTACACCGCCCCGACGGACGTTCCGAGGACTTGGCCGGCGCCGGCGCCGACGTCGTCGTCGGCGACCTGCACGACCTGGACGCCGTCGCCGCGGCCCTGCACGGCACCCAGGCGGGCTACTTCGTCTACCCCATCGCCCCAGGGCTGATCGAAGCCACCGCCGTGTTCGCCCAAGGCGCCCACGAAGCAGGCTTGACCGCGATCGTGAACATGTCACAGATCTCGGCCCGCCGCGCCGCGAAAAGCCACGCCGCCCAACAGCACTGGATCGCCGAACGCCTGCTGGATCGCGGACCCGTGCCGGTGACCCACCTGCGGCCCACCTTCTTCGCCGAGAACCTGCTGCTCAGCGCCAACGACATCACCGAGCACGGGGCGATACGCATGCCCCTGGGTCAGGGCCGCCACGCCCCCATCACCGTCGAGGACCAGGCCCACGTCATCGCCGCCATCCTGGCCGACCCCGGCCCGCACGCCGGGGCCACCTACCCCCTGTACGGGCCGACGGAGATGGACCTCTTCGAGATCGCCCAGGTGTTCTCCACCGTCCTGGACCGGCCCATCGGCTACGAGCCCATCGGCTATGACGAGTTCGCCGGAGTCCTGGCGGCCGTCGGCTTCGCCCCACATCTCATCCAGCACCTGCGCCACGTCTCCCAGGACTTCCAGCGCGGCGTCTTCGCCGGCACCAACGACGTCGTGCAACGCCTCGGCCACAAACAACCTGTCACCATCGCCGAATTCGTCGACCAGCACCGCGGGATCTTCGCGCCCTCGGCGATCCCGTCGGGCCAGCCCTCATGACCGTGCTGCGGCCCCGCCACCGTCGCGGCGGCACCCACACTCAGAGCGGGTCGATCAGCATCACCGCCCCACCGGAGACGGTCTGGGAGCTGATCACCACCCTCGACACCATCTGCGAGTGGTACGACACCTGGGACACCGTGCAGCACGACACCACTGACCCACGACTCCGGGTCGGGACGACGTTTCGCCTCATCCGCCACCGCCGCGGCCGCGACGACATCGCAGAATGCCGCGTCACCGACATCACCGCCCCCACGGGGCTGCAGTGGGAGCAGTCCTCACCCCACACCCCGACTACGGCGGTGAGCTTCCGCCTGATACCCGGCCACGACATCGGCACCACCGAGCTCGAGCACACCCGAACCTGGACCACCCCCTGAATCCGAGCCCAGCCGAGTTCACTCGGCAATTCGGCCAAGTTTTCGACGCACCCACGAGCACTCAATGAACTGGAGTAGACGATGAATAAGAATCGATTTTTGGTAGTAGGCGCCACCGGACATGTGGGGTCCAAGATTGCCATCCTCTTGGCGGACAAGGGATATGACGTTACCGGGTTGGTGCGCACTGACGGAGCCACGATCCGAGATCCGCATCCCGGAATGATCCGCTACGTCACCGGTGATCTGTCTCACGCGGAGTCGATCACCAAGGCCGTCGAGGGCATCGACGTGGTCATCTCCACGGCCAACGGCATCATCCCGCAGAAGAGGTCGGACACCGCTGGGAGCGTCAACGAGCACGCACTGCGACTGATCGACATCTGCGAACAAGCCGGCGTCAGACGATTCGTGCAGTCGTCGACACCGAGCTATCCCGGGGAGCACCGCGTTCCCGAACTCGCCGGGAAACGCCAACTCGAACAGCGTCTGCAGGCGTCGACCATGCAATCGATCGTCGTGCGCAACGCCGCCTTCATGGATGTCTTCCTCGTGATGGGCGGATTCAAACAAGCCACGGACCGATCTGCTCACGCCACCGTCAACAGAAATTACGGCTTCACCAAGCTGTGGGGGTCACTGACCGGCAACCTCGTAGAAAAGCGGGGCCTGTTCCTGGCGCCCGGCGGCGCCGGGCATGGCACCCCCATCATCGCCACCCGTGATGTGGCCGAAATGATCGTGGGCGCAGCGCTTTACCCCGGAACCGACGATCTGCTGATCGAAGCCGGCGGCCCGCAGTGGCTGACCTGGCGGCAGATCGCCGACACCATCGCCACGAAAACCGGCCGTGAAAAAGTCCGAATCATTCCGATACCGGCACGCCTGGCCCGACTGAACCAAACCCTCGCCAGACCCTTCTCTGCCTCCGCAGCAAGCGTGTTCGCGCTGATGGGTTTCGTCGCCGAATATCAACCCCATTGGGACTCCGCCGACACCGTCCATCAACTGGGCCTACCGACACAACTAACCGTCGCCGACTATCTCGACCTCAATTACCAATCTGACGCCCGTGTGCGCCAACCAGACGGACGCCCAGCCATGACCGGCGAGACACCGTCGGTCAACTGACAGTGCGGGCGGGCGTAATCATCGCTGCCTGCCATACCGCCTTTGCAGGAACCGCACACCTGATCGGCGTCCTTTTGCCAGGCGGCATATGCCAACGATGTTGCTCCGCGCGCACGATCACCGCCCCCGGTGCACGAACTCGCACCCACCGTTACCAGTCATCTATCGCAAGTTATTTTGCAGTACAACGTAATTCATGCGATCCGGAATCAAAACCGAGACGGTTCACGCCCCTTCGACACGAACTGCTACCAGTCGAATGGGCCTTCATTTGCGCCTGGCCATGGCTTAAATAAGGGCCTATGCTCGCGGGTATGCAGATACTCCCGATCTCGAAGCTGAAGGACAAACTCAATGAGTTCGTTGATGCCGTCGCGCTGACGAGGGACCAGGTGACGATCACCAAGAACGGCTCGCCGACTGCGGTCTTGATAGGTTTCGAAGAGTGGGAATCCATGCAAGAAACCCTGTACTGGCTGTCGCAGCCCGGTATTCGGGACGCGATCGCTGAGGCGGACGTCGACATCGCCGCCGGTCGAACGTATGGCGAAGACGAGATCCGCTCTGAGTTCGGCGTTCCGCAACAACACCGGCGGTGACAACTCCCGAACGGCCGCCCGCGGCGGCCTTCGAGGTTCGTTTCACCGCCGCAGCGCGGCGCAGTCTCAACTCGATTCCACCTCGCGTGTTGTCGGCCGTGGTCGAATTCACTTTCGGCGATCTAGCCCGCGAACCACACCGCGTAGGTAAGCTGCTCAGCGGCGACCTGGCAGGTCTATTCAGTTCACGTCGTGGCGACTACCGCGTGATCTATCGGATCGAGGACACTGCTCGCGTCTTCTTCATCGCCCGAGTGGATCACCGCGCTGACGTCTATCGTCCCTAAGCTGAACCTCCGGGAATCGAGGGGGTCTGTGGCGGCGCACCGTGGCCTCCCTTAACTCGCAACCTTCGAGCACGCACCGTTACTACCTAACTGATGCGAGTTGCATTGCAGCACACCAATGTTCGGCGCTCGTCCTTACGAAGAAGCGACGGCGAAGAGGCCAGCTTGCACGCCACCTACACCACCACCGGCCTGGTCCTCGACCGACTCATCCCACCCAACGGCTCATCGTCGCCCACCTCGACATCCCCATACCATGGCCCGAGACGCGCCCTGCCGCAACAACATCCGATCAACCAAGCCATGACCTCCGACTATGCGGAAAGCGGGGCTAGCTGACCGAGACCTCGATTTGAGGTGATTCGCTGGTTGCGAGCCAGGTGAGCGCTGCGAGCACCAAGGCGTGTACGCCGGTCGTCAGTGTGGGTTCGATCGCCGGGGCGAACTCGGGAGAGTGATTGGCCGGTATCGGCCGCCCTGCGCGGGTGGCCTCGGCGATAACCTCTGGGTCGATGCCGCCGAAGAACCAGAACACGGTGGGTACACCGAGCGCCGCGCCGAAAGCGCCGACGTCCTCACTAGCAGCGACCGGTGGAAGTTCCAGCATGCGGTCGACGCCGAAGTGGCAGTGAAACGCGCTGACGGTGGCATCGGTGGCGTCGGGGTCGCTGATCAGGACCGGGATGCTGATGTTCCAGTCGAAAACCGGATCGCGTGGGGCCGCACTGGCCTGGGCTTCGGCACGCACGATCCGCTCGACCGCGGCGCGCAGGTGGTTTCGCGTCTCGTTCGAGTAGCTACGGATATCGATGCCGAGTTCTGCGGTGTCGGGGATGATGTTGGACTTCGTGCCCGCCTGGAGCCGGCCGACGGTCAGCACGGCCTGGTCGTTGCTTGATACCTCTCGCGCGACGACGGTCTGCAGTCGCATGACGGCAGCGGCAGCCATGACCACGGGATCAACAGCGTTCTCCGGCCGTGACGCGTGACCACCATGGCCGAACAACGTCACTTGCACCCAGTCCGCAGCAGCCATCAGCGGTCCCCGTCCGTAGCCGATCATTCCGGCGGGAAGCGGTCCGACATGCTGACCAAGCACAATCTGAGGAGCGGGAAACCGCTCGAAGAGTCCGTCGCCGATCATGGCCGCGGCGCCGCACCCCAGCTCCTCGGCCGGCTGAAAGACCGCCACGACGGTGCCCGCCCATGCGTTCCGCCCGTCGGCGAGCACGAACAGCGCGCCAACCAGGCTAGCGGTGTGCATGTCATGCCCGCACGCATGCGCAACGGCGACAGTGCTGCCGGCCGCATCGACGGATACAGCGGTGCTCGCGTACGGCAGGCCCGTAGCTTCAGCAACCGGCAGCGCGTCCATATCGGCGCGCAACATGACCACCGGTCCATCCCCGTTGCGCAACACCGCGACTACGCCAGTGCCTCCTACGCCAGTGGTGACGTCGAGGCCTAGCGGTTCGAGCGCGGCCACCACGGCGGCGGCCGTGTGATGCTCCTGCATCGACAACTCGGGGTGGCGGTGCAGGTCGCGATACAGCTGCGCGATCTGCTCGGAGATCGGCGGTGTCCAGGCGGTGAGAACTGCGCGCGGTGCGGGCACCTCGGGCATGCCGACCTCCCTTGAGTCGTGTCGTCATGCTATGCCCGTTCGCCAATTGACACCTGTCAAGAGGTGCGCGGATCAAAGAACGGCTCAAACGGCGCGAAAACGCAGCATCGTCCAACAGTGCATCGATACGAGCCAACTCGTCCGGCAGTCGCCGAATCTCCTCCGGAGCGCTGACTCCTGCAGGACTATTAGATCACCGTGTCGACTCCGCGGCCTGCATCCGCGTTCGCCCGTTCGGCGGCCGCCCTTCTACGGCAACTCGCACCTGTTGAACACGCACCCTTACTAGTCTGCGAGTTGCATTGCAGCAAAATATATTTGATGCATAGGGCGAAGATTTAACGTGGTGGTAGTGATTGTGTGAAGCACGATTTGGAACGGGTCAACGATTACGGCCAACATCAATCAGTATCGCGACGTGCCGCTACCGGCCGCGGCAGATCAGCCCGACCGGGCATTCGCCCGAGGGTCGAGGCCGAAGACCTGCAGTGTCGCTGACTTACCCTTCAGCGCGTGAAACCCTCGGTCGGTGAGCGCGGTCGGTCGAGAAGCCAGGGCGTCAACGGTCTGGCCGGTGAGAAGGATTGCATCGCCGGTGGTCTTGGTGAGTTGCTCGACGCGGGCTGCCACATTGACGGTGTCACCGATCAGGGTGAACTCGAGCTTGCCGCCGCCGCCGATGGTTCCGGCGATCACCACACCGGTGTTGATCCCGATGCCAATCCGAAGTGCGCCGCCGAATCGGTCGGCGACAAGGCGGTGAATCAACACTGCGGCGCGCACCGCGGCGTCGGCATGTTTCGCGAGGTCGTTCGGAGCACCGAAGACGGCCAGCGCCCCGTCGCCGAGAAACTTGTTGACGTGCCCTCCTGCGTCGACGACGGCAGGCACGACGATCTCGAACAGAGCGTTGAGGCGGGCGACGGTGTCCTCGGCGGTGTTTGCCTCGGCGAACGGGGTGAAGTCGCGGATGTCAACAAACATCACCGTCACCTCTCGGCGCTCTCCAGTGAAGACGTCATCACCCTGCTCGAGTAATCGCGCCGCTAGGGCGGGGTCGACATAGGTCCCGAACGCGGACTGAAGTCGTTGCCGCTCAGCCAAACCCGCTTGCATGCGGTTGAACGACGCCGCGAGTGCACCGAGGTCGTCGTCTTGAACCACGGGCAGGCGTTGGCTGTAGTCGCCGGCCGCAACACGTTCGGTTCCTTCGGCAAGGTCCTCAATTGGTTTCAGGGCCGGCGAGAAGGAGGCGAAGACCGTTATCGGCACACCGAATCCCAGGGTCAACCCGAGTCCGATCACCGCCCAAAGCGCGGGACTCTGATTCGCCGGGTCGAACAGAGCCGTGAGCATCGCGCCAGAGACGGCGAATCCAAACGCGACCCCGAGCATGGATAGGTTCGTCCAGGTGGCGAACGTAGGCCGAGACCGCGGAAGGGAGTCCCCGATTTCCTTGCCACCAGCGAGCGCGACCCTTACCGGCCGCAGCGGGGCCTCCGCCAAGCTGTGCACCCCGATCAAGTGGCAGGCCGGCCCGAAAATGGCGCCCAAGATCGCATACTGGCCAAGCCGCGATCCGGTCGCGCCGGCAATGACACCGACAATGACGGCCAATACGCCGGCCACGACTGCGACGACCCCTAATGCTCGAGCGGTCCCCTTGCGAGACCAAACATACGTGGCCTCCAAAGCGCTCACCCGATCGACCTCCTGGCCTGCAGCCCATCGACCGACAAGCCGCCACGCGCCCAGGCCGGGGAGAACCAGCGCGTACATCAGCACCAGCATCGCGACTAAGGTGACACCGGCCGACTCGATGTAGCGGCTGGACTTCTCGAAAGCCACGATGATGAACGACAAGAATAGGTAGACCGGGAGCGCTACAGGGAAACCGATCGCGCAGATCACCCACGAGTACCGCGCCCTGTACCGGTCCCACGCCCATTGCCAGATGCGATCCATGACGTGAGACTAAACGTCAGGCACCTCGAACGACCTGCGGTCGGGCCGTTCGTAGTCAAGTAGCAGAACCCCCAGTCGACCGCGCCGATCCCCACGTCTAGCCGCGGAGCCCGGTCTAGCTTAGTTAGTCGCCATGGCTGGTCAGGGCAGCACAGTGGCGGTGGCGCGTCCGTGGGCACCACCGGGTGCGCCAACCGTCACCACTCCCCTTCCCCGAACTCGCACCTCTTGAGCACGCACTGTTACCAGTTAACTGCGAGTGGCTTTGTGCTACGGGTGATTTCGTTCGTACTGAGGTTGTCCCCGCTCAATCTATCGGCGACTTGCGGGGGGTCCGCTCACTATTTCTATTCCAAAGTCGCGCAATACATATTCCCGCGACGTCGGCTGGCCGGAGTCGCCTACTGATCAACAGCGGTCGGCGTTGTTAGCGCTGCGGCATCCCAGCACCCGTCACTTCGAGAATGGTGCGCGCGACCAACTCGGGATCATCGATCATCGGCGCGTGGCCGACGCCGGGCAGGATCTTGAACGTCGCGCGGGGCAGGCGCTCGCGCGCAACCTTTCCGTATGTCGCGACCGGAAACAGTGAATCCTTCTCCGACCATGCGAGGGTGATCGGGCATGGCAGGGGGTCCAGACGGGCGATCTGCTCTTCGTCGTGAACCTCGTTGACGGAGACGGTGCACGCGACGATGTACCCGAGAGCCTCGACGGCCCGGGCCGCGGATAGTCGATCTGCGTGGCACGCGGCGTCAATACTTCGGAAGGAGAGCCGACGCACGATCGCCGACCTGAAGATCACGGGGGCGACGGGACGAGAAATGCGAGCCATCGCGGCGATCCTGCGGACTTTGTTGGCCGCCCGCGTGTCCGAACCGTCCCCGATCGACCAGAAACCCGCCGGCGATAACGCGCACACGGTGGCGGCCCGGCCGCGCCGGGCCAACTCGATGGCCACGTAACCGCCCGTGGAGTTGCCGACGAGATGCGGTCGCTCAAGGCGTTGGTCGTCGAAGAAACGTTCGGCCGCGTCGATGACGTCGGTGATCGTGGCCGGATGCCGTTGCACGGGTGGGCCGCCACGGTGTCCTAACAGGGTCGGTGCGTACACCTGATGCTGGCCGGAGAGATACGGGAGGACGTCGTGCCACACGTTGCCCGACAGCAGGAAGGGGTGCAGCAGCACCAGGGCGGCTTCTCAGAGGCCATAGAGCAAGTTTGGCACCGCATCAGGGCAGCGAATCGCGTCTTCCTGACGAAGGCGAAGCCAAGCGGCTGCCCGCGCCGAGGCGCGGCGGCTGCCCGCCGAATACCGCAAACAGGTCAAGCGGTCCGCGGCCACAAGCGCCTGTGTGACTCGTATGGCGCGTGCGCGGACGTCGAAACGGCCAAGGCGTGTTGTTTTGGGGCCGACCCGCGGACAATCGACGCAGCCGTCACCACGTACCACATCCATACCGTCCGGATCCCGCATCGCCGACATCAGGTGCGCTGCGCACGCCCCGATTGCGCTCAAACGGGCGCGACGGGTCCCCACCCGTAACACGGTCTCGCAGATCTGCCAGACCAATCCTCTGCCGAACGGGGTACTCGCACCTGTCGAATACGCACCGATACCGTAAACAATGCGAGTTACGTTGTGCAACAAAGAAGTTATTGTCATCGTTTGGAGTGGCCGGCATGTTGCTCAGTCGGCTAGCCTTCCGACTTGACTCTTGGTGAGATACCCCGCGCGATACATCCACACAACGGTGTCGCGGTAGGTCTCCTCGGCGTCACGGAACCGCAGCCCGAGATCTTTCATGGTGCGTCCGGCGTCTGCGCCGGGCCAGCGTGTAGTGAATTCCATGGCTTCGCGTGTCAGCGGAAAGTCGAAGTCGTAGATGCGCTTGACCACATCACCTGCTGAGCCAGCGGTTCTCAAGAGCCAGCCCGGCACGGTAATTCGACGGATATGGCGACCGGTAAGACGGTCCAGTAACGAGAGAACGTCATCCCAGCGCAACATTTCGCCCGCCGCTGCATACCGATGTGCCCCATTTGGCAACTCCAGCAGCCTCGCGTGCACCGTGGCAAGGTCGCGCACGTCGACACATTGCATACCGCTTGAGGTGATCAATCCGATGTCTTTGAAGAACGAGTAAACGGCGTTGTTTCCTGCGCTCATGCCTGGGTCGTCCGGCCCCATGACCAAGGCAGGGTACGAGATGCGGATCGGCGCCCCGTCCTCCTGCAGCCGACGAACATATACCTCGGCTTGAGCCTTCGAGCGCGCATACGCGGTAGTGCCCCGGGCAATCGGCAGGTCCACCGCAAGCGGTGGCCCGCCCGGGACGAAGAACACTCCCAGGCTTGACACATGAACGATCGCTGGCAGCCCGCGCCGAGCGGCGCCGCCCACCACCAATTCGACGCCACGCAAGTTTGATTCCTCCACGCGCCGCGCAGCTGCGCGGCGCAGATCAACCAGCGCAGCGGCATGCAGCACTCCGTCACAGCCGCGCAGCGCGCCCTCGACCGCCGATGCATCCGTCATGTCACCGACCACGAGACCGTCAGGGACAAAGCCGTGCGGTTCAAACACCCGCCGAGCCTTATCAGCGTCGCGCACCAATAGTCGAATCTCATGACCACACGCCGCGAGCGCACGCACCGTATGCGACCCGGTGAAACCCGTCCCGCCCGTAACGAGCACCTTCACTTGGGGCGGCCCCCTTTCGCGCCGCACCTGCCACCGCGGGCATCAGCATAGCCAGCGCCCTACTGATTTCCTACGACTTTCGCATACCGAGCGTTCAACGAGCGTCTGCTCTCAGTCCAGCAGGCTGGCGCTTTCACACCATTGCTCGGCGCGGAACGAGTCATTATTGACGAGTTCCGACGTCCAAGCCGACGGGGCCTCCAACTGCCTATTCGCCAAAGGTTCGGTTTGACCACCTGTCCCCCGTCGATGGGCTCCGAGACATCATCGCCCGCCATAATGGGCTAACTGGGCCGATAGTGCTTCCTGCGCGGGCGTGTGACCATCAGACCCGCCTCGAACTCGCACCTATCGAGCACGCACCATTACCAGTAAACTACGCCGCGTTGCATTGGGCGCCAATGTAATTAAGCGATCGAGCTTCTCCTGCTGTCCCAACGGGGCGGGTGACTGTATGTGCGCCAGCGCGAGGCGGCCGACTGGCGGGATACGTCACCCAACTTCCGTCACATGGGTGACCCAAGTTCAGCAGTTGCAGGACGACGGCCGCCGCGGCCAATTACTTTTGGCTGCTGCGAGCGCGGCGCCAAAGGTCGTGGATGGCGTCCCAGTTGACTGCCGGCGGTGTGATACCACGCTTGTCGAGATACACGTGATGGCCGATGTCGACGGTGATTGCCCCAACAGTCGCCGGCGGCCTCGCCGACGAGGTCAGTCTTGATCCTGCAAACCCTTGGCTGGGCGCACCGGATGCACTCATGACGATGTCATCGGCGAGGAACGAGCGAGTTGGACACCAACACCATGATTCTCACTTTCGTGTCCACTGTGGACATTCAGTGGACATCGCAAATGAGAATTGGACATCGGGAATGAGAACCGACAAGGAGCTGTAGGTTCGCATTTACGGTGTCATCTCGCGGTCCCCTGACCTGCGACGATGCAACTCGTCTCACGCGATGTCATCGAGCACCAGTCTCAAATTCGTGTCATTTCTTGCGGCGGACCTACCCTGCCAGGACTCCGGAGGATCGGCGGGGGTCGGTCGGTCTTATTCATTCCGCGGCGACTGGCT
>NZ_DATFZD010000419.1:0-12830 GCF_035314665.1 Mycobacterium sp. | reverse complement strand
CGAAGAGCTTCAGTCGATCTACGACATTTCCAACGAGTTCTTCGAGCTGTTCCTGGGGCCCACGATGGGCTACACCTGCGGCTACTACGAGAGCAAGAACACCACCCGCGACGAGGCGCAAAACGCCAAGTTCGACCTTGCACTGGGCAAGCTGGACCTGCAGCCGGGAGCTACCCTGCTCGACATCGGCTGTGGTTGGGGCGGCGGCGTGCAGCGCGCGATCGAAAAATACGACATCAATGTGATCGGCCTCACCCTCAGCGAAGGTCAGCGCGAGTATGCCATTGAAAAGCTGGCCAAAGTTCCGACTACCCGCAACGTCGAGGTGCGGCTGCAGGGTTGGGAGGAATTCGACGGCAAGGTCGACCGGATCGTGTCGATCGGCGCGTTCGAGCACTTCAGCCGCGAGCGCTATCCCGCCTTCTTCGAGATGGCCTACAACGCGTTACCGCAAGACGGCCGGATGCTGCTGCACACCATCACCACGATCAGCGGCATGGACGACGCACAGAGCAAGGGCATTCCGCTGACCCTCGAATTGGCCCGGTTCGTCCTGTTCATCATGAAAGAGATCTTCCCCGGCGGGCAGTTGCCGTCGGCGTCGATGCCCAGGGAATACGCCACCGCGGCCGGGTTCACGGTAACCCGGGACGACGAAATAGGGCTGCACTACGTTCGGACGCTCCAGGACTGGGCGGCGGCGTTGACGGCGCACCACGACGAGGCCATCGCGGCCCAGTCGCAGGAGGTTTACGACCGCTACGAGAAATACCTCAACGGCTGCGTGCGGTTATTCCGCGAGGGGTACACCAGCGTTCATCAGTACACGCTACAGAAGTAGCCCCGGCCGCACGCCGATCGGGCGGTTCGCGAATCGATCAGGACTGGCCCCGTACGCCCAACTCGCCGTTGAGATATTGGGCGCGGCATGCCCGACGCGCCAGCTTGCCGCTGGTGGTTCGCGGGATGACGCCGGCCGCCACCAGCAGCACATCCGCCAACGGCAGGCCATGCCGGCGCGATACCGCCGCCCGGATGGTATCGATCACCGGTTGCAGATCACCCCGGCCCGCGCCCACCGCCCGTTCGGCGACGATGACCAGACGTTCGCCGGCCTCATCGGCGGGCGCTCCCGGCACCTGGTTCGCCGGCACCGAGAACGCCGCGACGTAACCCGATCGCACCGCCGACGACGCCTCGGCCGTGGTGGCCTCAATATCCTGCGGATAGTGGTTGCGGCCATCGATGATAATCAGATCTTTGATACGCCCGGTGATGTAGAGCTCACCGTCGAGGTAGACGCCGAGATCACCGGTCCGCAGCCAGGTGGCCTCGCTCGGCGCCCCGTCCGCATGGCTGCCGACCGGCAGTCGACACTGCAGCTTGTTGCCGAACACCCGCTCGGTTTCCTCGGGGCGTGCCCAGTAGCCACGGCCGATATTGTCGCCATGCAACCAGATCTCGCCGACCTCCCCGTCGGGTAGCTCCGCCTCGGTGTCGGGGTTGACGATGACGCCCCACTGGCTGCGGGCGATCCGGCCGCAGGAAACCTGCGCGATGGCGTTGGGCACGTCCGGCGAGACCCGAACCGCACGCCCGACGCCCAACTGATCGCGGTCCAGGTAGATAAGGGTTGCCCCAGCGGCGGGGTCGATGGTCGAGACAAACAGGGTCGCCTCGGCCATGCCGTAGGACGGCTTGACCGCCGTGCTTGGCAGGCCATACGGGGCGAACGCCGCGTTGAACTTCGCGATCGAGTAGATGCTGACCGGTTCGGAGCCGTTGATCAGCGACACCACATTGCTCAGGTCGAGGTCCTCGCCGGCATCGGGGAGCCCGCGCTCAACGGCCAGGTCAAACGCGAAATTCGGAGCCGCCGCGAATGTGCGGCCGTGCCGAGACTCGGCTGCCAGCTGGCGGATCCACCGCTGCGGCCGTCGCACGAACGCGATCGGCGACATGAGCGTGACCTGGGTGCCGAATACCGCCACGCACACGATCATCAGCAGGCCCATGTCGTGGTAGAGCGGCAACCAGCTGACGCTGCGGATGTCCCAGTCCATGCCGGTCGAGATCACCATCTGCAGCACGTTGGTGCCGATCGCCCGGTGGGTGATCTCCACACCGACCGGGGCGCGCGTCGACCCCGAGGTGTACTGCAAATACGCAACGTCGTCGGTGTCGAGATGAACCGCGGCGAATGTGGCGCCCACCGAGTCGGGGACTTCATCGATCGCGATCACCCGCGGTCGGCGGCTGCGCGGTAGCGACCGAACGAACTGCTGAACCGCCGCACCCGCGGCAGTAGTGGTAAGTATCACTGCGGGCTGGGCATCGGCGAGCACCGTGTTTAGGCGCTCCGCATGCGCGGGAAACTCCGGCGCGAACAATGGCACTGCGATGTCGCCGGCCTTGATCGCAGCGAAGAAACCGACGATGTAGTCGATGCCCTGCGGAGCCAGTATCGCCACCCGATCACCCCGGGAGGTCACCTGCTGCAGGCGCGCACCGACGGCCCGCAACCTGGTGCCCAGCTCGGCCCAGGTCAAGTTGATGGCCTTACCGTCGGCATCCTGGGTGTAGTCGAGGAAGCGGTAAGCGATGGCATCGCCGATCTCGGCTATGTGGCGGTCCAGAAATGTCACCAGGTTGACGCCTTCTGGCAGGACGATGCCGCCATCCGCATCGAGGTAGTCGGTCAACTCCAGCCGGCCTCGCCGACCGCCACCTTCGTTACCCAAGGCACTTCCCATGAGGGGATCTTAAGAGACGGCGGTGCGTTCTACTGTCGCTGACCCACGATAACGCCCGGGTAATTACGCCTCGGCGAAGTTGCGGGTGATCGACGGGTCGACCGGGATGCCCGGGCCGGTGGTCGTCGAGACCGTAATCTTCTTCAGGTAGCGGCCTTTTGACGACGACGGCTTGTGCCGCAGCACCTCGTCGAGCGCCGCACCGTAGTTCTCGGCGAGCTGCTTCTCGTCGAAGGACGCCTTGCCGATAACCAGGTGCAGATTGGCCTGCTTGTCGATCCGGAAGTTGATCTTGCCGCCCTTGATGTCGGACACCGCCTTGGTGATGTCCGGGGTGACGGTGCCGGTCTTGGGGTTGGGCATCAGGCCACGCGGCCCGAGGATCCGCGCGATCCGGCCGACCTTGGCCATCTGGTCAGGCGTGGCGATCGCCGCGTCAAAGTCCAAGAAGCCGCCCTGGATCTTCTCGATCAGATCGTCACTGCCGACCACGTCGGCGCCGGCCGCCGTTGCCTCGTCGGCCTTGTCGCCGACCGCGAACACCGCCACCCGGGCGGTCTTACCGGTGCCGTGCGGCAGGTTGACCGTGCCGCGGACCATCTGGTCGGCTTTGCGCGGGTCGACGCCGAGCCGGATGGCCACCTCGACGGTCGAGTCCTGCTTGGTCGACGACGTCTCCTTGGCCAGCTTGGCCGCTTGCAGCGGGGTGTAGAGGTTGTCGCGGTCCACCTTCTCGGCGGCGGCGCGATATGCCTTGCTGTTCTTGCTCATTCGTTATCCAATCTGATGTTGGGTTGTGGTTGAGAAGCGGGCCGAAGCTGGCCCTCCCACTCTGTTCAATTGTCGGACTTCTCCTCGGGCCGTAACTGCCCGCATCGTCGTCCTCCGGTCCAGACCTACTCGACCGTGATGCCCATCGACCGTGCGGTGCCGGCAATGATCTTGGCGCCGGCCTCGATGTCATTGGCGTTGAGGTCGGCCTTCTTGGTCTCGGCGATCTCGCGAACCTGATCCCAAGTCACTTTGGCGACCTTCTCCTTGTGCGGCTCGGGCGAGCCCTTGCCGACGCCCGCAGCCTTCAGCAGCAGCTTGGCCGCCGGCGGCGTCTTGAGCGCAAAGGTGAAACTGCGGTCTTCGTAAACGGTGATCTCCACCGGGATGACGTTGCCGCGCTGGGCGTCCGTCGCGGCGTTGTACGCCTTGCAGAACTCCATGATGTTGACGCCGTGCTGGCCGAGTGCAGGACCGACCGGCGGCGCGGGGTTGGCTTCGCCGGCCTTGATCTGCAGCTTGATCAGCCCGACGACTTTCTTTTTCGGGGCCATGAGTTGGTGTTGTTCCTTCCTTGTTGCCCGGCTCCTCATCAGGCCACTACGTGGCCTGCATCGTCGCCGGGCGCCTAAAGCTAAAGTTTCGAGACCTGGGTAAATCCCAGTTCCACAGGTGTTTCGCGGCCGAAGATGGACACCAGCACCTTGAGTTTCTGTTGTTCGGCGTTGACCTCGTTGATGGTGGCCGGCAGCGTGGCGAACGGCCCGTCCATCACGGTTACCGACTCGCCGACCTCGAAGTCGACCTCGAGCACCGGACGTTCCAGGCCGCCTTCGCTGGCCGCGGCAGCGGTGCTCGCCGCGCCCTTGGCGGGTTTCTTCGCCGCGCCCTGCGGCAGCAGGAACTTGACCACGTCATCCAGCGCCAGCGCCGACGGGCGCGAGGTCGCGCCGACGAATCCGGTGACGCCCGGGGTGTTGCGCACCGCCGACCAGGAGTCGTCGGTCAGATCCATGCGGACCAGGATGTAGCCGGGCAGCACCTTGCGGTTGACCTGCTTGCGCTGGCCGTTCTTGATCTCGGTGACCTCTTCGGTGGGCACCTCCACCTGGAAGATGTAGTCGCCGACGTCCAGGTTCTGCACACGGGTCTCGAGGTTGGCTTTGACCTTGTTCTCGTATCCGGCGTAGGAGTGGATGACGTACCAATCGCCGGGTTTGAGGCGCAGGTCGGCTTTCAGCGCAGCAGCCGGGTCGACGTCTTCGGGTTCGGCGGCTTCGGCCGACTCTTCGGCCGGCTCTACGGGCTCAGCCGCCACGGTAGCGGCATCCTGCGCCACCACGTCGTCGGCAACCGCGTCCGGCGGGCTTGGCTCGCCGGCGACCTCGTGCAAGGCCTGTTCGATGTCGACCGTCTCACCCACGGGCAGATCGCCGTCGGAGGTAGTCACGGTTTTTTCGGTCCTTCCTATACTTCAGCACTTCAGCTCTCACTGGTTCGGCGTCAGCCGAACACCAGCAGCACCAGTCTGCCCAAGCCCAGGTCCACCAGGCCGATCAACGTCACCATGAACACCAGGAACGCCAGCACCACCGAGGTGTAGGTGCCCATCTGTTTGCGGTTGGGCCAGATGACCTTGCGCAGCTCGGCGACAACCTGCTTGAGGTAGTTGTAGACGTAGATGATCGGGTTGGTCGACTGTTCGGATGATTTGCGGGCCTTCTGAGCCTTCTTATTAGCCTTCTTGGGCTTCTTGCCCGCCTCTTCCTCTGCGCTGCTCTCAGTGAGCTCGACGGCACCGGACGAGCCTTCGTCATAGGTGTCGTCAACCTCGGCTCGCTGACGGGACCGCTTGCCGGTCGGGCGCTGCGGGCGCGTCACCACTGCCGTGCGGCCGCCGCTCTGGTCGTCGGCTCCGCCGTCGGCTGCGGCGTCGGCATCGTCGCGTTCGTCGCTCACCGCATGCTCCTTCGTTCAACTTCGTGGTCTAGTGATCACCTTCCAGTGTCCACCATGGCACGTCCTCTGTGTCAGCAGGGGCGACAGGACTTGAACCTGCAACCTGCGGTTTTGGAGACCGCTGCTCTGCCAGTTGAGCTACGCCCCTTCGCCGGTTGGCAGGCCAACCTGCTGGTGCCGGGGCTTCACACATGAGCGCGCGCTCTCCAATTGAGGAAAAACACGCTGGTAATGGGAAAACCCCGAGGTCCGAGTGTACATCGGAGCAGGTCTCAGGTACTAATTACGCCGTCCTGACGACCTGCCCAGACTCCATGTCCCACTTGAGATTGATCGAGTCGTCGCCCTCGTGACCCATCACCGTGGTGTAGGCCTCCAACACGACCTCTCCGTCCTGGTTGGTGCAGATGTTCCTGGTGACGACGATGTCGGCGCCGAACCGTTCGGCGACGGAGTGGACCTCCATCCGGGCATGCAGCACATCGCCGGCAAGGATCGGCTTGTGGTAGACGAACCGCTGGTCGACCTGGACCATCTGCAGCGTCTCGTAGCCGGTGTCAACCTTCCGCATGAAATCCGCCTGGACGATCTTCCCGAGGATGGTGACGAAAGTCGGCGGCGCGACGAGGGCGTCATACCCGAGTTCGGCGGCCGCATTTTCATCCAGACAGGCCGGGTCGTCGGCCTTGACCGACTTGGCGAATTCGCGCACCTTCTCCCGGCCCACCTCGTAGCTATCCGGGTAGTCCCAGACCATTCCGCGGATGTCGGTGTTGATCGCCACGCTCAGGCCAACTTCGCCGCTGCGATGGCACGGCCGAAGATCTTCTTGCCGCCAGTGGTCGCCGTAATGGCGATCGTTACCGACTTGCTGTCCGGATCGACCGACTTCACTTTCCCGCTGAACACGATCTCGGCGCCCTTGCCATCGTTGGGCACCGGCACCACCGCGGTGAAGCGGACGTTGTACTCGGTCACCGCACCGGGGTCGCCGACCCACGAGGTGACGTAGCCCCCACCCAGGCCCATCGTCAGCATGCCGTGCGCGATCGCCATGTCCAGCCCGACGACCTTGGCGATCTCGTCGTCCCAGTGAATCGGGTTGAGATCACCGGAGACACCCGCATAGTTCACCAAATCCTGACGCGTCAGTGGGTAGACCTTCTCCGGAATCTGGTCACCCACCTTCACCGAATCGAACTCACGCAGTGGCATGGCTGAAACCCTCTTCTCCGTCTTCACCGGCACGGCCCGCCAGGGTCGTGTAGCTCTCCTGTACGACGTCACCCGCTTCATTGGTGACGATGTTCTTGGTGACGATGATGTCGGTGCCGTGCGCCTGTCGGATCGAGTCGACATAGACATCGCAGTACAGCTTGTCGCCAACCTGGATTGGCGCCAGAAACTTCAGCACCTGGTCGACCTGCACGATCTGCTCGTCCTGGATGCCGATGTTGGCGTGTGCGAAGAACGCCGACTGTGCCTTGTAGCCGAAAACGGAGATGAACGTCAGTGGCGCCGGTAGCGCGGAGTAACCCAGCTCCGCGGCGGCCTTCTCTTCGAAAAACGCCGGGTCGTCGTTTTTGACGGCGGTCGCGTACTCGCGGACTTTCTCCCGCTCGACCACATAGTGATCGGGGTACCGGTAGTGCATCCCGACCACGTCTTTGCCCAACGCCACGGCTCTAAAACCTACCTAGTCAGTCTCAGTATCGGCTCGTGACCGGTGTCAGCGCGTCTCGCGGTGGGCCTGGTGCTTGCCGCAGTTGGGGCAGAATTTCTTCAGCTCCAGCCGGTCGGGGTCGTTGCGGCGGTTTTTCTTCGTGATGTAGTTGCGGTGCTTGCACACCTCGCACGCCAAGGTGATCTTGGGCCGTACGTCGGTACTGGAGGCCACGTCGGTTCTCTTTTCGGATCGTGTCGTTGTTGTGTTGTAGCGATGGCCGGACTCGAACCGGCGACCTAACGATTATGAGTCGTTCGCTCTAACCGACTGAGCTACATCGCCTCGCGACTGCATTGCCTTCGTTCTGGGCCGCCTGCCTGCTCGGCGTCCGCCGAGCCCCCTAACGGAATCGAACCGTTGACCTTTTCCTTACCATGGAAACGCTCTACCGACTGAGCTAAGGGGGCACACCCGTAGCGATCAGTCGAGCCGCGCCGCGGGCCTAAAAGAGGGTACAGCCTGGGCCGCGAGGGCACCAAACCCAGCGGTTATAGGCTGAGCGAATGCCTGATTCCGACCGGCTGTACTTCCGCCAATTGCTTTCCGGCCGCGACTTCGCCAAGGGTGACGGGTTCGCGATGCAGATGCGCAACTTTGCCTACCTGATCGGGGACCGCCAGACCGGCGACTGTCTGGTGGTCGACCCGGCATACGCGGCCGGCGATCTGCTCGACGCACTCGAGGCCGACGGCATGCAGCTGTCCGGCGTGCTGGTCACCCATCACCACCCCGACCATGTCGGCGGCTCGATGATGGGCTTCGAACTCAAGGGGCTGGCCGAGCTGCTGGAGCGCGTCAGCGTCCCCGTCCACGTCAATTCGCAAGAGGCGCTATTTGTTTCGCGCGTAACCGGGATCAGCATGGGCGACCTCACCCAGCATGAGCATGGCGACAAGGTCAGCGCCGGCGATATCGAGATCGAGCTGCTGCACACCCCAGGCCACACGCCGGGCAGCCAATGCTTCCTGCTCGACGGCCGGCTGGTTGCCGGTGACACGCTGTTTTTGGAAGGCTGTGGCCGCACCGATTTTCCCGGCGGCGACTCTGACGAAATGTTCCGCAGCCTGCAAAAGCTTGCGCGACTGTCTGGTGATCCAACGGTGTTTCCCGGACACTGGTACTCAATCGAATCGAGCGCGTCGTTGTCGGAGGTCAAGCGATCGAACTACGTCTATCGCGTCGCCGATCTCGATCAGTGGCGAATGCTGATGGGCGGGTAAATAAGCACTTACGGGTCCTCCAGCGAATTTTCACGCCCGTAAGTGCTGTGATATAAGCGGGAGGTGGATTCTTCGATGGGATGGATCCAAGATCGTTGGCACCAGTTGGCGGGCACTGGGTCCGGTACCTGGCTGATGTTGGCCGTCTGGGCCCTGCTGTTGCTCGGCGTGGTCGCGCTCGTGTTTGCCAATCAACAGATCCGGCGCAACCGCCGGTTGGCAATCGAAGAGACCCGTCCGAACGTCGGGATGTTCATGGAGCCGCACGCGGCCGATTGGCATTTGATCGAGCTGGTGGTGCGGAACTTCGGTAAGACCTCGGCCTACGACGTCTCGTTCACGTTTCCACACCCACCGACCGTCGCCGAGTACGAAAACGCCACCGACGGTTACGCCGATGTCGTCGAACTGCAACTCCCCCGCCAGTTGCCGACCCTGGCGCCGGGCCAAGAGTGGCGCACGGTGTGGGATTCGGCGCTCGACCGCTCCGAGCTCGGTGAGGGCATCGAGTCGCGTTTCCCCGGCACGCTGACCTATTACGACCGCGTCGAGACTCCCCGCGGGTGGAAGCTGTGGCAGCGTCGCCGGCGTCCGTTCGAAACCAAGGTGGTGCTGGACTGGGCCGCGCTGCCGCCGGTGCAGCGGATCGAATTGATGACGAACCACAACCTGGCCAAGCGGGAAAAAGAGAAGCTGGAACTGCTACGCAGCTTGCTGACCTATTTCCACTACGCCACCAAGGAGACTCGCGCAGACGTCTTCCGCGGCGAGATCGAACGGATGAACCGTGCGATCGAGGAAACCAAGGATCGATACCGCATGCGTCAGATCGAGGCGCCGCCGACCGACGTGAGTCTGCGTTGGGGTGACGCCGAAGACGAACTGGGTAAACACCGCGGCGAGCGCGTCGTCTAGCGACGCCGCCACGGCCGGCACCACGTCGATCTGATTCAATCGAGGCTATGAGCGGCCCGGTCACCTATCGCCTCGACGACTCAGTCGCGTTCATCACGATGGACGACGGCAAGGTCAACGTCCTCGGGCCGACGATGCAGCAGGCCCTCAACGAAGCGCTCGATCACGCCGACCGGGACGACGTCGGCGCCGTCGTGATCGCCGGAAACCACCGGGTGTTCAGCGGTGGGTTCGACTTGAAAGTGTTGACCTCCGGCGAGATTCAGCCCGCGATCGACATGCTCAAGGGCGGCTTCGAGCTGTCGCACCGGCTGCTGTCCTATCCCAAGCCGGTGGTGATGGCCTGCACCGGCCACGCCATCGCGATGGGTGCGTTCCTACTGGCCAGCGGCGATCACCGGGTGGCGGCCCCGGCCTCCAACATCCAGGCGAACGAGGTCGCGATCGGTATGACGATCCCTTATGCGGCGCTCGAGGTGATGAAGCTGCGGCTGACGCGGTCCGCCTACCAGCAAGCCGCGGGGCTGGCGAAGACGTTCTTCGGCGAAACCGCAATAGCCGCCGGCTGGCTCGACGAAATCGTGATGCCCGATATGGTTCGCAGCCGCGCCGAGGAAGCCGCACGCGAATTCGCCACCCTCAAGCAGGGGGCGCACGCCGCAACGAAATTGCGCACCCGAGCCGACGCGCTGGCCGGCATCCGGGCCGGGATCGACGGCATGGCAGCAGAGTTCGGCGTTTAGGCTCCTGGTCATCGGAAGCGCTGGAGGTATTGCGGCCAGTTCCAGGTCGACAAGAAGGCCTCCGCTGCATGGTAGCCACGCTGATAAAGCAACTGCATCTGCTGTTGCGAGAGGTTGAAGTCGAGAAAACTGATCTCGGTCGAGTCGACGCGAATCGCCCGCGCGCTAACCCAGGGCTGGTTCAGGTAGGCCTGGTCGCGGCCGACGATCATCGTAGTGATCAGCTCTTCCAGCAGCGGCGGACCTCCGAAGAGCCAATTTACCGGGCCCAAGGCCGGAATCACCTTGTCGTTGCCCTCAGGAAGGTTGGGTAGCAACGTGACACCGAACGTCGGCCAGCGTGGTGGTTTGCCATCACACCGGTCGAACGAGTCGATCGGGAAGTTCGACAGCAGGCCGCCGTCAATCAGCGTCGACGTAAGGCCGCTGGTGCTTCTCAGCTTGGCCACCCGGAAGAAGAACGGAATCGACATCGAAGCGCGAACCGCGTCGGCGACCTCCTGCTCGTCGGGGTCCAGCCCGTAGAGCCGGTGGTAGTCCCACGGCAGCCGCACCAGCTGGCCAGTCGTCACATCGGACACGGTGACCACCAACCGGTAGCGCTGCTCCGGCGGCAGGTCTTCGTCGTCGAGCGCCAGATCGCCGAAGGTGCGCACGCCCAGGTTCTTCAGCTCAGAACGGATCCACTCGCGCGCGAAATCGCCTTTATAGATACCAGTTTCGCTCAACACACCCCACGCGGGTCCAAGCAGCGGAATACCGGTGATCGGCGTCGGGTCGAGGAATTTGCGGTAGGGCAACGTCATGGTGAGCTGCTCGACCTGCTCGGGGGTGAGCTGATCGACGCCGGCCGCCAAGATGGCGCCGACGATCGAGCCTGCCGACGTTCCAGAGACGCGCTGGATGCCGTACCCGGCTTCCATCAGCGCGACGACGGCGCCGGCCAGGCCGATGCCCTTGACGCCGCCACCGGATAGCACAAGATCCGTCTTCAGTGGATTGGAGGTCATGTGCGCCGACTGTAGCCGCTACGGGTTCGCTTGCCTCAGATGACGCGTGCCGCCTCGTCGTAATCGAATCCGTTGGTCATCGGTTTGAGGTCGGCCACCCGCGGCGGCGCGTTGGGGTCGAGCAGCGCCATGACGACCTCGTAGCGCCTGGTGACGTCGTCACGGTCGGTGGGCTCGGTCACCGAGGACAGGTTCAATCGCTGGATCGCCTCGGCTTCGCGAAGCAGTACCGTCCGGCGTTTGCGGTCGGGGGTCTGTTCGATGACTTTGGCCAGTGCGTCAAGTTGCCGAATCATGATGGCGGGCATGCCGACTCCGGCCTGGCGGATGGTGTCGAACGTGCGCTCGACGAGTCGGTCGAAATCGGCGACGAACGCGATCACGCGAATGTTGCCCTCTGCGTCGCGCCGGATCCGTTGCGGACGCCACGAGGTAGAGATCCGGCACAGGCAATCGGCAATCCAGTCGATACACGTCATTCCCGTGAACGTGTCGTTGACCGCCGGCGACAGCGCGCGCAAGGCGATCTCGACCAACTGATCGAAGCCGAACGAAATATCTTGCGGGAGAGTGCGATACGCACCGGTGACGTGGCCCAGTGCGAGACGATCGGCGACAGCTGGGGCGGCCTCTGGCGGCCACACCCAGGCCACTACCTGGCCGGCAACCAGGAAATGCCCTGGGCGGTAGGGCAACTGCACCACCGCATCCGCCTTGGTAGCGATCTTGACCAATATGTCATGGCGGATGACCTGGAGATAACCACTGCTCGGCGTGCGGATCGGGGCACCGAACTCCTCCAACTTTTCCAACAGCTCCTCGCACGACGGGCCGCGCGCCGCGCCGACACCGTACGATTCGCCGCGATCCAGGTTCGCGATCTCCACGGCCAACCTTCCAGCGATGCGCGCAATCACCACCGGAAGCTGAATCATCGCGGCGATGTGATTGAAGAAAAAGATCAGCGTTGCCACGTCGACCAACGTCAGGATGAACGTCACCGTGATCGACAGATGTGGAACGAAATCGCCATGTGGGCCGCCGCCCACCGAAACCAGCGAGATGGTCGCGTAGGAAAACGACGCGACGAAAGTTCCCAACGAAACTTGAGTTCCCGGGTCGCGCACGAAGTTCCGCAGCATCCGGGGCCCGAACTGCGTCGAGGCCAGCGTCAGGGCCACGATGGTGATCGAGAAGACGATGCCGACGACGGTAATGATCGCGGCGGCGATGGTGGCCAACACGGCTCGAGCCGAGTCGGCGCTGCCATTCAGCACCCACGACGGCAGCCGGATAATCCCGTCATATGCCATGCGATCCACCGTGTAGGTGAGGGCAAACAGCAGGACGACCGCCAGCGTTTGCACGATCGGGACCAGCCATAGATTGGTCCGAAGCTGCTCGCGCCGCCAATCGGGCTCGAAGTAGGCGGTACCACGCATCTAGTGGATTCCTTCGGCAAGCGGCCCGAGTGCTAAGGCCGGCAAAAATGTCAGCGCACATAGAATAACCGTCACCGCAGCAACCAGACCGACGAATTGCGGTCGATGGGTGGGCAGGGTTCCGATGGACGCCGGCGTATGACCCTGGCGGGCCAGCGATCCAGCGAGTGCGAGCACCAGGATCATCGGCAGATACCTGCCGAAGAGCATCGCCAGGCCCAAAGCGGTGTTGTAAAACATGGTATTTGCCGATAGGCCCGCAAACGCCGAGCCATTGGTGTTGCCCGCGGA
>NZ_DATFZD010000418.1:0-9564 GCF_035314665.1 Mycobacterium sp. | reverse complement strand
CGGCCAGCACGCCCACCCCGCGGGAGACGGCCTCCGAGCGCAGCGCCAGAGACAGCCCCACGATCGCGTGCTTGGTCATCACATAACTGGTGATCTGGCCGGCCGCGGTCAGCCCCGCCATCGACGCGGTGTTGACGATGTGGCCGTGCCCCTGCCGCAGCATCACCGGGTAGGCGGCCGTCACCCCGTGCACGACGCCGCGGATGTTGACGTCGATGATGGCGTTCCACTGGTCCAGCGTGAGCAGTTCCGTATTACCGCCCCAAGCGATTCCGGCGTTGTTGAACATCAGGTCGAGCCGTCCGGCGTGGGCGACCACGGCGTCGACGGCAGCCGCCACCGCGGCCGCGTCGGTGACGTCCAGGGTGGCCGACGTCGCGGTGCCCGGACCGTGCAGGCCCTCGGCGGTACGGGCCGCTGCGGCGCCGTCGACATCGGTGCAGACGACGTCGGCGCCCGCAGCGACCAGGGCCCGGCACAGTGCCGCGCCGATGCCCGAGCCCGCGCCGGTGACGATCGCTTGCTTGCCGGTGAGACTCACTGCGCGGCCAGCTTCATCACGTGGCCCAAGATGTCTGGGTGTCGCTTCATGTGCGCGCCGCCGTTGAGGTCGAGCACCTCACCGGTCAGCCACGGCGCCTTGCACTGGAACACGACGGCCTCGGCGATCTCCTCAGGGGTGCCGGCGCGGCCCAGCGGCGTGTTCTCCAGGTATTCGTTGAGCACGCCCGGAATTTGGGTGGCCGGCTCGGTGAGCGGTGTGTGCACGAATCCGGGGGCGACGGCGTTGACCCGGATACCGCGCGGCGCGAGTTCGAGCGCCGCGACTTGGGTCAGCATCGACAGGCCAGCCTTGGCCGCGCAGTAGGCGCTCATTGCGGCAGCGGGCTGGCGCCCGTTGAGCGAACTGATCGACACCAGCGCCCCGCCGTCGCGCAGCCGCGGCGCGGCGTGCTTGATCACCAGGAAGGCGCCGGTGAGGCAGACGTCGACGACCGAGCGGAAATCTTCGACGGACAACTCTGTGATCAGCCCAACGCCGCTGTAGCCGGCGGTGTTGACCACCACGTCGAGCGTGTCGGCCTGCCCGAAAAGTGCTCGTACCGAGTCTTCGTCGGTGACCTCGACCGTCTCGGCGGTGTGCGGGTCGCCGATCTCGGCGGCGACGGCACGCGCGCCGTCGACGTTGCGGTCCGCGACGGTCACCTTGCAGCCATCGGCGGCCAGTGCGTGCGCCACCGCGCGGCCGATGCCGGACGCGCCGCCGACAACGACAGCCGTGCGATCAGTCATGCGGGGCTCCGATCGGGTCGAGGGTCATTCCACTTGGCTTCGATCACGCGCCACGGGTCGGCGTAGCGGCCCGGATAGCGGTAGTACGGTGAGCGACGTTTGAGCAGCTCATGGGCCAGCGGAGCCGCCAGCCTTATCGGATAGCGCCGCCAGCCCATCCGGTCGGCCATCTCGGCCAGCATGTGTGCCCACGAAACCCGTTGGAATTTCAGGGCTTCCACTGAGCGTGCGGTGTCCATCCAATCGGTGGCGAACCAGTCGGCGTCGCTGTCCGGGTTGCCCTTGCGCCCTCGAGGTACTCCGCCGACCAAGCCCATCGCCGCGGCGCTGGCCGGCGCGATGTCGCCCTGGACGTGGCGGTGCGAGTCGTCGCCGCCGATCAGCAATGTCTCGCCGACCACCGGCGCGGTGGTGGCGGCGACGAACGCGCGGGCGACATCGCGCACGTCGACGGTCTGGATGCGCCCGTCGACCGGCAGCGACGCCTCGAAGTAGATGGTGTCCAGGTCGAGGTCGAACCGCGGCTCCGACGTGAGCACGCCGCCGAGTCGCAGCACCACCCAGTCCAGCTCGGAGCCGTGCACCAGCTGCTCGGCCTCCACCTTGTGGGCGCCGTAGATGTCGGATGGCCGCAGCGGTGTGTCCGCGGTCAGCACGTCGGTGATGCGGTGGGGGTTACGGGCGCCGTAGGCGGCGACGCTCGAGGCTTGCACAAATCGCGGCGGCGCCGGCAGCGTCTTCGCCGCGTCGATCAGAAATCCGGTCGCGTCGACGTTGACGCGGCGGGCCAACGCAGGCCGCGCGTAGCACACCGGCGGGATGATCGCGGCAAGGTGGATGATCGCCGCGGGCGAGACTTCGCGCAGCAGCGCGCCGACCGCGTCCGGATCGGTGAGGTCGGCCCACCGGACGTCGGTGGCCGGCAGCAGGGCGGCTGCCTTCTTGCTGTTGGCCGGGATGTCGAGGTCGGTGGCGACGACGCGGCGGCCGTCGGCGCGCAGCTGCCGCACCGTCGCGGACCCGACCAAGCCGAACGCCCCGGTGACCAACACCGTCTCGGTCATATGCGCCGCTCCTCCTCGTCGCTCGCCAAGAGGGTGTATTTCGCGACGCGACGACGCGGAATATACCGCTACTCGGCCATGGCGGGGGCGACAACCGCTGCCAGATGGGGCTGGGCGGCGGCTTTCATCTGGTCGAACAGCTCGGTGTAGTAGGGCAGGCATTCGGCCATCGCCTGCTCGGTGGTGAACAGTGGCCGATAGCCGAGTTCGCGGGTGGCTTTGCCCACCGAGAAATAGTTGTCGAGATAGAGCCGCTCGACGGCCAGCGGTTCCAGCGCGGGTTTGGGCAGCCCGAAGCGGAAGTGCAGTCGCTGCCAGCCCGACATTGCCGCGCGGACCGCGGCGCCGGATATCCGCAGCCGGGGCAGGCGATGACCGCACGCCGCCACCACGGGTCGGGCGAACTCGAACATGTTCACCGGTTCGGCATCGTTGATGAAGTAGGCTTGCCCGGGCGCGGTGCCGCCGGGCACCAGGTGCTCGGCGGCCAGGATGAAGCCGTGAATCAGGTTGTGCACGTAGGAGTTATCCAGCCGCGCGGCCTTGCGGCCCACCAGGATCTTGACGTGACCGGCCTGCACACTTTCGAACACCTTGCGGAACATGGTCTGGTCGCCACAGCCCCAGATTCCGCTTGGGCGGACGGCGCACGTCAGCAGCCCGGCCCCGCCGTTCGGTGACGCGTTCTGGGACAAAACAAATCGCTCGGCCACCACTTTGGTCTCGGTGTAGAGGTCGTTGAACCGGTCGGTGTAGGGGAGGGTCTCGTCGCCACCGGATATGGGCTGGCCGCCCATCACCACACTGTTGGACGACGTGTAGACGAACCGCTTCACCGCGGCCGCCTGTGCGGCGTGCACCAGGTTCTTGGTGCCCTCGACGTTGACGGCGAAGCTGCGCTTCCGGTACTCCTCGGTGACCGACGCGCCGCCCAATAGCTCGATGAGCGCGGCGGTGTGAAAGACGGTGTCGATGCCGTCGACCGCGGTCGCGACCATGTCGCGGTCGCAGATGTCGCCCTGGAGCACCTCCAGCCCCGGCTGGGCCGGCAGCGGCGAGGGCGCCCGGTCGAAGGACCGGACCTGGTAGCCACGGTCGAGCAGCGTGGTGACCAGGTTGGCGCCGACGAATCCCGAGCCGCCGGTGACCAGGATCCGGCCCAGCTGGGTGGTCGGCAATGTTCCAGAAGTGTCAGCCATGCCGACGAAGATAACTGAAACGTGTTCCAGTTTCGAACAGAACCCCCGAAATTGGGTTCTTTTTCAAGAACCGTCCTGGCCGTCGGCGCCCAGTGTGTCGGCCACCCGCTTACGCGCTCCAGCTAAGTGTTCCTCGCAGCGTTTAGCGAGCTGTTCGCCTCTTTCCCACAATTTCAGCGATGCATCGAGGTCCAGCCCGCCCTGCTCCAGAAGGCGCACGACCTCGATCAGCTCGTCTCGGCATTTTTCATAGCCAAGTTGACTAATAGGTGTAGCCTCTTCGCCTTCTTCACGAGCCATCGGTTCGTCCTTCACTTATCGCTGCGACGGAACCGTCGGCAACTCGCACCCGCAGCTTGGTGCCCGCCGGGGCATCGTCGACTGAGCGGAGCACCGCCGAGGGCCCGTCCGTAGCAACCGTCTGCACCACGGCATAGCCGCGGACCAGGGTGGCCGCGGGACCCAACGTAGCCAGCCTTGCGGACAAGTGACCGACGCGTTCGGCCTCCACGTCGATCATCCGGGTGATATCCCGGCGAACCGCCGACCGGGCGCGGTGGACCTCCTCGGCGCGCACCCTCAGCGCGGCTAGCGGCTCGGCGAGCACCGGCCGGCTGCGCAACTGCGCGAGCGCGCGCTGTTCGCGAGCCACCCAGTTGCGCAGCGCCTGGGCGCTGCGCCGGCGCAGGTCGTCGAGCAGGTGTTGCTCCGCCGCGGTATCCGGGACGATCTTCTTGGCGGCATCGGTGGGAGTCGCGGCCCGCAGGTCGGCGACCAGGTCGCACAGCGGATTGTCGGGCTCGTGACCGACCGCACTGACCACCGGGGTGCGACACGCGCCGATCGCGCGGCACAGCGTCTCGTCGGAGAACGGCAGCAGGTCCTCGACGCTGCCGCCGCCGCGGGCCACCACGATCACGTCGACATCGGGGTCGGCGTCCAATTCGCTTAGCGCGTCAACGATCTGGGCGACGGCGGTCGGACCCTGCACGGCGGTGTTGCGCACGGCGAACCGCACCGCGGGCCAGCGCGCGGCGGCCACCGTGGTGACATCCCGCTCGGCGGCGCTGGCCCGGCCGGTGATCAACCCGACCGTGGCAGGCAGGAAGGGGATCGGTCGCTTGAGCCGCGCGTCGAACAGCCCCTCGGCGTCCAGCAGTCGTCGCAGCCGCTCGATGCGTGCCAGCAGTTCGCCGATGCCCACCGCGCGTATTTCGCTGAGCCGCAACGAGAATGTGCCGCGTCCGGTGAAGAAGTTCGGCTTTCCGCAGACCACCACCTGCACGCCCTCGACGAGCTTGACCGGGGCACGGTCCACCAAATCGCGTGGGGCAGTTACGGTCAGCGACATGTCGGCCGCGGGGTCCCGAAGCACCATGAATACCGTCTTGGCGCCCGGCCGGATATTGATCTGGGTCAGCTGACCTTCCACCCAGACCGTGCCCAGTTTGTCGACCCAGCCCGCGATCCGGATGGCCACCGCGCGAACCGGATACGGGTTCTCGGCCGAATTCGCCGGTCGAGCCGGCACCGCTCGGGTCACTTCGCCGTCGCGCGCGTGATCCTGTTGGCGAGCAGCGTCTGGAACGGTGCACGCGACTTGGTGGCCTCTTCGTAGGCCAGCAGCGCCTCGAGTTCATCCAGGTCGAGCGTTTGCAGTCGGGCCCGCAGCTGGGCCAGCGTCAGCGTTTCGTAGTCCAACTCGTCGGCCACTGCCGGCGTAGGCACGTTGCTGGCCGATTTCCTGGCACGGGTGACGGACACGGGCCGAGTCGGGTGGTCGGCGCTGCCCCCTCCGGGCGACGGGTCAGGTGCGGTGTACAGCGCGAACCGTCCTTCGGCGCGGTTTTCGACGTCGGACGGGTCGACGCCCAGTCCGGGTCCGTCGTCGTCGAGGTCTTCATCGAAGGTTGCCCACTCGGGCTGCTCTTCCTTGGGCGGAAAAATCTGCTCGAGGGTCGAGTCGCCCTTGATCACCAGTTCGGCCATGTTCTGCTGAAACCGCATGACGATGTGCGCGGCCTGACTGACCAGTGTCATCGGATACATCAGGATGGTTTTCGGCAGCCTGATCGTCTCCTCGACGGCGAGTGTCGCCGCGCCGACCAGCAGCCGGACCCCATACGGTGCAGTAACCATGCGGTCCAGACTGCCTTAACAGGCGGTCAACGCCAAGCCGAACGGCGCGAGTTGGCGAGCCCCAGTCCGCAGAAAGTAACCTGGGTACCATGCCGCCAACCGTCAACATGGGGATCCCGGGCGCCGCCAGCTCGGCGGTCGAACCGGTCACCGGCAAGCGCGTGCTGCTCGCCGAGCCACGCGGATACTGCGCCGGCGTCGACCGCGCCGTCGAGACGGTCGAGCGCGCGCTGGAAAAGCACGGCCCACCGGTTTACGTGCGGCACGAGATTGTGCACAACCGGCATGTGGTGGACACCCTGGCCAAGGCGGGGGCGGTTTTCGTCGACGAGACCGACGAGGTCCCCGAGGGCGCCATCGTGGTGTTTTCCGCCCACGGCGTCGCGCCGACCGTGCACGCGACGGCGGCCGAGCGGTCGCTGCGCGTCATCGACGCCACCTGCCCGTTGGTCACCAAGGTGCACAACGAGGCCAAACGCTTTGCCCGCGACGACTACGACATCCTGCTCATCGGTCACGAGGGGCACGAGGAGGTCGTCGGAACCGCCGGCGAAGCCCCCGACCATGTGCAGCTGGTCGACGGGCCCGGCGCGGTGGACGGTGTGACGGTTCGCGACGAGAACAAGGTGATCTGGCTGTCGCAGACCACGCTGTCGGTCGACGAGACCATGGAGACCGTGCAGCGGCTTCGCGCGCGGTTCCCGAAACTGCAGGACCCGCCGAGCGACGACATTTGCTACGCGACCCAGAACCGCCAGGTCGCGGTCAAGGCGATGGCGCCAGAGTGCGAGCTGGTGATCGTGGTCGGGTCGGGCAATTCGTCGAACTCGGTGCGGCTGGTCGAGGTTGCGCTGGGTGCTGGGTCGGCGGCCGCGCATCTGGTGGACTACGCCGACGACATCGACCCGGGGTGGCTGGACGGGGTCATCACGGTCGGGGTCACCTCCGGCGCGTCGGTGCCTGAGGTGCTGGTGCGTGGCGTGCTGGAGCGGCTGGCCGAGTACGGCTATGACGTGGTGCAGCCCGTGACAACGGCCAACGAGACGCTGGTGTTCGCGCTGCCGCGGGAGATCCGCCCCCGGCGCGACGGCTAGGCGTCCCTAGATGTCTCCAGACGCCCTTAGGCGTCCCTAGATGTCTCCAGACGCCCTTAGGCGTCCCTGATGTCGTAGTTCCAGGAGTCGGGCGGGGGCTCGCGCATCCTCGTGGGACGGGACGGGGGCTCGTTGCGTGAGTCGTCAGCCCTGGTTGATTCGCGATACCGGACTTGTGAGATCGGGTGGTGTGTAGCGGCCCCGTTCGGCACGGGCCTGCGACGTGGCTCCGGCGGCGCGACGGATTCGTATGGCTCGATGGGCTCGTAGGGGTCGAAGCGGCTGCTGCGCCGGGTCGGGCGCTCCGTGCGACCGTGCGGGTCGCGCCGGATCTCGCGCGATGGCCGACCACGCAGGTCGGGATCGCGCGGCACCCTGCTGCGGCGGGGTGGCTCAGAGGCGTCGAATTCGCGAGGGCGCGCCGGGCGCTGACCCCGGGAGCGCCGGGCACGGTCAAGTGTCGGATCGGCTGCTTCGTCCAGCGGCGGCCGGACATGCCGGGAGCGCGACGCTGCCGGACGCTTGCCCGTCTTGCTGCTCTCGGCTGACCTTGCAGATCTCGCCTGCTTCGCAGAGCGTCCAACTGCGTGGGTTCGCCGCGAACGGGCCCTGCCGGCTTTCTCGGCCGAGTCGTCATCGCCGGGCTCGCGCCGAAGACCTGCGAACATCGATACAAGCTTGCCGGCCAGCCCAGCCGGCTTAGCCTCGCCGGTCGTCATTTCGGCTTCGGCGGCTTCGGCCGCCGCGGTCGCTGCCGGGCGGGTCACCCTTGCCAGCAACCAGCGGATGATGCCGATGCCCAGCACGCCAGCCGAGGTGAACAGCATCAGCGGGAAGCGTTCGATCAGCGGATAGCCGCAATTGATCAGGAGGTCCTTGACGCCGGTGAACTTAGCGCCGTGGAACAGCCAGTACGCGCCGGGCACCGCGCAGAACAGGATCAGCGGTGGCTGGATGACCGCGGTGAAGACACCGGACTGGCGAACCGCCAGCACCGCAACCACGCAACCCAGCACGTACAGCGCGGCGAAGACGGTGGTCAGTTCCTTGCCCGATCCGGCGTCGAAGGCGAAGCCCGCCGCGGTGCCCGTGACAGCGACAACCACGGCGGCCCACCAGGGCACACCAGGGATGTTGGGGATTATCGAGCGGTGATCCGCCGCCACCGCCGACCGCGTCCGCTCTGCTGACACACGTCGACCGTACCGGCTCAGCACCAAAAGGCTGGTAAAGACCTCGTTAGCAACCCGTGGGCGTGCCATATTCCGCGCCGCCTGCGCTCTCCTACACTTGTGTCCCTGTGAGCTTGAGCCTCGGGATCGTAGGTCTGCCGAATGTCGGCAAGTCGACGCTGTTCAACGCGTTGACCAGAAACAATGTGGTGGCCGCGAACTATCCGTTCGCGACGATCGAGCCGAACGAGGGCGTGGTGCCGCTGCCCGATCCCCGGTTGGCGACGTTGGCGGAGATGTTCGACTCGGAGCGCATCGTGCCCGCGCCGGTGACATTCGTCGATATCGCCGGCCTGGTCGCGGGCGCATCCGAAGGCGCTGGCCTGGGCAACAAATTCCTGGCCAACATCCGCGAATGTGACGCGATCTGCCAGGTGGTGCGGGTGTTCTCCGATGACGATGTGACGCACGTCGCCGGGCGGGTGGATCCCAAGTCCGATATCGAGGTCATCGAGACCGAGCTGATCCTGGCCGATCTGCAAACACTCGAGCGCGCCGTTCCGAGGCTGGAGAAGGAAGCCCGCAACAGCAAGGACCGCAAGCAGCTCTACGAAGCCGCCGCGGCTGCTCAACAGACGCTGGATGGCGGGACGACGCTCTTCGCCGCGAGGGCGGATGCCCTGCTGCTGCGGGAATTGAATCTGTTGACCACCAAACCGTTCCTCTACGCGTTCAACGCCGACGAGGCGGTGCTCACCGATGCCGAACGGGTCGCGGATCTGCGCGCGCTGGTGTCGCCTGCGGACGCGGTCTTCCTGGACGCGAAGATCGAGGCCGAGCTCACCGAGCTCGACGACGAGTCGGCCGCCGAGCTACTGGAGTCGATCGGTCAGACCGAACGTGGACTTGATGCGTTGGCGCGGGCCGGTTTTCACACACTGAAGTTGCAAACCTTCCTGACGGCCGGGCCCAAGGAATCCCGGGCCTGGACCATCCATCAAGGCGATACCGCGCCCAAGGCGGCCGGGGTGATTCACACCGACTTCGAGAAGGGCTTCATCAAGGCCGAGATCGTGTCCTACGACGACCTGGTGGCCGCGGGGTCGATGGCCGCGGCCAAGTCGGCCGGCAAGGTGCGCATGGAGGGCAAGGACTACGTGATGGCCGACGGCGACGTCGTCGAATTCCGGTTCCAAGCAACCTCTGGTCAGCAACCCAAGAAGTAGAAATGGGAGATGCGGAGATGGCGGTCTGCGCGGTGAGTTTCGGATGAGATGATGCTACCGTCGTGACACGCTCGGCACCGATCCCGAAAACAGCACGGCCGCAGCCAAAGCCATCTCAAAGACGCAAACGACACTGTTCTAAACGCTTCGGTTTACGCATCGCCCGACGCCGACGCGCGGAGTCGCGCTTTTAGGAGCACCCGCTTACATGGATTCGCCTGCCGGCTCCAACGCACACATTTACCGGCGGCGGTGGTGGCGGTGGGGGCGGAAAGTCCTGCGGCAGCGGCGCATAGTCGGCCGGCGGCGGGACATAGGTGTTGACCGTATCGGCAACGTTGGTGCACCCGCTAACTGAAACACGCCTGCCGACGCCC
>NZ_DATFZD010000417.1:0-4009 GCF_035314665.1 Mycobacterium sp. | reverse complement strand
AAGCGCTCAAAAAGCAACTGCGCGAGGTGTTTCCGGGCGAAGTGGATCGCCTCTGGCCCACGGGGAATTCACCCGCAAGGGCATCGTGGTCACCGCGATCTCCACCGCGATTTGCGCGGTCTACTTGTGGCTGCGGTACTTCGTCCTTGTGTAACGGGCTTGCGTAACGTCCTCGCGTAACTGTCAGCGCGTCAACAGCGCGACGCACTCGATGTGATGGGTCAGCGGGAATGAGTCGAATACCGAAATCTTGTCAACCACGTAGCCGTGGCGCTGATAGAGACCGACGTCGCGGGCGAATGACGCTGCCTCGCAACCAATATGCACCACCCGCGGGACATCGGCCGCGGCCAGCAAGTCGATCACCTCGCGTCCGGCTCCGGCCCGCGGCGGATCCAAGACGGCCACATCCGCGCCGCGGCGTTGTGCGGTGAGCGCCCGCCGCACCGAATCGGTGATCACGCTAACCTGCGCGAGCTCGCCCAAGGTGGCGCGCGCCGCCCGCGACGCCGCCCGTGAGCTGTCGACGCTCATCACGTGTCCGGACTCCCCGACCGCATCACCGAGCACCGCGGCGAAAACCCCTACGCCACCGTAGAGATCCCACGCCGTCATGCCCGGGGCCGGTTGGGCCCAGTCGCTGACCAGTTCGCTGTAGGTCCGCGCCGCGTCGCGGTGCGCCTGCCAGAAGGCCGTCACCGGGACCTGCCAGCTGTGCCGACCCGCCCGCTGCACACCCTGGAAGCTGCCCTCGACCACATCCGTCGAGGTTCGCCGGCCTTGGCGCGACGTGCGCACCACGTGCCGTTGACCGTCGTCGTCAATGACGACGTGCAGTTGTGCGCCGGCGGGCCATTCGGTGACAGCCAGACCTTGGGTCATCCCGGCCGGCAGCTGGCCGCAGTTGAGATCGGTGACCAGCTCGTCGCTGCGGTAGCGATGAAATCCGGCGCGGCCGTCAGCGCCGATGTCGAGCCGGACGCGGGTTCGCCAACCGGTCGGGCCACCCGGCGACAGCGGTTGGACTGTCCCATGCCACTGGTAATCGCCAAGGCGGGCAAGCTGATTGGAGACCACTTCGGCTTTGAGCGCGCGCGCCGCCGCAGGTTCGACGAATGCCAGATCGCAACAACCTGCACCGTCCACTCCGGCGATGGGACATAACGACGCCCGACGGTCGTCCGACGGCTCGATCACTTCGACAGCCTCGGCGTGCCAGTAGGAACCCCGATCCGCGGTGACCCGCGCCCGCACCCGCTCGCCGGGCAGCGCGTAACGGACGAAAACCACCCGACCGTCGTGACGTGCGACACAACTGCCGCCGTTGGCCGGCGCGCCGGCGGTCAACGTCAGTTCCGTCAGGGCGGGGGTCGGCCCCGCGGTAAATTCGCGTGTCAATCGAAGATCCCCCGACGGGCGTCGCCAGGAGCCGCATGCGGGTGCAACGCTTTGAGCCGCTCCGACGAATTAAGTTGCCAGGGAACCGATGTCACCATCACGCCCGGCATGAACAGCAACCGGCCTTTCAGCCGCAGCGCGCTCTGATTGTGCAGCAGATGCTCCCACCAGTGGCCCACAACGTATTCCGGAAGGAAGACCGTCACCACGCTGCGCGGTGATTCCATGCTCACACGTTTGACGTAATCCAGTACCGGGCGGGTGATTTCGCGGTACGGCGAAGCGATGACCTTGAGCGGCACGCTGATATCGCTCGCCTCCCAGCCGCGGACCAGGTGACGGGTTTCCGCGTCGTCGACGCTCACCGTAACGGCTTCCAGTACATCGGGCCGCGTCGCGCGCGCATAGGCCAGCGCGCGCAGCGTGGGCAGGTGCAACTTCGACACCAGCACCACGGCGTGGTTGCGGCTGGGCAGGACGATCTCATCGTGCTCGGCGGCCTGCTGCTCCAGCTCCCGAGTGACGGTGTCGTAATGCTTGCGGATCATCTTCATCAGGACGAAGAGTAAAACCATCGCAACAACAGCGATCCACGCACCGGCCAGGAACTTGGTGATCGATACGACGAACAGCACCGTGCCGGTGGCCACGAACCCGATCGTGTTGACCACCCGCGAGCGCTGCATCGTGCGCCGAACCGCTGGGTCAGTTTGGTTGCCCAGCAACCGGGTCCAATGTCGGACCATGCCGATTTGGCTCAGCGTGAACGATATGAAGACACCGACGATGTACAGCTGTATCAGCGCGGTGACCTCTGCGCGGAGCGCGATGATCGCCGCGAGGGCCGCCATCGCCAGGAATACGATGCCGTTGGAGAATGCCAGTCGGTCACCACGGGTATGTAGTTGGCGCGGAAGGTAACTGTGCTGCGCGAGCACAGAGCCCAGTACCGGGAACCCGTTGAAAGCCGTGTTGGCCGCCAACACCAGGATGAGCGCGGTAACGGCCGCGATCAGCAGAAATCCGATGTGGAAGCTGCCGAACACCGCCTGCGCGATCTGAGTCACAAGTGTCTTCTGCTGATAATCGCGCGGGATACCGCTCAGCTGGGTGTCGGGATCGTCGACAATCTGGACCCTGGTCTTCTCCGCCAGCAGGATGATGCCCATCAAAAGGCTGACCGAGATGGTGCCCAGCATGAGCAGCGTCGTTGCCGCATTGCGCGACTTGGGCTTTCGAAATGCCGGCACCCCGTTGCTGATCGCCTCCACACCGGTGAGCGCCGCGCAGCCCGACGAGAACGACCGCGCCACCAGGAACACCATGGCAAAGCCGGCGATCTCGCTGCGCTCGGCGTGCATCACGAAGCCGGCGGATTCGGCCCGTAGCGGCTCGCCCAAGGCGTAAATCCGGAACAACCCCCAGGCGAGCATGAGACCGACGCCGACGATGAACGCATAGGTCGGGATCGCGAAGGCCACCCCGGACTCGCGCACACCGCGCAGGTTCATCGCCATCACCAACAGGATCGCGCTGACGCAGAACAGTACCTTGTGGCCGGCAACGAACGGAACGGCAGATCCGATGTTCGACATGGCCGATGCCGTCGAAACAGCCACCGTGAGAACGTAATCCACCATCAGGGCGCTCGCGACCGTGAGGCCGGCGTTGGCACCCAGGTTTGTGGTGACCACTTCGTAATCGCCGCCGCCGGAAGGGTAGGCATGCACGTTCTGCCGGTAGCTGGCCACCACGACCAGCATCACCGCCGCCACCGCCAGGCCAATCCACGGTGTCAACGAATACGCCGCCAGCCCGGCCACGGAGAGCATGAGAAAGACCTCCTCGGGGGCGTAAGCCACCGAGGACAACGCGTCGGAAGCGAACACCGGCAAGGCGATCCGCTTGGGCAGCAGTGTGTGGCTCAGCCGATCGCTGCGAAAGGGCCGACCCAAAACCAGCCGGCGTGCCGCGGTCGAAAGTTTGGACACGAGAGCCAAGAGTAAGCCCATGCGGGTCTGCCGGTACGGTTCACTAGAAGACAATGTTTTGGCCCAAACCGGCTGGCCATCGTCGTCGGCGGTGAGACCCTACACGTAGCACGCACGCCGAGAGGACCCGCAAGTGCGAGTAGTCGTGATGGGATGCGGCCGGGTGGGATCGTCGGTGGCCGACGGGCTGTCTCGGCTCGGCCACGATGTCGCGGTCATCGACAGTGACGGCACCGCCTTTCGCCGGCTGGGCCCCGACTTCGCCGGTGAACGCGTGCTCGGCCTGGGATTCGACCGTGACGTGCTGCTCAAGGCGGGTATCGAGGAAGCGGACGCCTTCGCCGCGGTGTCATCCGGCGACAACTCGAACATCATTTCGGCCCGGCTGGCGCGCGAGATCTTTCGAGTGCCACGGGTCGTCGCGCGGATCTACGACGCCAAACGTGCCGAGGTCTACGAGCGGCTCGGCATACCCACGATTGCCACCGTGCCCTGGACCACCGATCGGCTACTCAACGCGCTCACCCGCGACACCGAGACCACCAAGTGGCGAGACCCGACCGGCACCGTCGCCGTCGTCGAGGTCGTGCTACATGAGGATTGGGTCGGCCACCGGGCCA
>NZ_DATFZD010000416.1:0-22524 GCF_035314665.1 Mycobacterium sp. | reverse complement strand
GTCGACGCACTCGGGCCCAGCAGCGATCGCAGCGGATCACCGCGGAACGCAACCGCAATCGCAACGACAGGCTGGCCCGACAACGCGCCTACGCCTATGCCCGCGCGGCACCAGTCGGCGACCCTGACGAACCACCGCCGTCTAGGGTCAGTCAGGACTTGGAGCCCGACTTTGCCGGTGCTTTTTTGGCCGGTGTCTTTTTGGCGGGAGCCTTCTTCGCCGGAGCCTTCTTGGCCGGAGCCTTCGCCGCGGCCTTCTTCGCCGGCGACTTGCCGCCATCCGACCGCGCCTTCACACTGGCCTCCAGCTTGGCGAGCAGATCGGAGACGTCTTCGGTCTCGTCGAGCTCCTTAGGCCGCTCTTCAGTGGTAAAGGCCTCTCCGCCTTCGAGTTTGGCCTGCACCAACTCGTGCAGCTGCTCCTGATAGTCGTCGTGATAGCGGTCCGGGTTGAAGTCGTCGGCCATCGACTCGACCACCTGCCCGGCCATCTTGAGTTCCGCCGGTTTGATGTCGACCTTCTTGTCCAGCACCGGGAAGTCGGGGTCGCGAATCTCGTCCGGCCACAACAGCGTGTGGATGACCATTACTTCGCGCTTGCTGAAATCCTTGACCCGCAAGGCCGCAAGTCGGGTCTTGTTGCGCAAGGCGAAATGGACGATCGCCACCCGCTCAGTCTCGGCCAGCGTCTTGGCCAGCAGGACATAGGATTTGGTGGACTTGCCATCCGGCTCAAGGAAGTAACTGCGGTCGTACATCATCGGGTCGAGTTCGTTGGCCGGGACGAATTCCAGCACTTCGATTTCGCGGCTGCGTTCTTCGGGCAGCGTCGCGATGTCGTCGTCGGTGATCACCACCATCTGGCCGTCGTCGGATTCGTATGCCCGCGCGATATCGCGGAACTCGACGACTTCACCGCATACTTCGCACACCCGCTTGTACCGGATGCGGCCATTGTCCTTGGCGTGCACCTGATGAAACTTGATGTCGTGGTCCTCGGTCGCGCTGTACACCTTGACCGGGACGTTGACCAGCCCGAAGGAGATCGAACCCTTCCAGATGGAACGCATACAGTCAGTATGCCCATACGGCCATCCCGATACGCGCCTAACGACGCGCCGGCTTCCTGCCGGTCACGTACCAGGTTTCGACGGGACCTGCCCCCTTGACCTCGATCGTCCCGCGAGCCTGGCAATCGAATTCATCGCCGACCAGGTCGAACGTATTGCGCGTGATGTGAATGACGCCGCTTTGGCCGTGAGACTCCATGCGGCTGGCCATATTGACCGTCTCGCCCCAGAGGTCGTAGATGAATTTTCGGCGGCCGATGACGCCCGCGACCACCGGGCCGGAGTTGATGCCGATGCGAAAGGTCAGTCTTCGCCCGCCAAAGGTCCGCGTGCCGATCTCGGCCTGCATATCGAGCGCGAAGTTCACCAGAGCCTGGGCGTGATCAACGCGCGGGCGTGGCACCCCCGCGGCGACCATGTAACAGTCGCCGATCGTCTTGATCTTCTCCAGGTCGTACTTGTCGACGAGATCGTCGAAGCACTCGAACACGTCGTTGAGCAGGTCGACCAGAGTGAGCGGCATCATCGTCGCCGCCATCGGGGTGAATTCGACGATATCGGCGAACAGGATGGTGGCCTCTTCGTAGTGGGCCGCGATCGCGCGCGGTTCCGTCTTCAGCGACTCGGAGATCTCCTTCGGCAGGATGTTCAGCAGCAGCATCTCCGAGCGTTGCTGGAAGAAGTTGCGGCGGCGGACGAAGTACTGCAGCAGCCCGAAGACGACCGCGATCACCGATCCAAGGTTGAGCACGAAGAACCACGTCACGAACGCCTCGGGCAGGTTTGCCTGCGTCAGATGGGGCTGCAGGAGCGCAGTGGCAAGCAGCAGCGCGAGGAATCCGACGATCCAAAGCACGGTCCGCTTCGGCTCTTCGAGCAACAGCGAACCCAGCGGACACAATGCGGCCCAGATGATCACCACGCTGGATTGCCGAAAGCCGCCAAGGGCGATCGTCACCAGCCACGGCAGGATCAGGATCAACAGCAGTTGGGTGAAGCGATAGAACTTGAGATTGCGGGATACGGCGAACAAAGCCGTGTTCACCGGCGTGAAAACGGAATAGAACGCGGGTGCGGCAGCGGCAAGCGGGGCGTCCAGCACAAAATAGATGACGCTCCACAGCACCGTGAGCGGTAGCGTCCCCGCACACAGCGCAACTGCGAGACGTTTCTGCAAAGCGGTTTCGTCGGAATCGGTCGCCGCGGCGCCGATTCGCCCGGCCCACGCAAAACCAAGACGCATAGTGACCCCTTGCTGACCGCTAGGTTAGCTGGGGACGGCCTCCGCTACGGGCTTTCAGTCGGGTCGGGCGGCGGCGGCGTCCAACGCGGCCCGGTCCGGCAGGTCGGCACCTGCCCGGGCGACGGTCAGCGCCGCCACATCGCTGGCCGCCTCGAGCGCCGTCGTCAGCGCGTCCAGGTCGATACCGGCGAGCTCAGCCCGTCGCTGCGCACCCAACAAGCCTCCTGCCCACAGCGCGTCGATCAGGCCGACCATGAACGCGTCGCCGGCGCCGACGGTGTCGACCACCTGCACCGGTCGGGCCGGCACCCGCACCTCACCGGCGGCGCAGACCGCCGCCGCACCATGGTCGGCCATCGTCATGGCGACGACAGCGGGACCCAGCGCCAGCCAGGTTTGGGCGACCTGCTCGGGCGGACGATCGGGGTCGATCCAGCGCAGGTCCTCCTCGCTGACTTTGACGATGTCGCTGCGCTCGACGAGATGCTCGATGCGTTGGCGCGCCAGCTCTCGGTCGGCGATCAATGATGGACGCACGTTGGGATCGAAAGTGGTTGTCGCCGAGACATGGTAGGTGTCGACCAGCGCCGCAACAGCCAGGCAGCCCGGTTCCTGCACGGCGGCAATCGATCCGGTGTGCACGAACAGCGGCGGCGCCACCATCGGGGTACCGGAAAGCTGCCAGTCCAGATCGAACACATAGTCGGCTGAGCCGTCCGCACCGAGGGCCGCTCGCGCCGTCGCCGTCCGGTCGGTGGCTTGACTTCCCGAAACAAGCTGCACCCCTGCGGCATTGACGTACTCGGCGATACGCCGACCGTGTGGGTCGTCGCCGATGCGGGTCAGGAAATCGACGTCGCGGCCCAGCCGGCCCAGCCCGACGGCGACGTTGAGAGGGCTACCGCCGACATGCTCAGCGGTGATCTGTCCGTCGCGCTCGACGATGTCGATCAGCGATTCGCCGATCACCAGGCCGCGGCTCATCGCAGTAAAGCCTCCAGTGTCGCCCGAGCGCCCTTGCTGTGCAACGAATCCAGCGCCCAGCGGTAGGCCTCGACGAAGCGAGGTTGGCGGGCCAGATCCCCGAACACCGCGGTGATCTCGATGAACGCGGTGGGATTCTCGTGCTGCGATCGGGCAATCGGCAGCAGCGAGTCCGTCAGTTGGTCCACCACCTCGATCGGCTTACCCCACTCGTCGACGCCTTCGGCGTAGCGGGCCCAGCTGGCCACCGTCGCCGCGGCCAGCCGAACCGATCCATCGCCGGCCAGATTGTCGCGGACCACCGGGAGCAGCCACTTCGGGATGCGATCCGACGAGTAGGCGCACAGCCGCGCAACGGTGTCGCGCACCCCTGGGTTGGCGAACCGCTGGATCAGCGTGCGGCTGTAGTCGTACAAGTCGATCCCGGGCACCGGCGCCAGCGTCGGGATGGCCTCGAAATCGAAATAGGAAAGCAGGAATTCGGCAATCAGCGGATCGCGAGCCGCCTCGTGGACGAACTCGAAGCCGCACAGATGGGCGAAGTAGCAAAGGGACTGATGCCCCGCGTTGAGCAGTCGCAGCTTCATCGACTCGTACGGGACGACATCCTCGACCAGCAGCACGCCCGCCTGCTCCAACGGCGGCCTGCCATCGGAGAAGTCGTCTTCGAGGACCCACGCCGTGAACGGCTCGGCCACCACCGGCCACCGGTCGTCGACTCCGAAGTCGCGCCGCACCGCGGCGGCCATCTCCAGTGTGGTGGCCGGGGTGATCCGGTCCACCATCGAACTCGGGAAACGGGTGTGTTCGGCCACCCATTCGGCGAGCCCGGGATCCCGGCGTTCGGCGTGCGAGAGGATGGCCCGCCGCGCGACCTCTCCGTTGCTCTCGATGTTGTCGCACGACACGATTGTCGGCGCGGCGATCTCGCGGTCGCGACGCCTGGCCAGCGCCTCGGTGATCAACGAGAACGCGGGTCCGTCGGGGTCGCGGTAACCGCCCTCGGTGATGGTCATCGAAATGATCCGGGTGGACGCCGCGGCCAGCACCTCGAGCGCTGCCGCCGGATCGTCCGGGGCGTAGCGATAGTCGATGATCGAGCCGATCACTTGTGCGTCCCGGCTGCCGTCCGGGTTTTCCAGGATCAGCGTGTAGAGCCCGTCCTGGTCACGCAGGACGTCGCGCATTGGCCAGTCGGCGGGCAGCACCCCCACCCCGCAGATGCCCCACTCGCGCGCCAAGCCCCGCTGCAGCAACCGGTCGATGTACATGGCCTGATGCGCGCGGTGAAAGTGACCGGCCCCGATATGCGCGATACCGACGCCGATGCTGCCGCGGTCATAGGTCGGCGCAGCGATGGGCAGCCTTGTCAGCGCTGCATTGTTCAGGTTCATCGCGCTAGCCACGATTGCACAACTCCTCCCGGGCCGAGGCCCGAATCGTCATTCGTGAGCGGCGCACGCCTACTTGAGCGAGGCACCCCCACCTGTGACGGTCGATAACATGAGGACATCAGCGAGAGCGCGCCACGAGTCGGTTATCGCGACGGCGCCAGCATCAATCAATTCCTCACTGCGGCAATGTCGTTCGTCGGCCGACACAAACATCAGGTTGCCGACGGTCAGGTACCCGGCCGCGACCGCGGAGGTGACGCCGGCCACGGAGTCTTCGATGGCCAGCCCTTGTTCGGCGTCGATGCCCAGTGCCTGGCCGGCATGCAGATACACCGCGGGGTCGGGTTTGCTTGTCGGCACGGGAAGGGAATCCTCGGCACTGAAGCGCACCTCCACCGGGATGAGCGGATCAAGACCGGTCGCAGTGAAACAGGCCTTCAACCGCATGAGAGCGCTGGAGCTGACGGCCGTCAGCGCGTACCGCGATGCGAGGTCTCGCAATGGTTCAAGCACCTGTGGATCCGGCGTAAGCGTGGCGGCCAGATGAGCGGTGACCTCTTCGCGTTCTTGGCGCACCCAGTCCTCGAGTTCGTCGCGCGCCTGGTCCATGGGCACTTCGCTCGCCACGGCCAGGTCGACAGCGGTGCTGCGAAAGTTCTTCCCGACAGCCTTCTTGCGCAGCTCCTCTGCGGTGAATGGGGCCGGCACGCCGAACCGGGCCAGAAACCGATTGATCACCTCGACCGAGGCGGCGAATGCCGGTCTCTCCGAAGGGAAGAGGTTGTCATCGGCGTCACAGAGCAAGGTGGTGATCGGTGATGGGTCGAATGGGCGCCCAATGCTTATTCCCTGGTTCATTACGACACCAACTCCCGCGCATCGTCCCGCAACGCTTGGCGCAGCGTGGGTATCACGCCGTGCTCATCGATGCCCGTAATCATGTCGGCCAGGCGCTCCGTGAACGTCGGAATCAAACGCAGCTCGGCGAAGATTTCGTGCCGCAGCAACGGATAGGGATTGTTGCCTTCCATGGTCGCCAACTTAGTCAGCAATGTCGACTGTGGATCGTCGAGGCGGATTTTGGAACCCTTGAGGTCGTAGCCGCGCACGTACCGGGCCCACCCGGCCAGGGCCATCATCAGCAGCGTGTGTGGTCTGTCCTGCGCGATCGCCTCCTGCAGGGACGGCAGCAGAAACGACGATATCTTCGTCGATCCCCGTCGAGCCAACCTCGACAACTGGTCGCTCATCCGGGGATTGCTGAGTCGATCGAGCAAGGTGTCCCGATAGTCGGGTGTGTTCATCCCAGGGACCGCCGGTAACAGTGGCTGAATCTCATCGCGCATGAGCTGCTCGATGTAATCGAAGATGACGTCGTCCCTCATTGCCTCGTCGGTGCGCCGGTAGCCGGCCAGCGTGCCCAAACACGCCATCGCGATGTGGGTTCCGTTGAGCATGCGGGTCTTGACTTGCTTGTGGTCGCTGACATCGGACACGAACTGCGCGCCGACCTCGTCGAGCGGCGGTCGGCCCTTGCTGAAGGTGTCCTCGATGATCCATTGGCAATACGGCTCGGTCACCACCGGCCACTTGTCGGCGATGCCAAATGTCTCCTCGACGAACTGTCGCTCCGACTTCGAGGTCTGAGGGGTGATGCGGTCGACCATGGTCGACGGGAACGCGACGTTTGCGTCGATCCAGCGGGCAAGCCCGGGGTCTCGTAATGAAGCGAACGACACCAGCGCGGTGCGCGCCGCCTGCGTGTTGTCCGGAATGTTGTCGCAGCAGAGCACCGTAAAGGGTGCAATACCGGCACGGCGGCGCTGGTCGAGCGCCGCGGTGAGGTATCCCCACGCGGTGGCAAAGGAATTCGAGGCTACGAGATCGGCACGCACGTCGGGGTTGGCGGCGTCGAACTCGCGGGTGACCGGATCCAGGAAGTAGCCATTGCCGGTAATTGTCAGGCTGACGACGCGGGTTTTGGGATCGACCAGAGCGGCACGGACCGCAGCGGTGTCCTTCGGTGCATAGTGACAGCAGCCGATCGACCCGACGACGCGTGCCGTTTGGTGGTTATGGCCACGTTGCACGACGGTGTAAAGCCCGTCCTGAGCGGACAGCACATCTTTCACATCGCGGGAGCGAAGGCTGACGCCGGTCACCCCCCACTCGTTGGAAATGCCCGAGCAGGCGAGGTCGTCGAAGTAGACGGCCTGATGTGCGCGGTGAAAATTACCTGCGCCGATGTGTACAACACCCCGTTGAAGGGTAGACCGGTCGTAGGTCGGCACTTCGATTCGTTGCGAATGCAGTCCCAGTGTCGCGTTGCTTAGCGGGACGCCGGCGTTGCGGCGCCAAGGAATTACAGTGGCCATCCGCCGGGCGTGCCCGATGCGATGGCCCGTCTAACGCTTTCGTGTCCTACGTCACGATAATTTACGTCTAGGCAATAATCGGTTGTGACAAGGCGCTTTCGGTGCTGCAAAGCGTAAGTTAAATCACATGGCGTCGCGGGTGAAGCTGACCAACGCCGACAAGGTGCTCTATCCCGCCACCGGAACCACAAAAGCCGACATCTTCGCTTACTACACCGGCATCGCCGAGGTGATGGTGCCGCACATTGCCGGCCGCGCCGCCACCCGCAAGCGCTGGCCCAACGGCGTCGAGGAACCGTCGTTCTTCGAAAAGCAACTGGCTTCGTCGGCACCGGACTGGCTGCCGCGCGCCACTGTGGCGCACCGATCCGGGACGACCACCTATCCGATCATCGACAGCGTCGACGGCCTGGCCTGGATCGCTCAGCAGGCCGCACTCGAGGTGCACGTACCGCAGTGGCGGTTTGAAGCTGAGTGGACCCGCAACGGCGAGGAACTCAAGCCGGGGCCGGCGACTCGGCTGGTGTTCGACCTCGACCCGGGCCAGGGCGTGACGATGGCTCAGCTCGCCGAAGTGGCGCGCGCGGTGCGCGACCTGATCGCCGATATAGGGCTGACCACATTCCCACTCACCAGCGGCAGCAAGGGGCTGCACCTTTACAGCCCGCTGGGCAAGCCGGTAAGCAGTCGCGGCGCGGTGGTATTGGCCAAACGTGTTGCACAGCAACTGGAAAAGTCGATGCCCAACCTGGTCACCGCGACGATGACCAAGAGCCTGCGAGCCGGCAAGGTGTTCTTGGACTGGAGCCAGAACAACGGATCGAAGACCACCATCGCGCCGTACTCGCTGCGCGGCCGCGAGTACCCGACCGTCGCCGCCCCGCGTAGCTGGGAGGAACTCGACGACAAGAAACTTCGCCAGCTGCGCTACGACGAAGTGCTGAAAAGGGTCGAGCGCGACGGAGACCTGCTGGCGCCACTGGATGCCGACGTCAGGACCCCGGATCGGCTGACCAAATACCGCAGCATGCGCGACGCTTCGAAAACTCCCGAACCGGTTCCCAACGCCGAACCTGCTGCCGGTCAAGGCAATACGTTCGTCATTCAAGAGCACCACGCCCGCCGGCTGCACTACGACTTTCGCCTCGAACGCGACGGCGTCCTGGTGTCTTGGGCCGTGCCGAAGAACCTGCCCGAAACGACCGCGGTCAATCACCTGGCGGTCCACACCGAAGACCACCCGCTGGAGTACGGCAGCTTCGAGGGCACCATCCCGAAGGGGGAGTACGGCGGCGGCAAGGTGATCATTTGGGACTCCGGCACCTACGACGCGGAGAAGTTCCAGGACTCCGGCGAGAAGGGTGAAGTCATCGTCACACTGCACGGCCGGCGGATCTCCGGGCGATACGCGCTGATTCAGACCAACGGCGACCAGTGGCTGGCGCATCGGATGAAGGACCAGAAAATTTTTCAGTTCGACGAGCTGGCCCCGATGCTATCCACGGAAGGTTCGGTGGCGGACCTGAAAGCATCGCAGTGGGCGTTCGAGGGCAAGTGGGATGGTTACCGGCTGCTCGTTGATGCCGACCACGGCGCGGTGCGGCTGCGATCCCGCAACGGGCGCGACGTCACCACGGAATACCCCCAATTACATTCACTCGCTGATGATCTCGGCGACCACCATGTCGTTCTCGACGGCGAGGTCGTTGCGCTGGACGCTTCCGGTGTGCCGAGATTCACCGAAATGCAGAACCGCGCGCGGGCGACTCGCATCGAGTTCTGGGCCTTCGACCTGCTGTATCTGGACGGGCGGTCGTTGTTGCGGGCCCGCTACCGCGACCGCCGTCAAATGTTGGAAACCCTTTCCGGCGCGGGCGGTCTGATCGTTCCCGACCTGTTGCCCGGTGACGGCGCCGAGGCGCTGGACTACTCGCGGAAGCAGCAGTGGGAGGGGGTGATCGCGAAAAAGCGCGACTCCACCTACCAGCCGGGCCGTCGCTCGATGTCGTGGATCAAGGACAAACACTGGAACACCCAGGAAGTCGTCATCGGCGGTTGGCGCGCCGGCGAGGGTGGGCGCACCAGCGGTATCGGTTCGCTGCTGATGGGCATTCCGGCCGCGGGTGGACTGCATTTCGCCGGACGGGTGGGCACCGGGTTCACCGAACGCGACCTGGCCAGTCTCAAGAAGACGCTGGCGCCGTTGCACACCGACGAATCCCCTTTCGACGCTGTACTTCCCGCCCGCGACGCCAAGGGTGTGACGTTCGTGAAGCCGACATTGGTCGGCGAAGTTCGCTACAGCGAATGGACATCTGACGGCCGGCTGCGTCAACCCAGTTGGCGTGGGCTACGGCCCGACAAAGAACCGAATGAGGTGGTACGGGAATGAAATGGGTTACCTTCAAAGACAATAACGGCGAGCGGGTTGGGGTGCTTTCCGGCGATGAGATCCACGCGCTGCAGCCGGGTCTAAGCCTGCTCGAACTGATCGGGCACGGCGCTGCCGAATTGCGGGAGGCGGGGGAGGACGCACTACGATCGGCGCCGACGGCGCGTCTGGATCAAGTGACACTGATGGCGCCCATCCCGCGGCCGCCGTCGATTCGGGACAGCTTGTGCTTCCTCGACCACATGCGCAACTGCCAGGCGGCGATGGGCGGTGGCCGGGTGCTCAAGGACAGCTGGTACCAAATTCCGGCGTTCTACTTCGCCTGCCCGTCGACCGTTCTCGGCCCGTATGACGACGCTCCGATGGCGCCCGGAAGCGCTTGGCAAGACTTCGAATTGGAAATCGCCGCGGTCATCGGAACGACGGGGAAAGACTTCTCGGTGGCCGAGGCCGAGCAGGCGATCATCGGCTACATGATCTTCAACGACTGGTCGGCGCGGGATCTGCAAATGCTGGAAGGGCAATTGGCGATCGGGCAGGCAAAAGGCAAGGACAGCGGAGTCACCCTGGGCCCGTATCTGGTCACACCCGACGAGCTCGAGCCGTACCGCCGCGACGGCAAGCTGAGTCTCGAGGTGACCGCACTGGTCAACGACACTGTGATCGGTGCCGGCTCGACTGCTGCGATGGACTGGAGCTTCGCCGAAGTGATCGCCTACGCATCCCGCGGGGTGACGTTGCGGCCCGCCGACGTTTTCGGTTCCGGAACGGTGCCGACGTGCACACTGGTCGAGCACCTCGACGCCGCGGCGCCGGAATCGTTCCGCGGCTGGCTACACGACGGCGATGTTGTCACGCTCAAAGTCCATGGACTCGGCGAGACCCGCCAGACAGTTCGCAAAACCCCTGCCCCGCAACCACTACCGGCACGATCCAACCCCGACGCGGTCCCGGCCGCCAAGAGGGTCAACGCGGCGCCGGCGAAAATCCCGTATACCCGTGGGTTGCACGAGGTCGCCGACCGGGCGTGGGCATGGATGCTGCCGGACGGCGGATACGGCTGGAGCAACGCCGGGCTGGTCGCCGGCGACGGCGCGTCGCTACTGGTCGACACCCTCTTCGACCTGCCGCTGACGCGCGAAATGCTGGCCGCGATGGCGCCCATCACCGACCGCGCGCCGATCACCGATGCGCTGATCACCCACTCCAACGGTGACCACACCCACGGCAACCAACTGCTGGACCGTTCGGTGCGGGTGATCGCCGCCAAGGGCACCGCCGAAGAGATCGCCCACGGAATGCGACCCGAGATGCTGGTGATGACCCAGACCGCCGACCTCGGCCCGGTGGCGACCGCATATCTGCGAGAACGGTTCGGGCCCTTCGATTTCGGCGGCATCACCGTGCGCAACGCCGATCAGACCTTCGACGACCAGCTCACCATCGAGGTCGGCGGCCGCGAGGTGCACCTGGTGAATCTGGGCCCCGCACACACCGCCGCGGATTCGGTGGTGCACGTGCCGGACGCCGGGCTGCTGTTCGCCGGGGATCTGCTGTTCATCGGCTGCACGCCGATCGTATGGGCCGGTCCGATTGCCAATTGGGTCGCGGCCTGCGACGCGATGATCGCGATGGATGCGCCGACGGTAGTCCCGGGCCACGGTCCGGTCACCGGCGCCGACGGGATCCGCGCGGTCCGTGGGTATCTCGTTCACGTCTCCGAGCAAGCCGAAGCCGCCTACCGCAAGGGCCTGTCGTTCGTCGAGGCGGCCGATACCATCGACCTCGGCGAGTACGCCAGCTGGCTGGACGCCGAGCGCGTCGTCGTCAACGTTTACCAGCGGTATCGTGAACTCGACTCTGACACACCGCAATTGCCGGCGATGGGATTGCTGGCGATGCAGGCCGACTGGTTCGCCAAGCACTCATGAGGACACGCGGCTAGCGCCGGGTCGCCCGAACGAAGGTGATCGAGGCGGGCGCGCCCGCCTGCGCTTCGGCCGCCAGCGGCGCCAGTCCCGCCGTCGCGAACAGGTCGTCGAGCAACGATGTTGCGGCGTCCCAGCCTTCGGCCCGCAGGTGCGCCGCGACATCGGTGTGCTCGCCGGGGTAGGTCAAGTCGGGGATGTGCAGGTCCAGGCCGTGTTCGCGCCAGCGGTCGGTCATGAGCTTGGCCTGCCGCTGCTGCTCCTCGGTCTGGCCGCGCACCGAGCCGTAGTCAGCGGCGAATCTGCTGCCCGCGGCGCTGAGCGCGGTGACGTGGTCCAGCAGACGAACTTCGGCCTCGGGCGGCAGAAATCCGATGAGGACCCCCTCGGCCAGCCATGCCGTCGGCTGGACGGGATCGAAGCCCGCGCTTTGCAGCGCCGTCGGCCAATCCTCGCGAAGGTCGATGCCGACCGTCCGATGCTCGGCGCCGGGTACGGCGCCGAGCTCGGAGAGTGTCGTGGTCTTGAACTCGATGACCTCGGGCTGATCGATTTCGTAGAGGGTGGTGCCCGCCGGCCAGGACAGCCGATACGGGCGGGCATCCAGGCCCGACGCCACGATCACCACCTGACGTACTCCCGCGGCGACGGCTTGCGCGAAGTAGTCGTCGTAAAAGCGGGCTCGGGCGGCGAACGTGTCGACCATGCGGGGAAACCCGGCGCCGTCGTCGACGTCGGCGAAATCCAGCTCGCCGCTGGCCACCTTGGTGAACAGGTCCAGCCCGACGGCGCGGACCAGCGGCTCGGCGAACGGGTCGTTGATCACCGGATCGGGACGTCGGCTGGCCGCCGCCCGGGCGGCCGCCACCATGGTCGCCGTGGCGCCGACGCTAGTGGCCAAATCCCATGTGTCGCGGTCAGTTCTTGTCATATCCGCCACCGTAGGCCCCGACTCCAACTGTCTCCCTTACGGTTGCTGTATGACTGCTGTGGAATTGGCAACGCTCGAGGACCAAATCGCGGGTGTCACCCTGAACCGGCCCGAGCGTCTGAACGCCATCGACGGTTCGCTGATCAACGCCATGGACGAAGCATTGGACGTGCTCGAGACCGGGGAGTTCAGGGCGGCGATCCTGACCGGGGCGGGGCGCGGGTTCTGCGCCGGCGCCGACCTGAGCGGCACCGGGGAGGCTTGGACCAAGACCGCGCCACAAACCCCGGCGTTCAAGGTCAGCTACGACGCCCAGGTCCGGCTGGCCGATCTGTACACCCGGCTGTACGAGCTGCCGATACCGGTGATCGCCGCGGTCAACGGTGCCGCGGTCGGCGGTGGGCTGGCGTTCGCGTTGCATTGCGATATCCGGATCGCGTCGCAGCAGGCCCGGTTCGGCTCGGTTTTCATCAAGGCGGGGTTCTCGTCGATGGACATGGGCACCAGCTACCTGCTGCCGAAGATCGTCGGAGCCGGGGTGGCGCGGGAGCTGATGCTGACCGGCCGCATCATCGACGCCGACGAGGCGTACCGGATCAGGCTGGTGCACGAGGTGGTGGCGCCCGACGAGCTGATGACGGCCGCGCTGAAGATGGCCCGCTCTATTGTGGAGAACAACGCCTACGGGGTATGGCAGACCAAGATCGGTCTCAACACCGCGCTGGACGCGCCAAGTCTGCGGCACGCCAAGGAGATTGAGAACCGCACCCAGATCCTGAGCGGATTCACCAACAATCCTCTGGAAGCCGCCAAGGCCCTGATGGAGAAGCGGTCTCCGGTGTGGGATCCGCTGTAGCCGTTAGGCTTTGGCGATCACGTTCTCGGCGAACATCTCCAGATTGCGGATTTTGGCGTCGAGCGGCTCGGTGTCGGTACCCATGATGTAGGGGATCCGGAAACCGACGATGACGTCGGTGACGCCTTTGTCCTCGAGGCGCTTGACGCCGTCGAGGGTGAAGCCGTCGACCGAGATCACGTGGATCTCGAACGGGCCGCTCCTGCTTTCCTCCGCGCGAAGCTGCTTGACCCGCCCGATCAGCCGATCGAGTTCTTCCGGGTCGCCGCCGCCATGCATCCAACCGTCGGCGCGTGCCGCGCGCCGCAATGCGGCATCGGCGTGGCCGCCGATCAGGATCGGAATCGGTTCTGTCGGAGCGGGAGTCATCTTGGTCTTGGGGATGTCGTAGAACTCGCCGTGGAACTCGAAGTAGTCGCCGGTGGTCAGCCCGCGGATGATCTCGATGCACTCGTCGATTCGCTTGCCGCGCTTGGCAAACGGGACACCCATCAACTCGTAGTCCTCGGGCCAGGGGCTGGTGCCGACGCCCAGACCGACCCGGTTGCCGATCAGCGCGACCAGCGATCCGGCCTGCTTGGCCACCAGCGCCGGCGGGCGGATCGGAAGCTTGAGGACGAAGAAGTTGAACCTCAGCGTCGTCGTCACCGCGCCCAGGGCGGCAGTCAGCACGAACGTCTCGATGAACGCCTTGCCGTCCAGGAATTCGCGGTTGCCGTCGGGCGTGTACGGGTATTTCGAGTCCGACTCGAACGGGTAGGCGACGCTGTCGGGAATCGTCATGCTGGCGTACCCGGCCGCCTCGGCGGCCTTTGCCAGCGGGATGTAGTACCTGAAGTCGGTCATCGCCTCCGCATAGCTGAACCGCACGCCGTCTCCTGTCCTCGAATACTACAAATACTGAACTAAATACTAGAGCCGCATTAACAAGCGGCTAACGACCAGGCATGACCTCGCAGCCCGTGGTTCGACGGTACAAAAACTACCCGTCGAGCGGAGCCTTCAGACCGATCCCAACTGTTGCCGGGTTTGCCAGACGGCCGAAGAATTGGCAGCATCGCAATTGGGAGAGGCCGTCGAAGCGACTCCGATTCGGTCGGTGATGTCGTTCCCGTTGTTTGCAGACCACCACAGCGTGGGATCGATGAGCTTCTATACCGAACAACCGAATGTGTTCGACGACGAAGTGGCGGAGTTGGGGCTGATCCTGGCCACGCACACCGCATTAGCGTGGAATACGTTGCGGCGCGACGAGCAGTTCCGCAGTGCCCTGGCGTCCCGCGACATCATCGGCCAAGCCAAAGGCATGATGATGGGGCGATTCAATATCGATGCCGTGCAGGCGTTCGAACTGCTGAAACGGCTCTCACAGAGCTCAAATACGCCGCTTGCGCTCGTGGCCCGCCAGCTCGTCGAGGCCGAACACCCCGACCGATCGGCGGATAATGCACTTGGGGATCAAAGCTGATTTTCCGGGCCGAGAACTGCCCACACTGCCTTTCCGGACGGCAACGGTGTGCTGCCCCAGGCGCGGCAAATCGACGCGACGATCGCCAGACCGCACACCTGGTCGCCACCACGACGAGGATCCTCGTGGCGTGCCGCGGCTATCGAGCTGCCGTCCTGTACCGAAATGGTTACGGCCGTACCGTTGGATTCCAGCACCAGCACTGGCGCACATGCGGTGTGTTGCAGCACGTTCTCGATGAACACATTGACAACCACCGTCGCTACCGGGATCAGGTCGACGTGGGACCAGGCCGCCAGCCATTCGGCCACAAGTTCGCGACCCTTGCGAAGGCTGGCAAGTGAGGATGGCAGTTCCGTGCGGATCCGCCACCGGGTTCCTCGACCAGCGGTGAGACTCCCCAACGCCGCTTCGACAGTGGCGTGCACCGGCACGTAGCGCGTCACACCACTCCATGCGATGGCCTTCCGGCGTTCGGGATGTGCGCAGATCAGAATGATCGGAACGTCGGGCCAGGTGCTGACGTGCCAACGCGCGCTGCTGAACACCTTCCACGAGGACGACGCCGGGACACGGAGAGCGTTGATGTCGACAAGGACGGCGCGCGGCCCGCCTAACGCAGCCTCGATGATGCGGTTTCGTAGTTGCAGATACTTGCTGCCGTCCAAGACGCCTTCAGCGGTGAGCAGGGAAGCGGTTCCCACCGGGAAAGCGGTAACCGCCAGATGGCCAGTAGTCCTAGCCATCGCCTTCGGCCCAGTTGGCGGTGACCCTGCCCAAAGCGAGCAGATTGATTTGAACTAGCATCCCCCCTGGCACGAGGGTCGCTTACCCATGCTGGCAGACGCCAAAACGCAGTTGCGGCTCAAACCTGTGGCGCCGCGCCGACTTCGACGTCTGCCAGCACGAATGGCGGCGCCCCCACCCCGGCGATGGAGTACGTGCCCTGCTGAGTTTCTTCGGTGATGCGCGCTGAGACGCTGCGGTCGCCCACCATCAGAGTCACTGTCCGGACGCGCGCCAGGACATCTGCCGGATATTGGCCGAAAAGTGTTCCCTGCCAGTGATACTGGCCATCTATTGGGTCGATATGTCCGGCTATCCGGACACGCGATTCCGCACAGATGTCGGCCACCGTCACGGTTGCTGGGCCGTCATAGATGTCATCGTGCACGCCGCCGGACGACACCAAGTCGAACGCCGACGGCACCAGGCGACCCGACGAGTTACCTAGGTGCACCCGCTCGTTGAACACCTGTTGACTGCTGCGGCGCACCTCGATGCGAGTGTGCCCGTTCATGAGCTGCAGGCATTCGACGATGTGGCGCATCGACGCCTCGAAGTTCGGCCCCCCGACGACGAAGTAGTTGGGGAAGCCGTGCAACGCGACGCCGAGGTAGGGCTCCATCCCGTCGGTCCAGGCCTGCTGGATGGTCAAGCCGCTGGCGCCGACCAGAGCGTCCCGCGGCAGCCCGGCGCGGACCGCGAACCCGGTGCCGTAAATGACGGCGTCGGCGTCGTGGTGGACACCGTCGGCGGTGCGGATGCCTGCCGCTGTCACCTCGACAATGGGCGGCACCACCACATCGGCCTGCCGGCGTAGATAGCGCCTGGTGCGTCGTGCTTGCGGCACGATCCGGCGGGGCGGAAGCGGGAACACCGTGACCGAGGCTCCTGACCTGGTCAGCCGGCCGATCAACGGCCCGGCGGTGGCGTCGGCGCCTACTACCGCGATGCGCAGGCCGGCCGGGTCGAAGTCCGCGGGGAGTGCCGTCGCATGGAATGAGACGCCGCGAAATTCCCTGCGACCGAAGAGATCTGGAATCCATCGCACCAAAGGCGACGTGCAGGACACGACTACCCGGCCGCGGCAGGCTTCGCCGTCGTTGGCGGTCAGCGTCCAGCTGTCGGTGCCGTCGTCGAACACCGAGCTGATCAACTCGCGGTCGAAGATCACGAAGTCGTCGACGCCGGCGGCCAGCAACTCAGTGCCGACGGATCCGGGCCCGACGATGACGACGCCGTGGCCGTGGTCGATCACAGGAACTTGGTCCGCGTCCAGCCGCGGCGCGCGATCGGGCCCAACAAGCCCACCTCCGTGAGGAACTCGGCCAACGGAGCGAAGCCCGCCACCTGGACTTCGTGGCGATGCGGGCTGGTGCGCGCGGCCCTGCGCGCCTGCTGGCCATCCAGGCCCGCGCGCCGATAGGGGACGGGGTTGCTGAACAGGTAGCGGAAGAAGAATCCGCCCAGGCCGTTGACGTTGCCGACGAACCACCGCTCCGGCCGCCGCATCTGCGGTGTGCGCTTGCGCAGACCGTCGCGCGCGAACTGGATGTGGCGGGCTTCTTCGGTGACGTGAATTCGCATGAGCCGCTGGATGATTGGCTGCAGTTCAGGGTCATCCATCATCTGGCGCTGCAGCGAGTCGAAGATCTCCTCGCCGATCAGCGCGGCCACCCACAGCACCGAGCCGCGGAAAAAGAACGGCAGGGTGTTGATGATGATCCGGTGGTAGAGCCGCGGACGCACCGGCTTGGCGCCGACCCGCTCGATGGCCTTGCCGAACATCACCATGTGGCGGGTTTCGTCGCCGAGTTCGGTCAGCGCGTAGTGCGATGACCGGCTGGTGGGGTCGGTGTGCATGAGTTTGCGCAGCAGCGCCTGATTCAGGATGTTCTCGAACCAGATACCCGCCGACAGGGTGTTCACCAGCTCCTGGCGGGACAGCTCGATGCGCTGGGCGCGGGTCATCTGGTCCCACATCGGCGTGCCGTACAGCGACACTGTTCGCGGTGGCAGGTAGAACTTGTCCGGGTCCAGCGGCGCGTCCCAGTCGATGTCGACGACCGGCAAATACGACTTCTTGACCGACCCCTTGAGCAGGCGTTCGGAGAATTCTTGACGACTGGGGCCAACCGGCTTAACCGCGCTTGTCATTGGCGGCGCTCCTCCTCATCGCTGAAGATGTCGGAACCGATGGTACCGGGTACCGATGGTTTCGACTAGCCCTGGGAGCGGATCGCCGCGCTGCGGGCCGACGCCCGTGCAGGTCACGGTGGGATCATGGACACCTATTTGTTGCGATCCGCGGAGTAGTTTCACTCCCGTGAGGTCATTTTTCGTCCGCGCGGTGTTGACGGGATTCGCCCTCTGGGTGGTCACCCTCGTCGTCCATGGGGTCAGCTTTGTCGGCGGCGACAGCACGTTGCAGCGGGTCGGCATCATTTTCGTCGTCGCGGTGATCTTCGGTCTGGTCAATGCGTTCATCAAGCCGATCGTGCAGATCCTGTCGATCCCGCTGTACATCCTGACGTTGGGCCTGTTCCACATCGTCGTCAATGCGCTGATGCTGTGGATCACCGCGCGGATCACCGCTCACCTCACCCCCCATTGGGGCTACCTGGAGATCGTCCACTTCTGGTGGAATGCGATCTGGGCGGCGATCGTCCTGTCGATCGTCAGCTGGGTGCTGTCGCTGGTTGTTCGCGACGTGAGGCGCACAGCCCGGCGCTGACCGGCACACTGGATGCATGCCCGAACTGCCCGAAGTCGAAGCGCTGGCCGATCACCTGCGCCGCCACGCCGTCGGCAGGACCGTCGGGCGCGTCGACGTCGTGGCGTTCTCGGTGCTCAAAACCTTCGATCCGCCGATCAACGCGCTGCACGGTCTGACCGTCACCGGCGCCGACCGGTGGGGCAAATACCTCGGTTTGCGGGCGGGCGAGCTGATCTTGATCACCCATCTGTCCCGGGCCGGGTGGTTGCGGTGGTCGGACAAGCTGGCCGCGGCGCCGCTGCGACCCGGCAAAGGCCCGATTGCGCTGCGCGTTCATCTCGGCACTCCCGGCCAGGCGCCCGGCTTCGACCTCACCGAGGCGGGCACCCAGAAACGGCTGGCGGTGTGGCTCGTCGACGACCCGAAGCAGGTGCCCGGCATCGCCGCGCTCGGGCCTGACGCACTGCAATTGTCCGTCGACGACTTGGCCGAGGCGCTGGCCGGAAACACCGGCCGGATCAAGTCCGTCATCACCGACCAGAAGGTGATCGCCGGGATCGGCAACGCCTACAGTGACGAGATCTTGCACGTCGCCAAGATTTCGCCGTTCGCCACGGCCGGGAAAATCGCCGACGGACAGTTGGCCGCCCTGCACGACGCGATGGTGTCGGTGCTGACTGACGCCGTGACCCGCTCGGTCGGTCAACAGGCCGCCACGCTGAAGGGCGAGAAGCGATCCGGATTGCGGGTGCATGCGCGCACCGGTCTGCCGTGCCCGGTATGCGGCGACACCGTGCGGGAAGTGTCGTTCGCCGACAAGTCGTTTCAGTACTGCCCGACCTGTCAGACTGGCGGCAAGGTGCTGGCCGACCGGCGAATGTCGCGTCTGCTCAAGTAGCTTGACCGATGGCGGCGACCCGCTGCACGCGGCTTCGCCGCGCTGGCGATCGCCGCTATGCTGATGGCCCCGCAGCTCTAGCCCGCGCGCCCCCGCTCGACGCGGTAGTGGCGCACCAACGCGTCGGTCGAGCTGTCCGATTGCTTGTCAGGCGAGGCGTCTTCGGTGATGACCGGCAGCAGCGCCTTGGCCTGCGTCTTGCCCAGCTCGACGCCCCACTGGTCGAACGAGTCGATGCCCCAGATCACGCCTTCGGTGAAGACCTGATGTTCGTACAGGGCGATCAACTGGCCCAGCACCGACGGGGTGAGCCTGGTGGCCAGGATGGATGTGGTCGGTCGGTTGCCGGGCATTACCTTGTGCGGCACCACATCTGCGGGCGTGCCTTCGGCGGCGATCTCCTCGGCCGTCTTGCCGAATGCCAGCACCTGGGTCTGCGCGAAGAAGTTGCTCATCAGCAGGTCGTGCATGCTGCCGGTGCCGTCCATGGTGGGCAGGTCGTCGGTGGGCTGGCTGAAGCCGATGAAGTCAGCCGGCACCAGCCGCGTGCCTTGGTGCAGCAACTGGTAAAAAGCGTGCTGGCCGTTGGTTCCCGGTTCGCCCCAGTAGATCTCACCGGTATCGGTGACGACCGGTGTGCCGTCGGCGCGGGTTGACTTGCCGTTGGATTCCATTGTCAGCTGCTGCAGATACGCCGCGAACCGGGCCAGGTCGTTGGAGTACGGCAGCACCGCACGTGACTGTGCGCCAAAGAAATTCGAGTACCATAACCCGATCAGCCCGAGCAGCGCCGGCGCGTTGGACTCCAGCGGCGCGGTCCGGAAATGCTCGTCGACAAGATGGAACCCGGACAGGAAGTCCGCGAAGGCCTCCCGGCCGATCGCTGCCATCACCGAGAGCCCGATCGCCGAGTCGACCGAATAGCGTCCGCCGACCCAGTCCCAGAATCCGAACATGTTGTGGGTGTCGATGCCGAACTCGTCGACCAGCTTCTTGTTGGTCGAGACGGCGACGAAGTGCTTTGCCACCGCCTCGTCACCGAGCGCGTCGGTCAGCCAGCGCCGGGCGGCGGTGGCGTTGGTCAGCGTCTCGAGCGTCGTGAACGTCTTGGAGGCGACGATGAAAAGTGTTGTGGCCGGGTCTAAATCAGCCAACTTGGCGATCAGGTCGGCAGGGTCGACGTTGGAGATGAACCGCGCCGAGATGCCGGCGTCGGCGTAGTGACGCAGCGCCTGGTAGGCCATCACCGGCCCGAGGTCCGAACCTCCGATCCCGATGTTGACGACCGTGCTGATTCGTTTTCCGGTGGCGCCGATCCACTCTCCGCTGCGCAGCCGGTCGGTGAAGTCGCCCATCGCGTCCAGCACCGCGTGCACGTCCTCGACCACGTTCTGTCCGTCGACGATCAGCTTCGCGTCGCGTGGCAGCCGCAGCGCGGTGTGCAGCACCGCGCGATTCTCCGAGACGTTGATGTGCACGCCGGCGAACATCTCGTCGCGACGCTGCTCGAGGTGCGCTGCGCGGGCCAAGTCGAGCAGCAGCTTCAGGGTCTCGCGGGTGATGCGATGTTTGCTGTAGTCGATGTAGAGGTCTCCGACGGTGACGGTGAACTCGCTGCCGCGTGCGGGATCGTCGGCGAAGAACTGGCGTAGGTGAGTCGCTCCGATCTGCTCGTGATGCTTGCGCAGCGCGTCCCAGGCCGGCGTCGCAGTGATATCGGGGATGCCGGGGCTCCGTTTAACCGCAGTCATGGTTCGACCCTAGTCAAGTTGACCAGGCCCGGGTTTACGGCGAGGTGAACGGGCTGCTAACCGGCCGGGCTCAGTGACCGAGTCGGCCGCGGCCCAGTCGTAGCAGCAGCATGGCCAGGTCCTTGCCGTCCGGCCCAAGCTCGCTGTAGCGCTCGATGACCTTCATTTCCCGGCTGTGCACCAGTCGGGTGCCGCCGGAGGCCATCCGGGCTTTGCCGATCGCTCTGGACACCTCGGTACGGCGCTTCACCGCGGCCAGGATCGCGGCATCGAGCCGGTCAATCTCCTGGCGCAGGTCGTCGATATCGGTGAGTTGTTCGGCTTCGATAGACATTTCAGACTCCGGAATCTCATTGTGTGGAGGGTGTGGGGGTCGTGGTCTCATCCGGTATCGGGCCTCACACAAGAGACGAGCCCCGGATCCGGAAGCGGACCGCGGGGCTCTGGGAAGCAGCTAGACCACGGGCACCGCTGGCCGGTACCCGTAGAAAAATCGACGCTGCATGTTGAGCACGAATTGAGTGTGCCATTTGAAGGCCTGGTAGCGCAAAGGTGTCGCAGAACAGCGGTAAGTTTGGACGGGATATAGCCGCCGACGATGATGCAGAGCGAAGCGATGAGGAGGAGCGGCGCAGATTGACCGTGCACGTAACCGAGTCCGAGGCAGATCAACTTCTTGACGGCCTCAACCCGCAGCAGCGTCAGGCGGTGCTGCACGAGGGCTCGCCGCTGCTCATCGTCGCCGGCGCGGGCTCCGGCAAGACGGCCGTGCTGACCCGGCGCATCGCATACCTTTTGGCCGCGCGCAACGTCAGCCCCGGTCAGGTTCTGGCCATCACCTTCACCAACAAGGCCGCCGCGGAGATGCGGGAACGCGTGGTGGCCCTGGTCGGTCCGCGAGCACGCTCGATGTGGGTGTCGACGTTTCACTCGACCTGCGTGCGGATTTTGCGCAACCAGGCGTCGCTGATCGCGGGCCTCAACTCCAACTTCTCGATCTACGACGCCGACGATTCGCGGCGCCTGCTGCAGATGATCGCCAAGGACATGGGCCTAGACGTCAAGCGGTATTCGCCACGGCTGTTGGCCAACGGCATCTCCAACCTGAAGAACGAGCTGATCGACCCGCAGCAGGCGGTGGCCAACCTGTCCGACCCCGACCTCTGCGATCAGGCCGATGACCTGGCGCGCACGGTGGCCGCCGTCTACTCCGAATACCAGCACCGGCTGCGGGCGGCCAACGCGCTCGACTTCGACGATCTGATCGGCGAGACGGTCGCGGTGCTGCAAGCTTTCCCGCAGATCGCCCAGCATTATCGTCGGCGGTTCCGGCACATCCTGGTCGACGAGTATCAGGACACCAACCATGCGCAATACGTGCTGGTGCGTGAGCTGGTCGGCCGCGATGCCGGCGACGAGCCGGATGGCGTGCCGCCAGCCGAGCTATGCGTCGTCGGCGACGCCGACCAGTCGATCTATGCGTTCCGCGGCGCCACGATTCGCAATATCGAAGACTTCGAACGCGACTACCCCAACGCCACGACGATTCTGCTTGAACAGAATTACCGCTCCACGCAGAACATTCTGTCGGCGGCCAATTCGGTGATCTCGCGCAACTCGGGACGCCGAGAAAAGCGGCTGTGGACCGACGCCGGCGAGGGCGAGCTGATCGTCGGCTACGTCGCCGACAATGAGCACGACGAGGCACGATTCGTCGCCGAGGAAGTCGACGCGCT
>NZ_DATFZD010000415.1:0-15205 GCF_035314665.1 Mycobacterium sp. | reverse complement strand
GGCCGCCCGCGCGCAGCTGGAGCAGATGCGTGAACAGCGTGGTCTGCCGCCGGGCGTCGGCAAGCCCGGCGGACCCGGTGGGCACGGCACCGGGCAATACCTCTAGGCAGACAACCGGTGACGAGTCCCCGGCGTCCTTACATCGAGACGCATGACGCGTGGGTGGAGTTTCCCATCTTCGACGCCAAATCGCGCTCGCTGAAGAAAACCGTCCTCGGCGGCACGATCGGGCGCAACGCCTCCAACGTGGTGGTCATCGAGGCGTTGCGGGACATCTCGATGTCGTTGGAACTGGGCGACCGCGTCGGGCTGGTGGGCCACAACGGCGCCGGGAAATCGACTCTGCTGCGGCTGCTTTCAGGTATTTACGAGCCGACGCGCGGGTCGGCGACGGTGAGCGGTCGGGTGGCACCGGTGTTCGATCTGGGTGTCGGCATGGACCCCGAGATCTCCGGCTACGAGAACATCATCATCCGCGGCCTGTTTCTCGGGCAGACGCGAAAGCAGATGCTGGCCAAGGTCGACGAGATCGCCGAATTCACCGAGCTGGGCGACTACCTGTCGATGCCGCTGCGCACCTATTCGACCGGTATGCGGGTGCGGCTGGCGATGGGTGTGGTCACCAGCATCGACCCGGAAATCCTGCTGCTCGACGAGGGTATCGGCGCCGTCGACGCCGACTTCCTGAAGAAGGCTCAGACGCGGCTGCAACGCCTGGTCGAGCGCTCGGGAATCCTGGTGTTCGCCAGCCATTCCAACGAATTCCTGGCCCGGCTGTGCAAGACCGCGATGTGGATCGACCACGGCGTCATCAGGCTCACCGGCAGCATCGAGGACGTCGTGCGCGCCTACGAAGGCGACGACGCTGCGCGGCATGTGCGTGAGGTCCTCGCAGAGACAGCCGCCCCGCCGATGACTGAGCCGCCGGCGACGATGCAGCGCCCGACGACGATGCAGTCCGCGAAGCGGAATGAGGAGGAGTCGGGCAATACGGAGGCAGCGATGCGGAGGAGTGGCGCATGACCATGGTGTGCGCCGTCGTGGTGACCCACCGGCGCCCCGACGAACTGGCCAAGTCGCTGGATGTATTGACCACCCAGAGCCGGCTGCCCGACCAGCTGATCGTGGTCGACAACGGCGATGAGGACCGCGTTCGCGAACTGGTTGGCGCTCAACCCATCCCGACGACGTATCTGTCGTCACGCCGAAACCTTGGCGGCGCAGGCGGTTTCGCGCTCGGCATACTTCATGCGCTGGCCGCCGGCGCCGATTGGGTATGGCTGGCCGACGACGACGGCCACCCGCAAGACAGCGAAGTGCTGGCGACGCTGCTGGCGTGCGCCGAGAAGCACCGGCTGGCCGAGGTGTCGCCGATGGTGTGCAACGCCGACGACCCGCAACGCCTGGCGTTTCCGCTGCGGCGCGGCCTGGTCTGGCGCAGGCTGGTCAGCGAATTGCGAACCGCGCAGGACCAGGAACTGTTGCCGGGTATCGCATCGCTGTTCAACGGTGCGCTGTTTGCAGCGTCGACGTTCGAGTCGATCGGTGTTCCCGACCTGCGGCTGTTCGTCCGTGGCGACGAGGTCGAGATGCATCGTCGGCTGGTCCGAGCCGGCCTGCCGTTCGGAACCTGCTTGAACGCCGTCTATCTGCACCCGTGTGGCTCGGCCGAATTCAAGCCGATTCTTGCGGGGCGGATGCACACCCAATATCCCGACGACCCGACCAAGCGGTACTACACCTACCGCAACCGCGGCTACCTGATGTCGCAGCCCGGTCTGCGCAAGCTGCTGCTGCAGGAATGGTTGCGGTTCGGCTGGTTTTTCCTGGTGTCTCGTCGTGACCCGAAGGGTCTGCTGGAGTGGCTGCGGCTGCGCCGGTTGGGGCGTCGGGAGCAGTTCGAGCGACCGGAGCGGCACTCATGACTATCATCGACGCCGCCACACAGTCGAAGACGATGACCCGCGCCTGGGGTGATCTGGCCGACGGGTATCGCCGCCGCGAGTTGTGGCTGCACCTGGGCTGGCAGGACATCAAGCAGCGGTACCGCCGTTCGGTGCTGGGCCCGTTCTGGATCACCATCGCGACCGGCACCACGGCCGTCGCGATGGGTGGCCTGTACTCCAAGCTGTTTCATCTCCAGCTGTCGGTGCACCTGCCCTATGTGACGCTCGGCCTGATCATCTGGAATCTGATCAACGCCTCGATCCTGGAGGGCGCCGAGGTGTTCGTCGCCAACGAGGGCTTGATCAAGCAATTGCCGACGCCGCTGTCCGTGCATGTTTACCGGCTGGTGTGGCGGCAGATGTTGTTGTTCGCGCACAACATCGTCATCTACATCGTCATCGCGATCATCTACCCGAAACCCTGGTCGTGGGCGGACCTTTCGGTGATACCGGCCCTGGGGCTGATCGTGCTCAACTGCGTCTGGGTGTCGCTGTGTTTCGGCATTCTGGCGACGCGCTTCCGCGACATCGGCCCGCTGTTGTTTTCCATCGTGCAGTTGCTGTTCTTCATGACGCCGATCATCTGGAACGATGACACGCTGCGGCAGCAGGGCGCCGGACAGTGGTCGAAGATCGTCGAGCTGAATCCGCTGCTGCACTACTTGGATATCGTGCGTGCCCCGCTGCTCGGCTCGCACCAAGAGCTGCGGCACTGGGCGGTAGTGGTCGGGCTGACGATCGTGGGCTGGCTGATGGCGGCTTTCGCGATGCGCCAATACCGCGCCCGCGTTCCCTACTGGGTGTAGGCGAGCGACATCAAACGTAAACCGCGGCCCAGGGCCGCCGTGTTGCGGTCTGGGTGGTGCCGCGGGCGGTGGCGTCGGAGATGCCGTCGATCGCGGACGTGTTGCTCGTCATGACGTCGAAGATGCTGCCGTTACCGACTATGTCCGAGCCGTCGGTGATCGCGGGCCCACCACTCAGTGGGACGCCGGCTACCTCACCACCCTCGACGTTGGCAGCGCTGCCCGCGTTGGTGGCGTAGGCGAAGCTATTGTTGGCCACATCGACGGCCGAGCCACCTTCAAAGGTCGTCGGGTTGAAGCCTGTGTCGTTGGCGATGGACACGCTGTTATTGCTGTCGAGAATTTCTCCAACGGTGGTCGTGCCGTTGGCGGTGCCGTTCGTGAACGCATAGTCACCCGTCATGGTGGTGATACTGGGGGTAAGTCCGTCGTTTGAGACAAGCGCAGTGCCGTCGGAAAGCTTTGCTGGAAATCGGAAGCATGGAGAATGGGCCGGCCTTCGCGCTTGAGCTAGAGCTAGGCGTCTTTCAGCCCTATCACATCTTTGCTTAGGGTATCGATTTGAATTTGCGCGTGGCGACGACCACGACGCGGGATCGATCAGAGTGGTTGCGCAGTGGCGGGAAACGTCGTACAACGCACGGCGAACGCATGAATAATCGGGTTAAGTGCAATACAGTCTTGGCACTTAACGATGGCAACCGCCGTCGCGCCCAAGAAGACAGGTCGACACAGGTGAGCGGAAAAGCGGAGCCCTCTGGGCTTGCCGGGGAGGCACGCGAGCGGATCGCCGCCGAGTTGGCCCGGATACAAGAACGCCGTGATCGACTGGAGGCCGAGGTCCGTGGCGACCGCGGCGCGGTGAGCGATCACGCCGATGCGGCCGATGCCATCCAGCGCGCCGACGAACTGGCCAGCCTGGACGAGCGGATCATCGAGTTGGACCGGCTGCTGCGCACCGGACCGTCGCCATCGAACGGAAGCGACACGCTGCCCTTCGGCACCAAGGTGACATTGAAGTTTTCCGACGGGTCGGTCGTCAAGATGCAGGTGATCTCCGTCATCGAGGAGGCTCCTGCGGGCGGCGAAGACGAGGCGTTGACCGCGGGCAGCCCGTTGGGGCTGGCGCTGGCCGGGCGGAAAGCCGGCGACACCGTCACCTACACCACGCCGCAAGGCGAAAACCAGGTCGAGGTGCTTGACCTCAAATACCCGAAGTAGTCCCCGTAAACTTCGGCCGATGGCTGAGATCGCGGCGCGTGCACCGCTGCCGCTGAAGACGCAGGTGTGGCGATTCATCGTCACCGGCGGTTTGTCGGCGGTCGTCGACTTTGGCCTTTACGTCGTGTTGCTGCGGCTGGGCCTGCAGGTCAACGTGGCTAAATCGATCAGTTTTATCGCCGGCACGACGACCGCTTACCTGATCAACCGCCGCTGGACGTTCCAGGCGCCGCCGAGCAGGGTTCGGTTCGTCGCCGTTTGTGTGCTCTACGGGCTGACCTATGTCGTGCAGGTCGGCATCAACTACCTCTTCTATCTTCAGTTCGCGAACGAACCGTGGCGGATTCCCGCCGCTTTCGTGATCGCGCAGGGCACCGCCACGGTGATCAACTTCATCGTGCAGCGATCGGTGATCTTCCGGCTGCGCTGAACGGCTGCCACGAAAGGTGAATTGGCATCCGTCGAGGTCGAACTAAACTTCGCCGCGTGGAGCGACTGCGTGTTAGCGACGGGTTGCAGGCGGTGGCCACCAGATGCAACGCCCTTGCCAGTGAGATAGCGGAGGGTGCACCGCCTGCGCCGGGGCCGTCAAGCCAGCCCAGCTCGGCGGCAATGAAGATCGGGCACGCTGGCGTCCGGCAAGCCACAGCGGCGATGGCGACGCGGATGCAGGCCACCGGCACGGATATCGCCTTCGCCGACATTAGCTACAACGAGACCGAAGCTCACGCGGCGCTGAAGCTCAGCGCCGTGGCGACAGATGCGTAAATGACTGCCACCGCGGTGCCTACCCTGTCGGAGTTGTTGTCCTGGGACACCGAGCATCTGACGGAAGGCGCCGACTACTGGGAGCGCACCGCCAACCGATGGGATAGTGCATTCGCCGAAGCCGAACAACAGATCCGAGCCAGCCGGTGGGAAGGCGAAGCATTCGGCGCGGCGACCGAGCGGGCCTACGCCGACAAAGTCAGGGTCGGCAACGTCGCTGACGACCTCCGTGAAGGAGCCAGAACCGCCCGTCAAGGCGCATCCGATGTTTCGGCGGCACGGAGTCGCCTCCAGTACATCGTCGAGGCCGCCCAAGACGCCGGCTTCGATGTCTATGACGACTACACCGTCGCCAGTCGCCAAACCGCCGGCACCGCGGCGGAACAGGCGGCGCTACAAGCCCAAGCAGAATCGTTCGCCGACGAAATCTACGGGGGCGCCGCCCAACTCGTCGCACGCGATCAGCAGGTCGGCGCGGGTATCGCTACTGCCGTCGGGCACGTCGGTAACCTCACCTTCGACGAGCAAGGTCCCGGCGGGCCGTTACCCGAGGATTCCGGCGGCGACCCCAAGTGGCATCGGTGGACGGACAAGGACCTCTATCCACACGACCCGACGGCAGCCGACGTGGATCAGAAGACCATCGGTGACTGCTACCTCGACGCCACTATGGGTGCGATAGCGAACGCCAACCCGCAATGGATCAAGGACCGAATTCACTATGACGACGCGACCGGAAACTTCGACGTCACCCTTTGGGATGGCCACGAGTGGAAGCACATCGCTGTCACCCAGGACGACATCGACACCGACCTTGCGCATAACGGCGCAAGCTGGCTCGACAATGGGCAACCTAACGCCGCTTTGTGGCCGAGTGTCCTCGAATCGGCCTACGCAAAGGCCAAGTACCCGAACCAGAGCCTCGGCGACGCACTGAGCAACTCGACGGGTATCGGCCAAGGTGGCTATGCACAAGATGCGATGGAGGCATTGACGGGTAACCGAGGAACCAACATCAACCCGCAAAACGTCTGGTTGACGAATCAGCACATCGACCAGTCGATCGCCTGCGCGTTGGCCAACCATCAGCCGGTGACTGTCAGCACCACCCCGAACGGCGCTCCACTGGAAAAAAGCCACGTGTATGTCGTGGAAAGTATCACCGGTACCGGCAGCGATGCTCAAGTAACCCTGCGAAACCCTTGGGAGACAAATGTTGATACACCAGTCAACACGCCGGGGCCATTGGTCACTGTGAGACTCGGCGACCTCATCGGCTCTGGATTGCCAACCGGTGATCTTCCCGGCGGCCCCTTAGGCAACCACCCCATGTCCAACGTCAATATCGGTTCTCTGGGATGAGGCACAAGAAAGTGCTCAGAATAACGGCGATCGTCCTCGGAATCGTCGTCGCAATTGCTGGCGGATATGTCTTTTGGCAGTACCGGACATCCCGCCCACTGACACTCGAGAGCATTCCCTCATACACATCAGCGGTACCGACCACTGACATACCCGAACCGCAACGGTCCGATGCCGAGCGGCGATTACGTGATCTCGCCTCAACCGGACAACCCGGCTACCGAGTTGTCGGTGAGCGATTCCTTGCCACGAACGTCGAATTCGTCTGGGACGCCCTGCGACACCAGCTCGAACCCTATCTTGGATCGGCAGGCTATAGCTTGGATCGCGACGGTTGGTCTTCCAATTACATGTGCTATTACAGCTCGTATCGACACGAAGGATGGCTTCGGCGACAGTTCAATGATGACGCCATCCTGGTTGCCGATCTCGCAAAGACAACCCTGCGGACATCAACCGGCGAGGACGTTCACCTCTACGGCTACTTCAGGCTCACGCACAGTTGACGCCGGCGATCAGGAATGATCCCTGTCCTTCTCGACTCCCGCCGAGTAACGAAGCGGCCATCTGTCGCCCACGATGGATTCGATCACCGATGCGCCGAACGGTTGAATCTCGTAGTAGCGGTGAACGTAGCCGTCGGCATCCGGCGCCGAAGTGCACGGGCCGTTCGGGCACACGTACTTGATCGGCCAGCTCAGCAAGCCGATCAGCAGGCCAACAGCGATCCCCACCACAGCCAGTTTGGTCTTGCTCAAGCGTGGAGCTCGCTCACTAGTCAAAGCGCTGCATTTTTGCGCATTAAGGCGACGATACTGACTCTCAGCTGACCCCGGTTGATCTGCGGGTCCGCTGACCACAGCGTGCCAGGCGGTACCCTCTTTGACTGATGTCATCTAGGTTTCCTACCCAACGGCTGACCGGTTGGAGCCGCACCGCGCCCTCGGTGGCGCAGGTGCTGTCCACACCGGACCCCGAGGTGATCGCCAAGGCGGTCGCCCACGCCGCCGACGCCGGGGGCCGTGGCGTCATCGCCCGCGGGCTGGGCCGCTCCTACGGCGACAACGCGCAGAACGGCGGCGGGCTGGTCATCGACATGACGGCGCTGAACCGGATTCATTCGATCGACGCCGACACCCACGTGGCCGACCTCGACGCCGGGGTCAACCTCGACCAGCTGATGCGGGCCGCGCTGCCATTCGGACTGTGGGTGCCGGTGCTGCCCGGCACCCGACAGGTCACCATCGGCGGCGCGATCGGGTCCGACATTCACGGCAAGAACCACCACAGCGCGGGCAGCTTCGGCAACCACGTCCGGTCGATGGAGCTGCTGACTGCCGACGGGCAGATCCGCCACCTCACCCCGGACGGCGAGGAAGCCGAGCTGTTCTGGGCAACCGTCGGCGGTAACGGGCTGACCGGGATCGTGCTGCGCGCAACGGTGGAGATGACCCCGACGGAGACGGCGTATTTCATCGCCGACGGCGATGTCACCCACACGCTGGACGAAACCATCGCATTTCACAGCGACGGCAGCGAAGCCGACTACACCTACTCGTCGGCCTGGTTCGACGCAATCAGCGCGCCGCCGAAGCTGGGGCGTGCCGTCGTCTCCCGAGGTTCATTGGCCAGGGTTGACCAATTGCCGGAAAAGCTGCAACGCAACCCATTGAAATTCGATGCGCCGCAGTTCTTTACCGCACCGGACATCTTTCCCAACGGCCTAGCCAACAAGGTGACCTTCGGTGCGGCGACCGAACTCTGGTACCGCAAATCGGGGTCTTACCGCGGCAAGGCCCAGAACCTGACGCAGTTCTACCACCCACTGGACATGGTCGGCGAGTGGAACCGGGCGTACGGCTCGGCGGGTTTCAGCCAATACCAATTCGTGGTGCCCACCGAAGCGGTCGACGAATTCAAGGGCATCATGTACGACATCCAGCGCTCGGGTCACTACTCGTTCCTGAACGTGTTCAAGCTGTTCGGACCGGGAAACCAAGCGCCGCTGAGCTTCCCGATCAAGGGCTGGAACGTCTGCGTCGACTTTCCGATTAAGCCGGGGCTCAACGAGTTTCTCAACGAACTCGACCGCAGAGTGCTGGAGTTCGGCGGCCGGCTCTACACCGGCAAAGACAACCGCACCACCGCGGACACCTTCCACGCCATGTATCCCCGCATCGACGAATGGATCGCGGTGCGGCGCAAGGTCGATCCCTTGCGCGTCTTCGCCTCGGACATGGCCCGACGTTTGGAGCTGCTTTAGATGGTGCTCGACGCCGTGGGTAATCCGCAGACCATCCTGCTGCTAGGCGGCACCTCCGAGATCGGGCTGGCGATCTGCGAGCGCTACCTGCAAAACGCGCACGCACGGATCCTGCTGGCGGACCTGCCCGATCATCCCCGCAAGGATGATGCCATCGCCGCGATGACAGCAGCGGGCGCCAAGTCGGTCAAGTGGATCGACTTCGACGGCACCGAGAGCGACAAGCATCCCGCGGTGATCGACCAGGCCTTCGCGGGCGGTGACGTCGACGTGGCGATCGTCGCGTTCGGGTTGCTCGGCGATGCCGAGGAGTTGTGGCAGAACCAGCGTAAGGCCGTTCAGATCGCCGAAATCAACTACACCGCAGCGGTTTCGGTGGGAGTGCTGCTCGGCGAGAAGATGCGTGCTCAGGGCTTCGGGCAGATCATCGCGATGAGCTCGGTGGCCGGTGAGCGGGTACGGCGCTCCAATTTCGTATACGGATCGACCAAGGCCGGCCTCGACGGCTTCTACCTCGGACTGGGAGAAGCACTGCGCGAGTTCGGAGTTCGCGTTCTGGTAATCCGGCCCGGCCAGGTTCGTACGTCGACGACGATCGCGCACTGGAAGGCGGCTGGCACCAAGGAAGCGCCGCTGACCGTCGACAAGGAGTACGTCGCCAACTTGGCGGTGACCGCGTCGGCCAGGGGCAAGGAACTCGTCTGGGCGCCAGGCACCTTCCGCTACATGATGATGGTGCTGCGACACATCCCGCGGCCGATCTTCCGCAAGTTGCCCATCTAGATGCGAAACGCGCTGGCCACTGTCGGCCACATGGCATTCGCGATCGCGATTGCCGCGGTGATTTCGGTGATCTCGCTGATCGCCATCGCACGGGTGGAATGGCCCGCTTACCCGTCGTCGAATCAGCTGCACGCGCTGACCACGGTCGGCCAGGTCGGTTGCATCGTCGGATTGCTCCTCGCCGGCTGGCTGTGGTGGCATGGCCGGTTACGGTGGCTCGCCCAAGTAGCCGGCCTGGTGTTCCTCTCCGCGTTCACGGTGGTCACACTCGCCATGCCGCTGGGTGCCACCAAGCTCTACCTGTTCGGTATCTCCGTCGACCAGCAGTTCCGCACCGAATACCTGACCCGGCTCACCATCAGCGCCGCCCTGCACGACATGACCTATCTCGGGCTGCCGCCGTTCTACCCGCCGGGCTGGTTCTGGCTCGGCGGGCGCATCGCGGCATTGACCGCTACATCGGGTTGGGAGATGTACAAGCCGTGGGCAATCACCTCGATCACGATCGCGGTCGCGGTGGCGCTGGTGTTGTGGTCGCGGATGATCCGTTTCGAGTACGCGCTGCTGGTCACCACGGCGACGGCCGCAGTGACGCTCGCTTACGGCTCCCCGGAGCCGTACTCCGCGATGATCACCGTGCTGCTGCCACCGGTGCTGATCCTGACCTGGTCGGGCCTGCGCGGCGGGACCCGATCGGGCGGGTGGGCCGCGGTGATCGGGGCCGGCGTCTTTCTCGGCGTCGCGGCGACCTTCTATACCCTGCTGCTGGCCTACAGCGCATTCACCGTGGTGCTGATGGCGTTGGTGCTGACGGCGTCCCGCTGGCACCAGGGAATCAGGGCGGCGTTGGATCCGCTGGGCCGGCTGGCCGTGATCGGCGTCATCGCGGTGGCCATCGCGGCGAGCACCTGGCTGCCGTTCCTGCTGCGCGCGGCCCATGACCCGGTCAGCAACACCGGCAGCGCCTACCACTACCTGCCCGCAGACGGCGCCGAGCTGACCTTCCCGATGCTCAAGTTCACCCTGCTCGGCGCGCTGTGCATGCTCGGCACGCTTTGGCTGGTGGTCCGGGCCCGCTCGTCGGTGCGCGCGGCCGGCCTGGCCGTCGGGGTGCTCGCGGTCTATCTGTGGTCACTGCTGTCGATGCTCGCCACGCTGGCGCGCACCACGCTGTTGTCGTTTAGGCTGCAGCCGACACTCACGGTGTTGCTGGCCACCGCCGGCGTCTTCGGCTTCATCGAAGTCACCCTCGCCCTGGCCGCACGCGGACGAGAGCACGCCTGGGGCCGCGGCGTGCTACCGGTGGCGGTTGCGATCGGGCTGGCCGGAGCGATCGCGTTCAGCCAAGACATCCCCGACGTGCTGCGACCGGACCTCACCATCGCCTATACCGACACCGACGGCCATGGCCAGCGCGGTGACCGCCGTCCGCCCGGTTCCGAGAAGTTCTACCCGGCGATCGACGCTGCGATCACCCGGGCGACCGGGAAGCCCCGCGACGAGACCGTGGTGCTGACCGCCGACTACAGCTTCTTGTCCTACTACCCCTATTGGGGCTTTCAAGGACTGACGTCGCACTACGCCAACCCGCTGGCGCAGTTCGACAAGCGGGCGGCCGCAATCAAAAGCTGGTCGAAACTAAAGGCTCCCGATCAGTTCATCCAGGCGCTGGACACACTGCCGTGGGCGCCGCCGACGGTGTTCCTGATGCGCCACGGCGGCTCGGCCGGCGCGACAAGCAGCTACACGCTGCGGCTGGCCGAAGACGTCTACCCCAACCAGCCCAACGTCCGGCGCTACACGGTGGACTTCAACGCCGCTCTGTTCGCCGACCCGCGGTTCACCGTCACCACCATCGGCCCGTTCGTGTTGGCGGTCCGCAAGCCCGGGTCGCACCCCTGATGGCGTCAGAAACTGAACATGTCGGGCAACTACCATCTACCCCCGTGGGCCGCGCCGTCGACGATGCAGAGCGAAGTGATGCGCAGCAGCGGCGCATGACCTCTGCGGTCGACGAGCGAATCGATGAGGCGCAGCGGCGCGCACCGACTGACGGGGAAGCCAACTACCGGATCGCCCGGGTGGTGGCCGTCGTCGCCGGCCTGCTCGGCGCCCTACTGGCAATCGCCACCCCGCTGCTGCCGGTCAAACAGACCACCGCCCAACTGAACTGGCCGCAAGACGGCGTGCTCGGAAGCGTTGCAGCACCGCTGATCGGCTACGTGGCCACCGACCTCAATATCAGCATTCCGTGCCAGGCCGCCGCCGGACTGGCCGGATCAGGCAACTCCGGCAAGACGGTGCTGTTGTCCACGGTGCCCAAACAGGCACCCAAGGCCGTGGACCGCGGCCTGCTGATCGAACGCGCCAACGACGACCTGGTGCTCGTCGTGCGCAACGTCCCGCTGGTCGTCGCGCCGATGAACCAGGTACTCAGCGGCGCTTGCCAGAAGTTGGTCTTCACCGCGCACGCCGACAGGGTGATCGGCGAGTTCGTCGGGCTGAAGCAGGGGCCCAATGCCGAGCATCCCGGCGCACCATTACATGACGAGCGCAGCGGATACGACTTCCGCCCGCAGATCGTCGGAGTCTTCACCGACCTGAGCGGGCCGGCCCCGCCGGGCCTGACCTTCTCGGCCACCGTCGACAGCCGCTACAGCAGCTCGCCCACCCCGCTGAAGATGGCCGCGATGGTCCTCGGGGTGGCGTCGACGATCGTGGCGCTGATCGCGCTGCACGTCCTGGATACCGCCGACGGGACTCGGCACCGCCGCTTCCTGCCGCCGCGCTGGTGGTCGGTCAGCGGGCTCGACGCGCTGGTCACGCTGGTGCTGGTGTGGTGGCATTTCGTCGGCGCCAACACCTCCGACGACGGCTACATCCTGACCATGGCCCGGGTGTCCGAGCACGCCGGCTACATGGCCAACTACTACCGCTGGTTCGGCACCCCCGAGGCGCCGTTCGGCTGGTACTACGACCTGCTGGCGCTGTGGGCTCATGTCACCACCGCCAGCATCTGGATGCGGTTGCCCACCCTGCTGATGGCACTGGCCTGCTGGTGGGTGATCAGCAGGGAAGTCATCCCGCGACTCGGGCATGCCGTCAAGACCAACAGAGCGGCGGCCTGGACGGCGGCGGGCATGTTCCTCGCGTTCTGGCTGCCGTTGAACAACGGTCTCCGGCCAGAGCCGATCATCGCCGTGGGCATCCTGCTGACCTGGTGTTCGGTCGAACGTGCCGTGGCGACCAGTCGGCTGCTGCCGGTCGCGATCGCCTGCATCATCGGCGCGCTGACACTGTTCTCCGGGCCGACCGGTATCGCTTCGATCGGCGCGCTGCTGGTGGCGATCGGCCCGCTACGCACCATCCTGCACCGCCGTACCAGACGGTTCGGCCTGCTCCCGCTGCTCGCGCCGATCCTGGCGGCGGCGACGGTCACGGTGATCCTGATCTTCCGGGACCAGACCTTCGTCGGCGAAGTCCAGGCCAACCTGCTCAAGTCGGCGGTCGGCCCCAGCCTGAGCTGGTTCGACGAGCACATCCGCTACGAACGGCTGTTCATGGCCAGCCCCGACGGCTCGGTCGCGCGTCGGTTCGCCGTGCTGGCGTTGCTGGTCGCACTCGCGGTGTCGGTGGCAATGTCGTTGCGCAAGGGCCGAATTCCAGGCACCGCCGTGGGACCCAGCCGTCGCATCATAGGCATCACGATCATCTCCTTCATCGCGATGATGTTCACGCCCACCAAATGGACACACCACTTCGGGGTGTTCGCCGGTCTGGCCGGCCCACTCGGGGCGTTGGCTGCCGTCGCGGTAGCCGCGGCGGCGATGCACTCGCGACGCAACCGCACCATGTTCGCCGCGGTGGTGTTGTTCGTGGTGGCCCTGTCATTCGCCAGCGTGAACGGTTGGTGGTACGTCTCTAACTTCGGCGTGCCGTGGTCAAATGCGCTCCCGGAGTGGCACTTTGGGTTCACCACTTTGCTGCTGGGCCTGACGATACTGGTGCTACTGGTGGCTGCCTGGTTCCACTTCGTCAACAACGGTGCCGATGCGAGGCCGCCCACTGGATCGTGGTTATCCCGAATCATCCAGTCTCCGTTGGGTATTGCCGCGTGGGCACTGGTCTTCGGCGAGGTACTGTCGCTCACGCTGGGGATGACCGGCCAATACCCGGCGTGGTCGGTCGGCCGCTCCAACCTGCAGGCACTGACCGGCAAGGTCTGCGGCCTGGCCACTGACGTGCTCGTCGAGCAGGACCCTAACGCCGGCATGCTGTCCCCAATCGGGGAGCCGGTGAAAGACGCGCTGGGCGCCGGCCTTTCGGACGGGTTCGCTGCCAATGGCATTCCCGCAGACGTGTCGGCCGACCCGGTGATGGAACGCCCGGGCGACCGCAGTTTTGTCAACGACGACGAGACCATCACCAACAGCGAAGCGGGCACCGAGGGCGGCACGACCGCCGCGCCCGGCATCAACGGCTCGAGCGCCCGGCTGCCCTACAACCTCGACCCGGCGCGCACGCCGGTGCTGGGCAGTTGGCGGTCCGGGGTGCAGGTGCCGGCCCGGCTGCGGTCGGCCTGGTACCGCCTGCCATCCCGCAGCGAGTCCAGACCGCTGCTAGTGGTGTCGGCGGCCGGCCGGTTCAACTTCGGCGAGGTGAAGATCCAATGGGCCACCGACCAACAAGCCGCCGCCAATCACCCCGGCGGCGAAACGGGACTCGCTGACGTTGGAGCTTCGCCGGCATGGCGCAACTTGCGGGCGCCGCTGTCCGCGTTGCCGCCGGACGCCACCCAGGTGCGCGTCATTGCCAACGACGACGACCTTGCGCCGCAGCACTGGATCGCGGTCACCCCGCCGCGGATCCCACGGCTGCGCACGCTGCAGGAGGTCGTCGGCTCGACCGATCCGGTGCTGCTGGATTGGCTGGTCGGTCTGGCCTTCCCCTGCCAGCGTCCCTTCGGGCATCAAAACGGTGTGGTCGAGGTGCCCAAGTGGCGGATCCTGCCCGATCGATTCGGCGCCGAGGCCAACTCGCCGGTGATGGACAAAAACGGTGGCGGGCCGCTGGGGATCACCGAATTGCTGGTGCGCGCGAACACGGTCTCGACCTATCTGAAAGACGACTGGTCCCGCGACTGGGGTGCCCTGCAGCAATTGACGCCGTACTACACCAATGCTCAGCCCGCGCGCCTCGACCTCGGCTCGGCAACACGAAGCGGCCTGTGGAGCCCGGCGCCGCTGCGCCAGTAGCTGGAAGTTAAAGGGCGAGCTGCCGTCGGCCGGCGCGAAAGGCGGTGGCCGTGGCGGTGAGCGCCAGCACGGCGAACACGGTAAACGCCGAGCGAGCAGCCCCCACACCTCCGCCGTCGGAGATGTTCACCACGACGCCGGCCAGCCCCGCTCCGAACGCGCCGAAAATCAATTGCACCGAGTTGATCGCGGTAGCGGCCGCGCCGCCCTCAGCGGGGTCGTCGATGTGGGTCATCGCCCACTCCGACAAATGCGGGTAGGCCGCGCCGATGCCGACCCCAACGGCGAGCAACGCCGTCGCGCACAAGATGACAACGCCGACCGGTGCGCCTTGGATATGGCTGACTCCGGCCATCGCCAGGCCGACTGCCATCACCAATGGTGCCGTGATCACTACACCCACGATCGTGCGTGCTCTGTTCAGTGAGCCGCTGCCCAGTCCGCTGATCGTCCAACCGATCGATAAGGCGGCGCCCAACAACCCGGCCATCATCGGCCCCAAATGGGCCAACCGCTGACCGAACAACGGGACATACAGGTCCACCTTGGTCGCGGCGACCAGCAGCCCCAGGGTCAGATAGACCCACTTCAACGGGCCAAACCCGAAGACGCTGGCGGGTAGCACCGCCGTGTCCATCCGCCGGTCGACGACCAGAAACATGCCCACCAGCACGGCGCCGACGATCAGCAGGCCGGCAGTCGCAATGAAGTTACGCGGCAGAGACGCCACGCTGACCGCCAGCGCCGCAGCGCCCAACAGAACTATCGACGGCACCGGAATCCGTGCTGGCTCGCGATCGC
>NZ_DATFZD010000414.1:0-29549 GCF_035314665.1 Mycobacterium sp. | reverse complement strand
GACTTGGGCCAACTGGACTGCCAGAAGAACATGAGCATCAGCGCGATAGCGACTTCGGCGGCGGGCAGTACCCGCTGAAAGACAATCGCCCGCACCTCGTTCTCGTCGGCGAGCCTGAACGCAACCCCCATGAAACTTGTTATGACAGCGACGATTAGGAAAATATTGCCGATCAGGTCGCCCACGTTCCAGCGCCCGGTGATGGCGTGCAACACCGTGCCGACGTACCTCTCGCTGAAAGGGGCCATCAGCCACAGCGCGAGGCACTGCATTATCAGGCTGAGTGTGATGGGGCGGTCGAAGTTCGAGGGCAGGGTGTAGCGACGGGTCCAGACGCTCCCTGCCGTCGCAACGACGGCGACGGCAACCAGAGTGCAATAGGTGGGCATCAGTCGTTTCCTAGAACCTTGAGGAGCCGCGCAGTCCCGGCGTCTTCTTACGGGGCTTCACCTCTCGCTTCGTGATCACCGCTAAAGGCGGGACCACCGGCCCCGCTGCCGGGGTGTCGTCCTTGTCGATTAGTCCGAAGCTCAGCAACAGGCTGACGGGGTTCATGCCAAAGTAGTGAGCGATCAGGAGCAGCTCGTCGGCGCTGGGGTAGTCTTCCTGCTGCTTGCGCCGGTAGTAGGTGGCGGCCGAGATCCCGAGTGCCCGCTGGATGTCCTGTGCGCCGACATCATCGAGCACGTACGCCAAGAGGCTTTCCAGTGGTCTTCCGTTCCCATCTTTGCGTGGTGACATGCTGCAGAGGCTATACCAATCCCGAGACTGGTTCAAATGCCGCTGGCCTGCATAGATACATCGCGCGGCGTAAATATTAGTCTCATAAATGAGAGCTAACTTGTCAGGAACGCGTCTGTGTGTCTACTTTGTGAGACATGTCTCAGTCATCGACTCGAATGCCACTCGCCCCCGATGGGATGGAGGTCATGCGCGACCGCGTGACGCAGCTCGAACGTGAAAACGCAGAGCTGCGTGCGCAGCTTCGAGACTTGGAGGAGGAATTGTGGTGGCTGATGAATTGATCGACAGCGACGAAACGATGGCCGGTCCCGCTGCTGAGGAAACAAGCGCGGCCATCGCGCCCATGACCGAGACGGTGGCCGCCGACCTGGCGTGGGCGCGGCGCTGGCAGCCCTTGTCGCCACTCCGCTGGCTGTCGTAGCCTCTGGGGGCCTCGCGTCGAGGGGGCGAGGCCCCCAGTTCTTCCTGCTCACTCATATCCGTTAAACGCGTTGGTCCGCGGCCAGTTGGGCGACCCGAAACTCGGAGTGCACAACGGATTGCCGGTCACGGTTATCGTGTCGACCACGCTGCAGGAACTCGCCGCAGCTGCCGGACAGGCGGTCACCGGCGGCGGGACACTGTTGCCCATCCGCGACCTGATTCGGATGGCGGGCCACGCCTGCCACTACCTGGCGGTGTTCGATGAACACGACAGCCGCCCGTTGTATTTGGGCCGCTCCCGACGCATCGCCTCGGCGGACCAGCGGGTTGTGTTCTACGCGAAGGACCGCGGCTGTACGGCGCCGGGCTGCGATGTACCGGGATACTGGACGGAGATCCACCATGTCGACGACTGGGCCCGGGGCGGCCGGACCGATATCGACAAGTTGACCCTCGGCTGCAAACCCGACCACACGCTAGTCGATAAAGGCTGGCGGACAGTCAAACTCGCCAATGGCCAAACCCAGTGGATCCCGCCGCCGCACCTCGACCACGGTCAGGCCAGGACCAACGATTATCACCATCCGGAACGCCTCGTCAGGCGTCGATCACCACACGACCGCCGCTAGCACGCGAGACGCACACCAGCATCTCGCCGCCGTCCTCCGCGGTACGACCGCGGTGATCGACCTGCCCGCCAAGAACTTTCACCTTGCAGGTCCCGCAGAACCCTTGCCGGCAGGAGTATGCCGTCGTCGGATCGTCGTCGAGCATGACATCGAGTGCCGACCGGTTGGCTGGAACGCCGAGGACCCGCCGGGACCGCGCAAGCTCCAGCTCGAACGGGATGCCATCGACGACCGGAGGTGGGCTGAACCGCTCGTAGTGCAACGGCGCGTTGGCGTATTCGTCGCGGGCGATGCGCACCGATTCCAGCATCGCCGTCGGCCCGCAGACGTACACCGCAGTCGTCGGACCCGCATCGACAAGCAAATCGTCGACAGTAGCGAATCCGCCGCGCTCGTCGTCGGCCCACACGGTGACCCGCTCGGGAGCCACGGCCACCACCTCGTCCAGCAGCGGCATGTATTCGCGACTGCTGCCGGCATAGACTGCACGCCAGTTGATTCCGCGTTGCTGAGCTGCATGCATCATCGGCAGGACGGGGGTCACTCCGATGCCGCCGATCACAAATAAGACCTCACGTTCGGCGGCGCCGCGATAGAACGCGTTACGGGGACCTTCGAACACCAGCGAGTCGCCGACGTCGAATACATCGTGCATCTCGATCGAACCGCCGCCGCCGTCGGCGATCCGGCGCACCACAATGCGGTAGTCGACCCGCCGGCCGAGCGGACCGCACAGCGAGTACTGGCGACGCCGGCCGGACGGCAGCTGGACGTCGATATGCCCGCCGGGCGTCCACGATGGCAGCAATCCGCCACTCGCGTCGGCCAGGGTCAACGCGACCACATCCGGCGTGAGAAGCTCACGCTTGGTGACGACGGCGGTGTGCGTCCGCTGCACCGGCACAACCCGCGACGGCTTCCACCGAGTCACCGAGGCGAACCCGCCGAGCACCGTGCCGATGCCCCACAACACCGTGTACAGCCGGTCTCGCTTACGGCGACCGTAGATGTCGGCGGGCCTGCTAGCCCAGGTCGATCGCGTCACAGCGCCGCTATTGTTTCCGGAGGTCGTAGCGCGCAAGCAGACGGACCAGCGAGGGACTGATGCGGCGCATCGCGTAGCCGACTCTGGATTCGGCCGCGATCGGCAATACCGGCGGGCCCGTCTTGACGGCTTTGACGATCGCCTTGGCGGTGGCTTCCGGTGTGTAGTTGCGACGCCGGTAAGCGGCGTCGGCCTTCTGTCGGGCACGATCCTGCTGATCGGCCGACATCCCGGCGTAGACGGTGCTTTTGGCGATATTCGTGTTGACGAACCCCGGGCACACCGCCGTGACCGTGATGCCTTCGTCGGCCAGGTCGGCGCGCAGTGACTCGCTGAACGCCAGCACCGCGGCTTTGGTTGTGCCGTAGGCGATCATCGACTTCGACGGCAGAAACGCCGCGGCCGACGACACATTGATGATGGTGCCGCCTTGGCCACGGTCGACCATCTGCGTGCCGAACACCCGGCTTCCGTTGAGCACGCCGCGCAGGTTCACCGCCAAGATGTTGTCCCAATGTGCCGGCGTCGTCTCCAGGAACCGGCCCGCCATCCCGATGCCGGCGTTGTTCACCAGGATGTCCACCACACCGTGCTCGTCGTTGACTTGTGCGGCAAGCTGATTCATCGCCGCTTCGTCGCCGACGTCGGCCCGGTAGACCGCCGCATCGGCACCGATGTCGCGGACGGCTGCCGCAGTCTCTTCTGCCGCGGCGAGGTCACGGTCGACGATCACAACGGTGCGGGCACCTTTCCGGGCCAGCTCGACCGCGGTGGCCCGGCCTATGCCGGCGCCCGCTCCGGTGACCAGAGCGAGCTTGCCCCGCACGTCACGCCGTCCGGTGCCCACGACGGATGTGCTCGGCGACGCCACGCCGCCGGCAACTCGATCGATCCATTCTCCGGCCAACCTGGCGACGACGTCGGGACGCGCGGTCACCACCCAATGGCCGCCTTCGATCGGAACTACCCTGCTGCCCAACGGGATTGAGCCGGTAAACCGCTGCAGCGCGGGTGTGACGAAGATATCCATGCGCGGCACCAACACCTGGACCGGAACATTGGTCTCGGGCAGTTGCGCGCCGGGGGCGAGAAACGGCGCGGGCATGTTGGCCCGGTACAGGTTGAGGCCGTTGACGTAGTCGCCGGTGGACCGTACCGCCGCCGGAGATTGGGTCCGGGTGCTCGAGTTGCCGATACACGCAAACGCATCAATGACTTTCACGCCTAATCCGGACCGAATCATCAACTCCGGCAGACCGGGGCACAGAAAGAACCAGATGTATCCCGACGCCATGAACTGCCGGACCACATCGAAGACGCCACGCGGAGTGCGCGGTGACCGCAGGAACTTGCCCGCGTAATTCAAGTGCGGCCCCGAGATCGACGTGAACGACGCGACCTTGCTCATCACCGCGTCGTCGGTGACGGCGGCCCAGCCCTGAATCGACCCCCAGTCGTGGGCCAGCAAGTGCACCTGCCCGACACCCAGACTGTCGATCACCGCACCGACATCGGAGATCAGTTGGGGGAAGCGGTAACCCGACCTGCTCGGCGGGCGCTCCGATTCGCCGGCTCCACGCACGTCGTACGCCACGAAGTTGTATCGGCCCGCGAGGTGCGCGGCCACCCCATCCCACAGGTGGTGGTTATCTGGATAACCGTGAATCGCTAAAACGGTCGGCCGCTGCGGGTCGATCTCCGTGTAGGCGTGCACAGCCAACGTGACGCCGTCGGACGCGGTCACGGAGGTGCGGGTAGGAATGACAGAACTAGCAGTCGAAACCGTGGTCATCAATTCCTCGTGGCTCAGTGGGACGCGCGGGCGGCGGGCGAGATGGCAAGGTAGTCGACCGCCCGCTCGACCCCGCCCAGCTGTGACGGATGGAAATTCGGCTTGTAGTAAGCGCCGATCACCCGGACGAACCGCAGCGGACCAGGCACCAAGCCCCGTCGCGCCGCGTTGAAGTAATACCGCCAGCGCGGTTTGGTTCCAGGCGACAGTTGCCGGTCGACCGAGTACATGAATCGAACCCCGCGCACCCACATCAGCAACATCATCGGGGTGACCACCAGCTGCGTGCGCACCTGTCGCCAGTACCCGGCCCGTAGATGCTTCATCACGTCAAAGGCGACGGCCTTGTGCTCGACTTCCTCGGCACCGTGCCAGCGAAGCATGTCCAGCATCACCGGGTCGGTGCCGATCGCGTCGTGCTGCGGGGTGTCCAGAATCCACTCTCCCAGAATCGCGGTGTAATGCTCGACTGCCGCGACGATCGCCACCTGCTCGAGCAACCAGCTGTGCCGTCGCCGCAGACTCCACCGGGGCCGGTCGCCCATCAGCTTTCCGAACAGCCAGGCGATCTGGTCGGTGTACGGCGTCACGTCGACGTTGTTGGCCGCGAAGTAGTCCAGCACACCGGAATGCGCTTGAGAATGCATCGCCTCTTGGCCGATGAACCCCTGCACATCGAGCCGCAGTTGGTCGTCCTTGATCAGCGGCAAAGTCTTCTTGAACACGTCGACGAAGAACTCTTCGCCGGCCGGCAGCAGCAGGTGCAAGACATTGAGAACGTGGGTGGTGAACGGTTCACCCGGCACGTAGTGCAGCGGCAGCTTCGTCCAGTCGAAGTCGACGTCGCGCGCCTCGAGAACCAGTCGTTCGTGATCGGCCGCATCCCCGCGACGTGGCAGATGAGGACCGACAGCGTCGTCGTTGACCGTGAACATCGTGCATCCCTGCCTTCAGCGCAGCTTTACAAATCGAGCCTAATGTCTAAAACCCGTATTGCAAGCAGCATAACCGGTACCCCCGGTATCGGGAATCCCCGGGCGCTCAGATGGGCGCCGCCCCGCGCAGGTGTTCGAAGATCAGCGACGTCTGGGTGCCCGCGACGTCGGCGTGGGCGTTGAGGTTTTCGACGACGAAAGAGCGCAGGTCCTCGGTGTCACGCGCGGCGACGTGCAGGATGAAATCGTCAGCCCCGGCCAGGAAGTAGACATCCATCACCTGGGGTCTGCGACGAATCTGCTGGATGAAGTCGCGGATCTTGCCGCGGGCGTGGGATTGCAGGCTGACCGAGATCATCGCCTGCAGCGGCAATCCGACCGCAACGGGGTCGATGTCGGCGTAGAAGCCCCGAATGACGCCCAAGTCCAGCAACCTACGGACCCGGCCGTGACAGGTCGACGCGGCGATGTCGAGTTCCGCGGCCAGCGCGCTATTGGTGATGCGCGCGTCCGCGTGCAGCAGGCTCAAGATCCTGCGGTCCACATGGTCGAGACCGGCAGATCGAAGATCCTTCGGCGCGGCCCCCGCGGTGACCGAGCTTTCCGTCGTTTCTACGGGCATAGAAGAATTCTACAGCCGTGCCTTCGGGGTCTTTGAATGATCTTCGACGTTTCTTCACAATTGAGGCATGCACGTTGGAATCCCCACCGAGACCAAGAACAACGAGTTCCGAGTGGCCGTCACCCCGTCCGGCGTCGCGGAGCTGACCCGTCGCGGCCACGAGGTCGTGATCCAGGCCGGCGCCGGCGAAGGCTCAGCAATCGCCGACAGCGATTTCAAGGCCGCGGGCGCGCAACTGGTCGCCACCGCGGACGAAGCGTGGGCCGAGGCCGATCTGGTGCTCAAGGTCAAGGAGCCGCAACCTATCGAGTACGGCCGAATGCGGCGCGGGCAAACCCTGTTCACCTACCTGCACTTGGCCGCCTCCCGGGCCTGCACCGACGCGCTGCTGGCATCGGCCACCACATCGATCGCCTACGAGACCGTGCAGACCGCCGACGGCGCGTTGCCCCTCCTGGCGCCCATGAGCGAGGTCGCCGGGCGGCTGTCGGCCCAGGTCGGTGCCTATCACCTGATGCGCACCCATGGCGGACGCGGCGTGCTGATGGGCGGCGTGCCCGGCGTCGAGCCGGCCAAAGTCGTCGTGATCGGCGGCGGCACCGCCGGCTGCAACGCCGCCCGGGTCGCCGACGGGATGGGCGCAATGGTCACGGTGCTCGACGTCAACATCAACAGGCTGCGCGAGCTCGACACCGCGTTCGGCGGGCGGGTGCAGACCCGCTACTCGACCGCGTTCGAGCTCGACGAAGCCGTGAAACGCGCCGACCTGGTCATCGGCGCTGTGCTGCTGCCGGGTGCCAAGGCGCCCAAATTGGTGTCGAATTTGCTTGTCGCGCACATGAAACCAGGCGCGGTGCTGGTCGACATCGCCATCGACCAAGGCGGCTGCTTCGAGGACTCACATCCGACCACGCACGACGACCCGACGTTCGCCGTCTACGACACGTTGTTCTACTGCGTGGCGAACATGCCCGCTTCGGCGCCGAAGACGTCGACCTTCGCATTGACCAACGCGACCATGCCCTACGTGATCGAGCTCGCCGACCGCGGCTGGCAAGCGGCCTGCCGGTCGAACCCTGCACTCGTCAAAGGACTTTCGACGCACGATGGAGCGCTGCTGTCCCAGCGCGTGGCCGCGGACCTGGGGCTGCCATTCACCGAACCCGCGGACGTGCTGGCCTGACTCGTGCTACACAAGCCGCGTGACCTCACTCGCCGATGACACCCGCTGGATGGATGCGGTCGACCAGGCCGCGTTGGTGAAAAAAGGTGACGTGACGCCGCTCGAGTTGCTCGAAGCGGCGATCGAGCGCATCGAGCGCATCGACCCGGTGCTCAACGCAGTGGTCATCCGCTGGTTCGATCACGCCCGGGACACAGCACGGGCGGAGCTGCCGGACGGTCCGTTCCGTGGCGTGCCGTTCCTCATCAAGGACCTGTTCGCCGGTTATGCCGGTCAGCGGATCAGCAACGGCAACATCGCATTCAAAAACGAGAAGGTGATCTCGGAGGCCGACACCACATTGGTGAGCCGCTACCGTGACGCCGGTTTGGTGATCGCCGGCCGGACCAACAGTCCCGAACTCGGAAGCGTGCCGACCACCGAGCCGCTCGCTTGGGGCGCGACTCACAATCCCTGGGACGTCAGTCGTTCGCCGGGCGGATCCAGCGGTGGCGCAGCCGCCGCGGTCGCCAGTGGCATGGTCCCGTTCGCGCACGCCAGCGATGGCGGCGGCTCGATCCGAATTCCCGCGTCGTGTTGCGGGCTCGTTGGCCTGAAGCCCAGCCAGGGCCGGATCAGCCTGGGTCCGATCCGCGACGAAACCGCGCTGTCGGTTGAGCTTTGCGTGAGCCGTACGGTGCGAGACACCGCAGCCCTGCTCGACGCGGTCTGGGGACCCGGGATCGGCGACACCGTCATCGCGCCCGCTCCCTTGCGCCCGTATGTCGGGGAGGTTGGTGCCGATCCGGGCCGGCTACGCATCGGCCTGCTCGACCACCATCCGCAAGGCGGAGCCGTCGCTCCTGAGTGCACTGCGGCCGCGCGGTCGGTTGCCACGTTGCTCGAATCGTTCGGCCATACGGTCGAACCAGCATGGCCGGCAGCGCTCGAGGACACCACATTGATGTTGCGCTTCGGCGCCCTATGGAGCACGAACATCGGCGTCAGCCTCCGGCGGTTCGAGGAACAACTCGGACGGCCGCTCGCCGAGGACGAATTCGAACCCACTAACCGGATACAGGCCGAGTACGCCACGCACCTCAAAGCCGTCGACTATGCGCTCGCGCTCGCGGCTATCACCCACTTCCGCCGCGCACTGCAGTCCTGGTGGGCCGATGGCTGGGATCTGTTGCTCACGCCGACGGTGGCCGAGCTTCCGCTGCCGCTCGGCACCATCGCCAACAACCCCGCTCACCCGATGGACGCCATGGAACGCTCAGGCCAATTCATTCCGTTCACCCCGCAGTTCAACATGAGCGGCCAGCCCGCGATCAACGTGCCCGTCGAGTGGACGGAGGCCGGGCTGCCGGTCGGGGTGCAGCTGGCGGCCGCGTATGGCCGCGAGGACGTCCTACTCCGGGTGGCCAGCCAGCTGGAAATGGCCAAGCCGTGGGCACAGCGCACGCCCGACGTGTGAGCGCGCCGACGACGACGCAGGGCGAAGCGATGAGGAGGAGCGGCGCATCTGACCGGTGCGTTAGACGTCGCCGAGCGTTTTGACGATGTCCTTCGCCGGCCCGGTGCGAGCCTGCCGATACGCCGTTCCCGCCCATAGGTTGGTGCCGTGCGGATCCTCCAACGCGACGGAGGCCTTCCGGATCGGCGAGGTCATTTGGTTGACCTCGGGGTAGCCCAGCGGTGCTATGTCGTCGAAGAGCCGGGTGAAGTCGTTCTCCAGACCGCGCGCATACCGGCCCGAGAAAGCCCGGGTGACAACGGTTTTGACGAACTCAGGATGCTGCAGTGCGGCGCGGTGTGCGGTGTTGGTGCCGGCTTCGTCGCTCAGCAGTAATCCGGTGCCGATCTGGGCGGCCACCGCTCCCCTGTTCATTACGGCGGCCACATCCTCAGTGCTGCCGAGTCCGCCGGCTGCGATGAGCGGCACATCGTGGGCGCTGCGGATTCGCGCAAGCAACTCGTGCAGAGACTCCGTTCCAGGGTCCATGTCCGGCGCGAAGGTGCCGCGGTGCCCACCGGCATTCGGGCCCTGGACAACCAGGCCGTCCGCACCGGCGGCCAGCGCCACTCCGGCCTCGTAGGCCGACGTCACGGTGATGAAGAGCAGCATTCCCAGTGCGCCGAACCACCGCAAGACATCTGGTGACGGTGCACCGAAGGTGAACGACACCATCTCGGGCCGGAGGTCGGCCACCACCTCGAGCTTTTGCTGAAAGCCGTCGTCGTCGCCGAACCGGGGATAGCCGATCTCGACCCCGTAGTGCTCGGCAAGCTCATCGAGCGCGTCCGCGTAGTGGTCCAGCGCATAGACGTCGGCGACGCTGGGTTGCGGCACAAACAGATTGACGCCGAGTGGGCCGGTGGTCGCGGCGCGGGTGGCTGCGATGTCGTCCGCGAGACGCTCCGCAGTCACGTAGCCGCTGGCCAGGAAGCCGAAGCCGCCGGCATTCGACACGGCCGCCGCCAGCGCCGGGGTACCGGGGCCACCCGCCATCGGCGCCCCCACGATCGGCACATCGAGATCCCAGAACCCCAGTACCATGGCGCGCTACCTTGCTATCGCCCGAAGCTGCCCCGGCAGAGACCTTTTCGACTGATGCGGGCCAAGAACTGCCACGCCGTACGGGTTGCCCAGCAGGCGGCGGGCCGTCGCGTTAACCTCGTCCACGGTGACCTCGTCGAGCTCCTGCAGCGTCCGGTCGATACTTCGGTGCTCAGCGTAGTTGAGTTCGCTGCGGCCGATGCGGTTCATCCGCGAATTGGAGTCCTCCAGGCCGAGCACTAGCCCGCCGCGCAGCGAACCCTTCGCGATCCGGCACTCCGCCTCGGTGATGCCGTCGCGTGCCACCGTCTCGAGCACCTCGGTGGTCACCCGCGCCACTTCGCCGAAACGCTCGGGCAGGCATGCGGCGTACACCGACAGCGCACCGCTGTCGGAGAACATGTCCAACGACGAGTAAACCGAGTACGCCAACCCGCGAGACTCCCGAACCTGTTGGAACAGGCGGGAACTCAAGCCACCGCCGAGCGCGGTGTTGAGCACCGACAGCGCCCAGCGATGCTGCCAGTGCCGACCGGGCGTGCGAACTCCCAGACAAACGTGGGTCTGCTCGGCATTCCGGTTGGCCAAGGTCAACCGTGGGCGACCGGTGATCCGGCCGGTGCCCTTACGCGGCGGCACCGGCCGCCGATCCCTGATTAAGCGCGGACCGAAGTGCTCGCGGACCAAGGCCACCACGTCATGATGGTCGACATTGCCGGCCACGGCGACGACCATTCGCTCGGGTGTGTAGCGCCGTGTGTGAAACGAATGCAGTTGAGCGCGCGTCATCGCCGACACCGATTGCACACTGCCGATTACCGGACGCCCCACCGGGTGGTCAGCGAACAGTGCCGCCAGGAACATGTCGCCCAGTGCGTCTTCGGGGTCGTCGTCGCGCATGGCGATCTCCTCGAGCACAACGTCGCGCTCGAGTTCGACATCGTCGGTGGCGCAGCGCCCGTTGAGCACCACGTCGCCGACCAGGTCGACGGCCAGCTCCAGATCGCTGTCGAGCACATGCGCGTAGTAGCAGGTGTGCTCCTTGGCGGTGAACGCGTTCAGCTCACCGCCAACCGCATCCATCGCCTGCGCGATGTCGACAGCTGTGCGCGTCGGCGTGGACTTGAAAAGCAGGTGCTCCAGGAAGTGCGCGGCACCGGCCACGGTCGCGCCCTCGTCGCGCGATCCGACGCCCACCCAAACCCCGACCGACGCGGAGTGCACCGCCGGCAGGTATTCGGTGACGACCCGCAATCCCCCGGGCAGGGTGGTGCGGCGGAACGCCGACGACGGCTCGGCGCCGTGCCGGCCACGTCGCAGCGGCTGCGTCCCCGGGCTAACTGCTGGTCGTCGCGGCATCGACGGGCGCGGTCTCCGGAGCGGGCGCGGCTGAGTCACCGTCGCCGGACTCTCCGGCTTCTTCGTCCACGAGCACCAGCGAGATCTTGCCGCGCTTGTCGATATCGGCGATTTCCACGCGCAACTTGTCGCCGACGTTCACCACGTCCTCGACCTTCGCGACCCGTTTGCCCTTGCCGAGTTTAGAGATGTGCACCAGCCCGTCGCGGCCCGGCAGCAACGACACGAACGCACCGAAGTCGGTGGTCTTGACCACCGTTCCGAGGAATCGCTCGCCGGTCTTGGGCAGCTGGGGGTTGGCGATCGCGTTGATCCGGTCGATCGCGGCCTGCGCCGAAGGTCCATCGGTGGCGCCGACGAACACGGTGCCGTCGTCCTCGATGGAGATCTGCGCGCCGGTCTCCTCGGTGATCGCGTTGATGATCTTGCCCTTGGGGCCGATCACCTCGCCGATCTTGTCCACCGGCACCTTGATCGTGGTGACCCGCGGCGCATAGGGGCTCATCTCGTCGGGTGCGTCGATGGCCTCGGCCATCACCTCCAAGATGGTGAGCCGGGCGTCTTTGGCCTGCTCGAGCGCACCGGCCAGCACCTGAGACGGAATCCCGTCGAGTTTGGTGTCCAGCTGCAGCGCGGTGACGAAGTCCTTGGTGCCGGCGCATTTGAAGTCCATGTCGCCGAAAGCATCCTCGGCGCCCAGGATGTCGGTCAGGGTGACGAAGCGCCGCTCGGTGCCGCCGCCGTCAACCTCTATGTCGTCGGAGACCAGACCCATCGCGATACCGGCGACCGGCGCCTTCAGCGGCACGCCGGCGTTCAGCAGCGCCAGCGTCGACGCGCACACCGAGCCCATCGAGGTGGAACCGTTGGAGCCCAACGCTTCCGAGACCTGACGGATGGCGTAGGGGAATTCCTCGACGCTGGGCAGCACCGGGATCAGCGCGCGCTCGGCGAGCGCGCCGTGGCCGATCTCGCGGCGTTTCGGCGAGCCGACGCGACCGGTCTCGCCGGTGGAGAACGGCGGGAAGTTGTAGTGGTGCATGTACCGCTTGGAGGTTTCGGGCCCCAGCGAGTCGATCTGCTGGGCCATCTTGACCATGTCGAGGGTGGTCACACCCAGGATCTGGGTTTCGCCGCGCTCGAAGAGCGCGCTGCCGTGCGCCCGTGGCACCACCGCGACTTCGGCGGACAGCGCGCGGATGTCGGTGATACCGCGGCCGTCGATGCGGAAGTGGTCGCTCAGGATGCGCTGTCGCACCAGCTTCTTGGTCAGCGCGCGGAATGCCGCCCCGACCTCTTTCTCGCGACCGGCGTAGGTGTCGGCCAGCCGCTCAAGCACCTGGGCCTTGATCTCGTCGGTGCGGGTGTTGCGCTCGTCCTTGCCGGAGATCGTCAGCGCGGCGGACAGCTCGTCGGTGGCCACCGAGGACACCGAGTAGTACACGTCGTCGCCGTAATCGGGGAACACCGGGTAATCGCCGGTCGGCTTGGCGGCCGCGTCGGCAAGTTCCTGCTGGGCGGCGCAGAGTGCGGCGATGAATGGCTTGGCGGCCTCCAGGCCTTGCGCCACAACGCTTTCCGTGGGCGCCTGCGCACCGCCTTCGATCAGTTCGATGACCTTGTCGGTGGCCTCGGCCTCGACCATCATGATGGCAACGTCGGCGTTCTCGCCGCTCCCGGACACCACACGTCCGGCCACCACCATGTCGAACACCGCCCGCTCGGCCTGCTCGACCGTCGGGAATGCCACCCATTGGCCGTCGATCAGCGCCACCCGCACACCACCGACCGGACCGGAGAACGGCAGGCCGGCCAGCTGGGTGGAAGCGGATGCGGCGTTGATGGCCACCGCGTCGTAGAACTCGTTGGGATCCAGGCTCAGGATCGTCACCACGACCTGGATCTCGTTACGCAGGCCGTTGACGAACGATGGGCGCAGCGGGCGGTCGATCAGCCGGCAGGTCAGGATCGCGTCGGTCGACGGCCGGCCCTCACGGCGGAAGAACGAGCCGGGGATGCGGCCCGCGGCATACATCCGCTCCTCGACGTCGACGGTCAGCGGGAAGAAGTCGAACTGCTCTTTGGGGTTCTTGCTGGCGGTAGTGGCCGACAGCAGCATGGTCTCGTCGTCGAGGTAGGCGACGACGGCGCCGGCGGCTTGCAGAGCCAACCGGCCGGTCTCAAAACGAATGGTGCGGGTGCCGAAGCTCCCGTTGTCGATGACGGCGGTTGTCTCGAACACGCCCTCGTCAATTTCAGCTACAGACATAGGTGTCCGTATTGCCTCTCTGGATTTGTTCAGCTTTTTTGCGTGGTCACGCTAAACCCGGAGGTCCCAGAGCCTGGATGCGGCGACGGCCGTCGATCGAAGCTGCCGACCTGCCCGGATTTGGGAGCCCGGCAGCCACTACCGAAGACCGCGCGATGCAGGTCCCGTGTGACTCGCTGGGACGGTGCGCGCGGATCGCGCGCGCCGCACCTGCTCGGGCCGATACGGCCCAGAACGTCCTCACTCTACACGCCGACCTGGCGATTCCTACGCCCGGCGGCGATGCGGAGCGGCGTCAGCGACGCAGGCCCAGCCGGTCGATCAGCGAGCGGTAGCGCTCGACGTCGATCTGGGCAACGTACTTCAGCAGCCGGCGCCGACGTCCGACCAGCAGCAGCAGACCCCGCCGCGAGTGGTGGTCGTGCTTGTGCACCTTGAGGTGCTCGGTCAGGTCGGCGATCCGCCTGGTCAGCAGTGCGACCTGCGCCTCAGGGGAACCGGTGTCGGTCTCATGCAGGCCGTAAGAGCCCAGGATTTCTTTTTTCTGCTCGGCAGTCAGCGCCACGAAATATCTCCATCAATCGGTCCGCGATCTTCGCTCTAGGCTGCGGCCACCGCGAACTGCAGCACGCGCCGTGTCGTCGGGAAGTCTAACAGCGCGCGCTCGGCGAACCTGAATCCGCAGGTCAGCGACGATGCGGGCCGCTACGCGGCCCGAGGAGAAGCTGGCCAATCAAGCCCAGGTCAGCCTGCAGAAAGCACGGTGCGGGCCCGCTCGGTGTCTTTGCCCATGGCGGCGACGAGATCCTTGACCGATCCGAACTTCTTCTGCCCGCGGATACGCGCGATGAAGTCCAGCGCCACATGCTGTCCGTACAAGTCGGCGGCGGTGTCGAGCACAAATGCTTCGACGGTGCGGGTGCGTCCGGAGAAGGTCGGATTGGTGCCCACCGAAACCGCGGCCTGGTATCGCTCTCCCGGCACGACCGTGCCGGTCACCGGTCCGTGCCCCAGCACGGTGAACCACGCGGCGTAGATGCCATCGGCCGGAATGGCCGAGTACATCGGCGGTGCGACGTTGGCCGTCGGGAAGCCCATGTCGGTACCGCGTCCCTCACCGCGCACTACCACGCCCTCGACCCGGTGCGGACGGCCCAGCGCCTCGGCGGCCGCCACCACGTCACCGGCGTCGACACAGGACCGGATGTAAGTCGACGAGAACGTCACGGTTTCGGTGTCGTGGTGCTCGGAGACCAGTGACATCGATTCCACCGCGAACCCGAACCGCTCGCCGGCGCGACGCAGCGTGTCGACGTTGCCGGCGGCCTTTTTGCCGAAGGTGAAGTTCTCCCCCACCACGACTTCCACCACATGCAGGTTTTCGACAAGCAATTCGTGGACGAAACGCTCGGGCGTGAGCTTCATGAAAGTCGTGGTGAACGGCATCACCAAAAACACGTCAATGCCGAACTCCTCGGCCAGTTCGGCACGTCGGGTGAGCGTCGTCAACTGGGCGGGGTGACTGCCGGGGTGGACCACTTCCATCGGATGTGGGTCGAACGTCATCAGCACGGTCGGCACTCCCCGCGCCCGACCCGATTTCACCGCATGCGCGATCAGCTCGGCGTGCCCGCGGTGCAAACCGTCGAACACTCCGATGGTCAGCACGCATCTGCCCCAGTCCGTGGGTATCTCGTCCTGGCCGCGCCACCGTTGCACAACCGCTAGCCTACGGCGCAAGGTAGCGGCTGATTGTGCGAGAGCCCCAGATCAGGTGAGGATTGCTTAAACTTCCGTTGTGCGCCCTGAGATACCTGCCGAGGAGCCCGCTGGGCTCACCGCGGTTGCCCAGGACTATTTGAAAGTCATCTGGAACGCCCAGGAGTGGTCGCGGGAGAAGGTCAGCACCAAGATGCTGGCCGAGAAGCTCGGGGTGTCCGCCAGCACCGCCTCGGAATCCATCCGCAAACTCGCCGAGCAGGGTCTCGTCGATCACGAGAAGTACGGCGCGGTGACGCTGACCGAGTCAGGGCGTCGGGCGGCGCTGGCGATGGTGCGCCGCCACCGGCTCCTGGAAGCCTTCCTGGTCAAGGAGCTCGGTTACGGCTGGGACGAAGTGCACGACGAGGCCGAGGTGCTCGAGCACGCGGTGTCCGACCGGCTGGTGGCGCGCATCGACGCCAAGCTCGGTTACCCGCAACGCGATCCGCACGGCGATCCGATCCCGGGCTCCGACGGCCAAGTGCCCACACCACCGGCACGCCAGCTGTGGTCATGCGTCGACGGCGACATCGGCACGGTGGCGCGGATATCCGACAAAGACCCCGAGATGCTGCGCTATTTCGACAGCATCGGCATCAGCCTCGACTCACGGCTGCGGGTGCTGACCCGACGGGAATTCGCCGGGATGATCTCGGTAGCGGTCGAATCGGCCGACGGCGGGCCCACCACGGTGGACCTGGGAAGTCCTGCCGCACAGGCTATTTGGATGGTGGCGCAGTAGCGCCTAAGCTCTAGTTGTCGCCGCCCCGGGTGGCCCGGGCGTGAGTCCGCCGAAGGCGCCGTAGCGCCGCATGGCCACGAAAACCCGCAGGGCCTGGTCTGGGCGCGCCGGGTCGACCATTCCGCGGCGGACCAATACTCCGGCTGCGCCAAGCCGGTCCTGCGCCTTGGCGAGCATGGGCAGCCGAGGGTTCACGACGCGGTGTCGGCTTCGGCAACCGCGTTACGCAGAAACAATCCCGCCGTCTCGAGACTGATCAATCCCTGGTCTCGCGGCCAGAGCCAATAGCCGTGCATCAGACCCGGCCACACCTGCTCGTCGCAGCAACCGCCCGACGCGAGCACTTGCGCGGCGAACGCCTCGGCGTCGGCGCGCATGACTTCCCTTGTACCGAAATGTATCTGGATCGGCGGCAGACCGGACAGGTCCGCATTTAACAAACACAGCCGCGGATCCTCGGCGTCATGGCCACCGACGTAGAGCGCGACAGCGCGTGCGGCAGCACGCGGATCGAGCGGCTGACGACGGATGCGCGTGTCGGCGCTGCTGGCCCGATACGCCGGATCGATCAGCGGGCCGAACAGGGCGAGCGCCGCCGGAGCGGGCAACCCTTCGCTGCGGAGCCGCAAGGCAAGCGCCACCGCCAAGTGCCCGCCGGCCGAGTCTCCGGCGACGACGATCTTCGCCGGATCGTGGCCCTGCGCAAGGAGCCAACGGTATGCGGCGAACGCGTCGTCCTCGGCTGCCGGAAAAGGGTGTTCGGGCGCCAGCCGGTAATCGATAGCGAAAGTCGGCATGCCGGAGTATTTGGAAAGGTGCGAGGCGAACCCGCGATGGGTGCGCGACGAGCAGATCAGGTAGCCGCTGCCGTGCAACACCAGAACCGCCCCGACGCCGTCGTCGGCTTCCGGCGCCCACACCCACTCCCCCCGCACCGGTGCGGAAACCGGCTCAACCCGAATACTGGGAACGACCGGGGTACTGCGGGCAATCAGATAGTCGGCGGCCGGCCGTAACCCGGCGAACAGCCACTGCTGCGACAGCAGCACGTCGAACATCAGGTTGAGGGTCAGTCGCGAGATCGGAACGTAGGTCAACCAGTCGAGTGCGGCGAGCGCGCTCCGCCGCAGGGCTTTTGCCGTCGTCCGAGCGGTCATCCGGCGAGCAGGCCCTTGGCGATGTGGGTCACCTGGACCTCATTGCTGCCGGCGTAGATCATCAACGACTTGGCGTCGCGGGCCAGCTGTTCGACCCGGTACTCGGCCATGTAGCCGTTACCGCCGAAGAGTTGCACGGCCTCCATCGCGACGTCGGTCGCGGCCTCGGACGAGTACAGCTTGATCGCCGACACCTCGGCCAACGAGGGCACCCGGCCGGCCTGCATTTTCTCCAGTGTCTGAAATACCATGTTCTGCACGTTGATCCGGGCGACTTCCATCTTGGCCAGCTTGAGCTGAATGAGCTGGAACTGCCCGATGTTCTTGCCCCACAGGGTACGGGTTTTCGCGTAGTCGACGCAGAGGCGGTGGCATTCGTTGATGATTCCCAACGACATCAGCGCGACGCCGAGTCGTTCGGCGGCGAAGTTCGCCCGCGCGCTTTCGCGGCCGTCGCCACCGGTGTGCTGCTCGGTCTCGCCGAGCAGCCGGTCGGGTGTGAGCCGGACGTTGTCGAAGAACAATTCGCCGGTCGGCGACGACATCATGCCCATCTTCTTGAACGGCTTGCCCTGGGTCAGCCCCGGCATGCCGGAATCGAGGACGAACGGCAGAACCGGTCGGTTGCGCCGGTCGACGGAGCCATCGTCGAGTTTGGCGTAGACGATCAGCACGTCGGCATACGGACCGTTGGTGATGAAGGTCTTCTGCCCGTTGAGCAGGTAGTCCTCGCCATCCCGCTTGACGTATGTCTTCATGCCTCCGAAGGCATCCGACCCGGAGTCGGGCTCGGTGATCGCCCACGCCGCGATCTTCTCCAGCGTCATCAGTTCCGGCAGCCAGCGCTCCTTCTGAGCGAGCGTGCCGCGGCTCATGATCGTCGCCGCACCCAGGCCGAGGCTGACACCGATCGTGCTGAGCAATCCGATGCTCACCCCGGCGAGTTCGGACACCAGCACGGCCGCCATCGACGCCTGAGCACCCAGATCGCCCAATCCGCCCGATGATCGCTTCTCGGTCTCGGCTGTGGCCTCCGCGCTGCGGGCCCGCTCCTTGTCCAGCAGCGTCTTGACCGCCTCGGCGGCCAGCACGTCGAGGCCGAACTCACTGAACAGCTTGCGCGCGATCGGGTATGGCGAAATCTCACCGGTTTCCAATACGTCGAGCTGCGACCGGATTTCCTTGTCGATGAACTCGCGCACCGTATCCCGCATGATCAGGTCGGTGTCAGACCATTCGAACATCATCTGCTCCTGATCAGTGCGGCAGCCGCGTGGCGATGTCGTCGATCTGCCACGGACCGTCGGTCTCGATGGTCTCGGTATCGTGCCAGCCGGCAAGCGCCGAAATCGCCCCGCCCTGAACCGCATACACCTTGCCGGTGATCGGACACTTGTCCGTCGCCAGGTAGGCCACCAGCGGCGAGATGTTGGCCGGACTGAACAGATCGAGCTCGCCCTCGTCGGGTTCGGCCATCAGCGATCCCATGCCGGGGGTCGCCAGCGTGAGCCGGGTACGCGCGATCGGTGCGATCGCGTTCACCCGCACGCCGTAACGCTCTAACTCCTCGGCGGCGATCAGCGTCATGGCCGCGATTCCCGCTTTGGCCGAACCGTAGTTGGCTTGCCCGGCATTCGGCAGCGTTACCCCGGAGCCCGACGCGGTGTTGATCACCGCGGCGTTGGGTTGATCGCCGGCCTTCGACTGCGCCTTCCAATAGGCCGCGGCGTGCCGCAGCATCGCGAAGTGGCCCTTCAGGTGCACGGCGATCACCGCGTCCCATTGCGATTCCTCCATGCCGGCGATGAACGAGTCCCGCAGGATGCCTGCGTTGTTCACCAAGACGTCGAGCCGGCCGAACTCGGCGATAGCTTGTAACACAACGCTTTCCGCGCCGCTCCAGGTGGCAATATTCTCGCTGCTGGCAACGGCGGTCCCACCAGCGTCGGTGATCTCATCGACCACGTCGCGCGCCGGGCCGCTGTCGGCACCCTGGCCAGCGTTGTCGCCGCCGAGGTCGTTGACGACCACCTTGGCGCCTTCCCTGGCGAACAGCAGCGCGTGTTCGCGCCCGATGCCGCGGCCCGCGCCGGTGATCACCGCGACGCGGCCTTCTAATGCACCCATTGATAGGACTCCTCGATATCAGTCGGCTATTACTGCCAGCCCGTCGGTGATGACGAAGTCGTCACCGCGGGCCGTCTCGAACGCGTAGCTGGTGGTTCCGTTGGCGCTGCTGACGTCCCAGATCCGGGTTTCCAGATCGTCGCCGGGCAACACCGGTTTGGAGAATCGGACCGCGAACCGCTTGAGCCGGTTCACATCCGAGCCGGCCAGCTCGGTAAGCACCGCCCACGAGGTGAACGCCATGGTGCACAACCCGTGGGCGATGATTCCGGGCAGACCGGCGTCTTTGGCCACCTCCTCATCGAGATGGATCGGCATCGGATCCCCGGCGGCAGGCGCGTAGCGGAAAGTCTGGTCGCTGTCGATGTGCTGCACGACCTTGGCTACCGGCGCCCGCTCCCGCAGCTTGTCGTCGAACTTGTGGTCAGGGCTCAGGTCGCCGACCGCCTTGCCGACGTTGAAGCCCCGCACGAACGTGGTGACGTACTGCTCGTTGACCAGTTCGCCGTCCTCGGTGCGACATTCGAGCACGATCGCGGCGCGGGTACCTTTCTCGAGTCCCTGGTAGCCGATCATCTTGCCGCGCGAGACGAGTTTGTCTCCGGGGCGGATCGGCCGGTGGAAGTGGAAGTCCTGTTCGCCGTGCACGACTCGGGGGATCGCCTCGATCGGCATCACATCGATGGCCGGCATGAGCAACGCCTCGAAAACGGGGACGATCGCGAACACCGGCGGCGCGATGTCCCCACTGCGGTGCGCTTCGATCGGGTCGTTGGTCGCCGCCGCATACTCTGCGAGCCGCTCCCGGATGACCTCGAACCGCTGGTCGTCGGTCCAGCGGTTCAGCCCGGTGTCGTCGAATTCCATCTGCTCCGTCATGCTCAGGCCGACGCCAAGGCCAGCGCGTCGAGCTGATCGAGCGTCTTGTCGAGTTGCTTGACGCCGTCCTTCTCCACCGCCTTGCCCAACGCGCCCTTGATCAGCGCGCCCTCGAAATCGCCGAACACGGTGAATTTGGAGCCGCTTTCGAGCGGATCGATGGTGAAGGTGAACTGTGCCTTGACGCCGGCCATTCCGGTACCCGACAGCACCAGCCTGCGTGGCGCGTCGACCGATTCGATCGTCCACTCGATTTTATTGGCCATACCCAGCATGACGATCTTGGCGGTCAGCTTCGACCCTTCGCTGAGCGTGGCCGGCGGCTCCTCCAACCACTTTTCGTGGACCGTGAACCACTTGTCCCAGTTGGCGAGGTCGCTGACGGTTCCCCACAGCGCCTCCGGGCTGGCGGACAGGTCCCGGGTGGCTTCGATGTGTCCCACGGTGATCCTTTCTGGTTCTTTTGCCAAGCCGGTGGTGCTGTTTAGCGTTCGGCCCGCTGGTATGCGGTGATGACTGCAGCGCCGCCCAGTCCGATGTTGTGCTGCAGTGCGGCGGTCACGTTGTCGACCTGTCGCTTGTCGGCGGCGCCGCGCAGTTGCCAGTTCAGCTCGGCGCACTGCGCCAGGCCGGTGGCCCCGAGCGGGTGTCCCTTGGAAATCAGCCCGCCTGAGGGGTTGACCACCCACCGTCCGCCGTAGGTGGTGTCGCCGTTGTCGATCAGCTTGGCCGCGTCACCCTCGGCGCACAGCCCCAGCGCCTCGTAGAGCAGCAGCTCGTTGGCCGAGAAGCAGTCATGCAACTCGATCACCTGGAACTCCTCGGGCCCCAGCCCGGACTGCTCATAAACGCGTTGGGCGGCCTGCACATTCATGTCGTAGCCGATCAGGCCCTTGCAGGTGCCGTCGAAGCTGCTGGCGAAGTCGGTGGTCATGGCCTGCCCGACGATCTCCACCGCCTGCCCGGCCAGTCCGTGTTTGTCGACGAACGCTTCGGAGGCCAGGATCGCCGCGCCTGATCCGTCAGACGTCGGCGAACACTGCAGCTTGGTCAGCGGGTCGTAGATCATCCGCGACGCCAGGATGTCGTCGAGCGTGTAGGAATCCTGGAACTGCGCATACGGGTTGTTCACCGAATGCTTGTGATTCTTGTAACCGATCTTGGCGAAATGCTCTGCGGTGGTGCCGTATTGCTTCATATGCTCACGACCGGCGGCACCGAACATCCACGGCGCCGGAGGAAAGAGCACCTCGGAGATCTCGGCCATCGCCATGATGTGCTTGTCCATCGGCTGGGTACGGTCGTCGTACGTCGACGCCAGCGAACCGGGCTTCATCTTCTCGAAGCCGAGGGCGATCGTGCAGCCGGCCAGCCCGCCGCGAATCGCCTGGGCAGCAAGGTATAACGCGGTCGACCCGGTCGAGCAGTTGTTGTTGACGTTGACGATCGGGATCCCGGTCAGGCCCAGCTCGTAGAGGGCCCGCTGGCCCGACGTCGACTCGCCGTAGACGTACCCGACGTAGCCCTGCTCGACCTCGGTGTAGTCGATGCCGGCATCCTCGAGGGCCTTGGTCCCGGACTCGCGGGCCATGTCGGTGTAATCCCACCCCTCGCGGCGACCCGGCTTCTCGAACTTCGTCATCCCCACACCGACGACGTAGACCTTGTTTGACATCGCACTCCTTTGGACGAGGTTGAGACGAGCGGCCAACCGCTTCCCGTCATAACATACATGGCTGATTGTATCTTTACTAATCGCCGCGAGAGGTGCACGATGTAGGTCACGCCCTCATCCCTCCCGAGGAGGTACTCAATGACGCGGCGTGACTTCTGTTCACTACGTGTGCCGCTGGCGATTGCCGGTGCCGCCTTGCTGGCATTGACACCGACGATGACATCGCCGTTCACGTTCAAGGCGCACACGGTCACGACGGCAGTGGCGTTGCTGGACAACGAGGCGCTGATCATGAACGGCAGCGACCCGTGCTGCGTCACGTCCATCACGCCGTGGTCTATACCTGCTCCGTGGTACATGGCGGAAGCCCAGGGTTATATCACCCCGCACTTCTCCGGGTACACCTCGGTCGGCCTGCCGATACCCGACCAGCTTGGACCGTTCACCGGACTGGGCAGCGAGACATTCGGCACCTCGCTACAGCAAGGCACCGAGATTCTGAACAACGCGATCATGACCGCCCCCGGCGACGTGGTGGCGTTCGGCTACTCGCAGAGCGCGACGGTCGACACCCTGGAGCTGGAACAGCTAGCTACCTTGCCCACCAGCGAAAGGCCGGCCTTGGACCAGCTCGCCTTCGTGATGATCGGTGACGGCAACAATCCCGACGGCGGCCTGCTGGAACGTTTCGACGGCGCCTACATTCCCTCCCTGGATGCGTCGTTCTCCGGCGCGACCCCCGACGACGTGTACCCGACCGACATCTACACAGTCCAATACGACGGATGGGCCGACTACCCGCAATACCCGCTCAATTTGCTGGCCGACCTCAACGCCTTTGCCGGCATCGCGTATGTGCACGGTGAGTATCCGTTTCTCTCGGCCCCGCAGATCGCCGCGTTGGCTCAGGAGTTGCCGACGACGGCGAGCGACACCATGACCCACTACTACCTGATTCCCACCGAGAATCTGCCGCTGCTGGACCCGGTGCGGGGCATCCCGGTGGTGGGCCAGACACTGGCCGACCTGCTCCAACCGGATCTCCGCGTCCTCATCGAGTTGGGCTATGACCGGATCGCGCCGGCAAACGTGCCCACCCTGGCCGAACTGTTCCACACCGACGTCAATCCGATCACGGTGGTCCAAGACCTGGTCCAAGGCACCGTACAGGGGGTAAACAATGCGCTCACCGACAATGGGCTGCCGGACCTGCCGACGCAGATCACCGGCCCCATCACCGACTTGGAAACCTCACTCGGTGCCCTGGCCGGCGAGATCAACCCGGCCATCCAAGCCTTCAGTGGCGGCCTGCAGGACGCCCTGAACAGCGTGACCGTTCCCGCCCAATTCGCTGACGCGCTGAGCCCCGTCTCCGACGCGGTCAGTTCCGCCGACACATCGCTTTCTGAGCTGGTCAACGCCAAGATCGATCCGGCGATCCAAGCCGCCGTGTTCGGCATCGGTGATTCGCTGCGAGAAACGTTGAGCAACGTCGGCGCTCCTGTCCAGCTCGCGGACGGCGTCTACCTCCTCGAGCAGGTGCTACCCACTGAGCTTGAGGTGCCTGGTGATGTTCTTACCAATGCTGTCCATTACGGGGCTACCGGGCTCCAGGATTTGGTCGCCAATAACTTTGACGGCTTTGTTCAAGAACTCGAACTCATTCCCCCGGCAGTCATCAGCCTGTCTCTATTTACGGGTCTCATTCCTGCACTGGGACTGGCGGACCTCGTCGCCGGTGTTCCGTTAAGCCTCTGAGCTGACCGGCAACACCTCGGCGAGTGGCACGTGCAGATGCTCGCAAGCCCGGTCCCAGCGGCGGCGCGCACGCTCAGCGTCCCGGTCGACGAAACTGGCCATCAGGATTCCCGCAGCGCGGTTGCGGTCGGCACGGATCCACGGAGCTACAACATCACCGAGCGCCGCTGACCTGCCCAACATGTGTGTTATAAGCCCGTCGGTCGCGGGTAACCGCAGTCGAAGATGGCGCCTACTCCGGGCGCCGTTACGAACAGGAGTTTGTGATGATCGGATCAATAGTCCTCGCCATCGTCGTGGGCGCGCTCATTGGTTTGGTGGCGCGTCTCGTCATGCCGGGCAAACAAGACATCGGCATGGTCATGACGATTGCACTCGGCGCCCTCGGTGGCTTGATCGGCTCGTGGGTGGCCAGCTACTTCGGATACCACAATGCCAATGGTGGAATCGCCTGGATTCCGTTCTTCATTGGAGTCGGCGCTGCCATCGTCCTCATTGCGATCTGGGAAGCGGTACGGGGTCGCCGTACCCGGCACGGGGTGCTTCGGTAACTCGCTCCGACAGCGCGGCGGTAGCGATCGCCCGCAGATGCACACCCGCGCGCTCCCATCGGCGCCGCGCACGCTGTGAATCCCGGTCGAAAAAGCTCGCAACAAGGATTCCCCGCAGCGCGTCCATCGCCGTGTAGACAACGTTGCGGAGCTCCTTTTGGGCGGGGTGCTCCGGCAGCAGTTGGGCGATCGCGGCGATCAGTGTGCTATTGACGACGGGCTCTACCCGCTCGATCTGCCGCGCCAGCACCGGATCGGTGCGGGCGGCGACCCAAAGTTCCAGTGTTGCAATGAACATCGGGCCCTGGTGCGCTTCCCAAAGGAATTCCAGCATTGCCGACACCGGATCGCGACTGCTCTGGACACGTCCGAGTTCGCGGATCGCGCCCTGCGCACGCTGTTGAGCCAGGTGTTCGATAGCCGCGACCACCAGATCTTCCTTTGACCCGAAGTGGTGGATCTGCGCGCCACGGGTGACACCGGCAAGTTCGGCTACTCGCGGCGTGGTGGTTCCCGCGTAGCCATAAGTCACCAGGCACTCGATGGTGGCGTCCAGCAGACGCGTCCGCATGGCAGCAGTGCGCTCCGCCTGGGTGCGTCGAACCCGCCGTCCGTTGACTTCCGCCGCCATCGCGACCGCACTACCTTCCCGGTGCCCATCGAAGTAGAGATACGTTCAACTGAGAACGTAATGCTACCGCATCGGTCGCAGAGTTGAGTCGCGGCGTCCAACGACACCGCTTTCCATGACGTAGCTGTGGTCATCGGGCTTTTTGAGCAGCCGCAGATACTCGTGTGGGTGATACGGCCAGAGTTCGGGCAGTCCGTCGGTACCCAGGTACCAGCTGCTGCAACCGGTCGTCCACACCGTGCCGGGCAACCCGCGCCGAATGTGTTCCAAGTACGCGTCGATGGCGGCGGCGGTAGGGCGGAGTGTGTCGTACTCCCCCGCAGCCCATCGGGTTATCCACTTCAGCACGTACGCCGCCTGCGTCTCGGCGACCTGCACCAGCGAGAAATTCCCGATCGGGGAATGCGGGCCAAGGAGCATGAACAGATTTGGCATGCCCTGGATCGCAACGCTCTTGTAGGCACGAGGACCCGCTGACCATGCGTTGCTGAGGGTGTGGCCGTCGTGGGTGCGGACCGTCGCGGGACGCACATAATCGTGTGCGTTGAAACCCGTTGCCATTACGACGATGTCGGCCGCGTGCAGCCTGCCGTCCACGGTCCGGATACCACGCTTCTCGAACCGGTCGATTGCCGCCGTCTCCAGGCTCACGTCGGGACGCTGCACCTTAGCGTAGAAGTCGGGATGAATAACCAACCGCTTGCACCCGGGCCGATAGTCGGGAGTCAGCTTGGCGCGCAACGCCGGATCGGCAACCGACGCGAGGTTGCGCTCGCACACCCGGTTGACCACCCGTCGTCGCAGACCGGGCTGCGTGAGTCCGACACTGAAGATCTCGAACGTCTTGTATTCGGTACGCAGCACTGCCCTGTTCAGTAGCCGGCTTCGGCTCAGCAACGCGCGAGCGGCCGGTGGTATCGACGGGTTGGGCATACGGGCAACCCATTGCGGTGTGCGCTGAAAGAGGGTGGCGTGCGCGGCCACCCCGGCCACCGCCGATATCAGCTGCACACCGGTGGAGCCGTTGCCGACGACGGCGATCCGCTTGCCCGCAACGGAGATGTCATCGCTCCACCGCGCGGAATGCACCAGCTGGCCGGCGAAGTCGCTCATGCCCGCGATGTCCGGCACCCTGGGTCGGTGTAAGAAACCAGTCGCCAAGACCACGAAGTCGGCGTCCAGATTCTCGCCGTCGTTCGTGGTCAGCCGCCAGCGCAGCCCGTTGTGGTGGGCGTCAACAACCTCGGTGTGGTACCGGATCATTCGCTCGATGTTGTGCCGGCGCGCCGAGTCCACGAAGTAGTCCTGGATCTCCGGGCCAGGCGAAAAGAGCCGGCTCCACGACGGATTCAAGTCGAACGAGTATTGGTACAGATGCGACGGCACGTCGCAGGTCAGTCCCGGATAGCGGTTGTCCCGCCAGGTTCCGCCGGGGCGGTCGTCCTTCTCCAGGATGTTGACATCGGTGAATCCCGCGCGGTCGAGCAGGATCGCCTGGCACAGGCCGGACATCCCGGCGCCAACGATGACGATCCTCGGCGAGCGACGCATCAGGTGAGCGCCTGTGTCGGGCTCTTAAATGGGCTCAGCCCCAACCGCATTCGTGCCAGACCCCGCAGCGAGCTGTTCGTCGTCCACTCCGGCGTGCCGATCACGTCGATGCGCTGCACGCGCTGCACGAGTTCGCGCAGCACCGCCCTGCTCTCCATCCGCGCCAGACTCGCGCCCAGGCACAGGTGAATACCCGAGCCGAACGCGACATGGGAGGGATTGCGCGCGGCAACGAATGCGTCCGGATTGTCGAACTGCCGCGGGTCACGGTTGGCCGCACCCCACAGCAGCGCCACCCGCGCGCCGGCCGGAATCGTTGCCTCTCCCACCCGGTAGGCGGTCTTCGCCGTGCGGTAAAAACCCTGAATCGGCGACGAGAAGCGCAGCTGTTCCTCGATCGCGCTGCCCACCAGCGCGTCGGGATCCTGCCGGATCAGCTCGAACTGATCGGGGTTCTCCCACAACGTCAAGAACATGGTGCTCAGCAGGTTGGTGGTGGTCTCGTTGCCGGCCAGCAATAGCAGCAACGCGAAGTAGAACAGTTCGTCGCGGCTGATCTCGCCGTCCCCCGCGGTCGCCACCAGATGACCCAGCAGTGTGTCGCGCGCCAACAGCTCACCGGTTTCGATACGGCTGCAGAAGTACGAATGAAGATGGCGCACGCCGTTGAGGGTGGGCACCATCTGCCACAAACCCTTCGCCGTCATTTGGATGTTGGCCACTCGGACGGCCTCGTTGGACCAGTACCGGAAAAACTCCTCGTCCTCCGGCGGAATCCCCAAGATGTGCGCGATCATTCGCATCGGCAGCGGCACCGCGAGCCGTTGCACGACATCGGAACCCGGGTTGGCCAGTAGTTCGGAGACCAGTTCGCTCGCCAGCCGATCGACCGTCTCCTGCCACCCGCTGAGCACCCCGCGCGCGAACGCGGGCTGCACCTTGCGCCGTAATTCGGTGTGCCGCGGCGGATCCATGTTGAGCATTACCGGGATTTCGACCCGGGACCGCGTCACCCCTTCGGCGTTGGTCAGGATCGCGTCGTTGCGGGCCGCGGCGCGCACGTCGTCATACCGGCTCAGGATGAAGATGTTGCGTTTGCGGTTGTATCGGACCCGCGGACCGGCCAGCAATTCGGCGTATCCCGGGTAGGGGTTGGCGGCGGTCACCGGATCGAACGGGTCGAAGGACGTCTCGTGGATGCCGGGATATTCCCGGCGCTTGAGCTTCGCGCCCAGATCGGTGGTGATGTTGACGTAGAGACTGTCTGCCATCGGCCTGGCCACCGAGGTTGCCAACCGCATGTCGTGTCTGAGAGTCACGGTTCCTCCATCCGCCCGCGGATCCGATCACCTGTGCAAGCGTGACCGTAACAATTATTTCTGTAACAGACAATGGCGTTAAGATAGGCGGCATATGGAGATGACGATCGACCAGCTTGCCCAGCGCGTTTCCATGTCCTCGCGCAATATCCGGGAGTGGCAACGCCAGGGTTTGCTGCCGCCGCCCACCCGCCGCGGACGCGTCGGCATCTACTCCGACGAGCATGTCGCGCGGATCAGGCGGGTGCAGCAGCTGCACTCCGAAGGCTTCCCGCTCGACCTGATCCGGCGAATGATCGACACCGGCACCGGCGACGAGAACGACATCCGGCACTTGGCGGCCGAAGTGCTCGCCCCGTTCAGCACCGCAGGCCCAATCACCGTCAGCCGCAAAGAACTCGATCACCGACTCGGCGCCGGCGCCGCGGCGCACCTGGCCAAGCTCGGCCTGATCGCCGATGCCGCCGGCGACCCAGTGTCGGTGCGCGACGCGGAGGCGTTGGATTTGATCGAAGGCATTACCGGTGTGGGTGTTTCGCTGGAGCGGCTAGTTGCCACGCTGGTCGACGTCCGCGAGCATCAGCGTTCGATCGCCGACGTGATCCTGCGTGCCTACGCCGAGGACGTGTGGGAGCCGTTCGTGTCGTCGAAGTTCGCCGCGCCGGACTGGGCTTCGCTTGCCGACAATGCGGGGCGAGGCCGCCGACTGGTGAGCGCTCTGCTGACTCATCTTCAGCAGACCGCGTTCGACGACGCCGCGGCGTCGGTGATGTTAAGCGAGGTCGACCAGGCCGAGCGGGCGCTGGAGGGCATTAAACCGACGCACGAGCGGTCCTGATTACAGTGTGGCCGGGCGGATTACGACGACTGACTTCGTCTTCGGGCCGTCGTCGCGGAGCAGCGCGATGACCCGGCCGTCGGCGTCCTGCGCGGCGTAGACGCCGTCGATGCCGGCCGGCACGAGCGCCCGGCCATTGGCCGCCGCGTCGGCCTCCTCGGCGGTGAGGTCGCGGCTCGGAAACAACTGCAGGCAAGCCTCGTCGAGGCTGAAGCTCAGCCGTGGCCGCTCGGCCAGCTCGTCCAGTGAGCGTGCCTGCTCCAAACCGAACCGGCCGACCCGGGTGCGCCGCAGCGCGGTCAGGTGACCGCCGACCGCCAGCGCGTCGCCGAGATCGCGGGCCAGCGCGCGGATGTAAGTCCCGGACGAACAGTCCACCGCGACGTCGAGATCGATCAGCGGGCCGTGGCGCTGCAGGGCCAGCATCTCGAACCGGTCGATGTGCACCGGCCGGGCGGCCAGTTCAACGCTGTGTCCCTCGCGGGCCAGACGGTAGGCTCGCTGGCCGCCGACCTTGACCGCGCTGACCGTCGACGGCACCTGCATGATGTCGCCACGCAATCCGCCGATCGCAGCGGAAACGGCCGCCTGGGTCAGGTGCTCCGCCGAGACCTCTTGCAGCAGTTCACCTTCAGCGTCCTCGGTGGACGTCGCTTGGCCCAGGCGGATGGTGGCCGCATAAGACTTCGAGGCGCCGGTCAGCAACCCCAGGATCTTGGTTGCGCGGTCGACTCCGATCACCAGCACACCGGTTGCCATCGGATCCAGGGTTCCGGCATGGCCTACCCGGCGGGTGCCGAAAATCCGTCGACAGCGCCCGACCACGTCGTGGCTCGTCATGCCGGCCGGTTTGTCGACGATGACGACGCCCGCGTTCATAGGACGATCGCTGTCAGCACCAATTCCCGTTCGACCGACCAACGTCCGGTCAGTGACATCAGCGGCGGACCCGACAGCGTGGCGCCGTCGATCAGGATCACCGATTCGAAAGTGCCGCCGGTGCCCGAGTCGTCGATGCCG
>NZ_DATFZD010000413.1:0-40486 GCF_035314665.1 Mycobacterium sp. | reverse complement strand
ACATCACCGGGCCGTGCCGGTCGGCCAGCTCACCGAGCAGCTTGGCGGCAGCGGCGGTGACCACCACCCGCGGCGTCATCAGAAGAATCCTTGCGCCTTCTGGGAGTACGACACCATCAGGTTCTTGGTCTGCTGGTAGTGCTCGAGCGCCATCTTGTGGCCCTCCCGGCCGAAGCCGGACTGCTTGTAGCCGCCGAACGCCGCATGCGCCGGATAGACGTGGTAGCAGTTGACCCAAACCCGGCCCGCCTGGATGTCACGGCCGGCCCGGTAGGCGGTGTTGCCGTCGCGGCTCCACACGCCGGCGCCCAGGCCGTAGAGGGTGTCGTTGGCGATCGAGATCGCGTCGTCGTAGTCCTTGAACGACGCCACCGACACCACCGGCCCGAAAATCTCCTCCTGGAAGATCCGCATCTTGTTGTTGCCGGCGAAGATGGTGGGCTGCACGTAGTAGCCGCCGGATAGGTCACCGCCCAGCTCCGCGCGCTCCCCGCCGGTGATGATCTTGGCGCCCTCGTCCTTGCCGATTTCGATGTAGGACAACACCTTTTCCAGCTGGTCGTTGGACGCCTGCGAACCGATCATCGTCTCGGTGTCCAACGGGTCGCCCTGCCGGACCGCCTTGGTGCGGATCGCCGCCAGTTCCAGGAACTCGTCGTAGATGTCGGCCTGGACCAGGCTGCGCGACGGGCAGGTGCACACCTCGCCCTGGTTGAGCGCGAACATGGTGAACCCTTCCAGCGCCTTGTCCTGGAAGTCGTCGTTGGCGGCCATCACGTCGGAGAAGAAAATGTTCGGGCTCTTGCCACCCAGTTCCAGGGTGACCGGGATCAGGTTCTGCGACGCGTACTGCATGATCAGTCGCCCGGTGGTGGTCTCGCCGGTGAAGGCGACCTTGGCGATCCGGTTGCTCGACGCGAGCGGCTTGCCTGCCTCGGCGCCGAACCCGTTGACGACGTTGACCACGCCTGGCGGCAACAGATCGTCGATCAGCGACATGAAATACAGCACCGACGCCGGGGTCTGCTCGGCGGGCTTGAGCACCGCCGCATTGCCGGCGGCCAACGCCGGCGCCAGCTTCCAGGTGGCCATCAGGATCGGGAAGTTCCACGGGATGATCTGCCCGACCACACCCAGCGGCTCGTGAAAGTGGTAGGCGACGGTGTCCTCGTCGATCTGCGACAGCGAACCCTCTTGGGCGCGAATCGCCGCGGCGAAGTAGCGGAAATGGTCTGCCGCCAACGGAATGTCGGCCGCCAGCGCCTCACGAATCGGCTTGCCGTTGTCCCAGACTTCGGCGAGTGCCAGCGACTCGCGGTTCTCGGCGATGCGGTCGGCGATCTTGTTGAGGATCGCTGCCCGCTCGGCGGGCGCGGTCTTACCCCAACCCGGTGCCGCGGCGTGGGCGGCGTCGAGCGCCTTGTCGACGTCGGCCTCGTCGGAGCGCGGTATCTCGCAGAACGACTGCCCGGTGATCGGCGTCGGATTCTCGAAATAGCGGCCGCCGACCGGCGCGACCCACTCGCCCCCAATGAAGTTGCCGTACCGCGATTCGTACGACATCAACGCCCCCGCGGAACCCGGACGTGCGTAGACGGTCATCGGATCAGCTCCTCGTTTGACGGTGTTATACAAGTCACACTACCGCCGCAGCCACAATCTCTTCTATGACGAGCCCCGCGCCCTGTGACGAGACAAACGACCCCTATCTGTGGCTGGAAGACATCCTCGGCGAGGAGCCGCTGGACTGGGTGCGCGCCCGCAACGAGCCGACGGTGGCCGAGTTCTCCGGCGAGGAGTTCGAGCGCATGCGCACCCAGGCGCTCGAAGTGCTCGACACCGACGCCCGGATTCCCTACGTGCGCCGTCGCGGCGACTATCTGTACAACTTCTGGCGCGACGCCGCGAACCCGCGCGGGTTGTGGCGGCGTACCACTTTGGACAGCTACCGCAGCGATAGCCCGGACTGGGATGTGCTGATCGACGTCGATGAGCTGGCTCGCGTCGACGACGAGAAGTGGGTGTGGGCCGGCGCCAACGTCATCTACCCCGAGCTCACCCGAGCCCTGATCAGCCTGTCCCGCGGCGGGTCCGACGCCGCTATCGTGCGGGAATTCGACATGTCTACCCGCGAATTCGTCGACGGCGGGTTCGCCCTGGCCGAGGCCAAGTCCGGAACCAGCTGGGCCGATCCCGACACGCTTCTGATCGGCACCGACTTCGGCGCCGACTCGCTGACCGAGTCCGGCTACCCGCGGATCGTCAAACGGTGGCGCCGCGGGCAACCCGTCGCCGATGCGCAGACGGTATTCGAAGGCTCGCCCAGCGACGTCATCGCGACCGCCGGGGTCGACCGCACGCCCGGCTTCGAGCGGACCATGCTGCGACGGGCCATCGACTTCTTCAACGACCAAGTCTACGAGCTACGCGGCGAAGAATTGATCCGCATCGACGCACCCACCGATGCGTCGCTGTCGGTGCACCGCGAGTGGTTGCTGGTCGAGCTGCGCACCGACTGGCTCACCGGCAGCGCCAGCTATACCGCGGGCTCGCTGCTGGCCGCCGACTATGACGAATTCCTCACCGGCACAGCACAGTTGCGGGTGGTGTTCGAGCCCGACGAGCACACCAGCCTGCTGCACTACGCTTGGACCCGCGACCGGCTGGTGATGGTCACGCTGGCCGACGTGGCCAGCCGCTTGGAGGTCGTCACACCGGGCAGCTGGCAGCGTCGGCCGGTGACCGACGTGCCACCCAATACCAACACCGTCATCGCCGGCGCCGACGACACCGGTGACGAAATCTTCTTGGATTCAAGCGGATTCACGACGCCGTCGCGGCTGCTACACGGCGCGGTCGACGGGCCACTGGAACAGATCAAATCCGCACCGGCTTTCTTCGACGCCGAAGGAATGACCGTCGCACAACATTTCGCTACATCCGAGGACGGCACCTCGATCCCGTATTTCGTGGTGCGCCCGCCTGGTGCGACGGGACCCGGTCCGACACTGCTCGGCGGCTACGGTGGATTCGAGGTGGCCCGAACTCCGGGGTACGACGGCGTATTGGGCCGGCTGTGGCTGGCGCGCGGCGGCACCTTCGTGCTGGCCAACATCCGCGGTGGCGGCGAGTACGGCCCCGGCTGGCACACGCAGGCGATGCGCGCGGGCCGTCACGTGGTCGCCGAGGACTTCGCCTCGGTGGCAACCGATTTGGTGGACCGCGGCATCACGACTGTGCAGCAACTCGGGGCACAGGGCGGCAGTAATGGCGGGCTGCTGATGGGCATCATGCTGACCAAGTACCCAAAGCTGTTTGGCGCGTTGGTATGTCAAGTTCCGTTGCTGGACATGCGCCGCTTTCACCTGCTGCTGGCGGGCGCCTCCTGGGTGGCCGAGTACGGCGACCCGGACAACCCTGACGATTGGGAGTTCATCGCCGAATACTCCCCGTACCAAAACATTTCGGCTGACATCGATTACCCGCCGGTGCTGATCACCACGTCCACCCGGGACGACCGGGTGCATCCCGGCCACGCCCGCAAGATGACGGCGGCATTGGAAGCCGCGGGTCATCGGGTCTGGTACTACGAGAACATCGAGGGCGGCCACGCCGGTGCCGCCGACAACGCGCAGACCGCGTTCAAGTCCGCGCTGAGTTTCTCGTTTCTGTGGCGGATGTTGGACACTTGACCGACCAGGCGACGAAGGTGGGGTGTGGTGCGATGCGGCTGCCGTGCATGCTGTCCGCGACGGTCGCGGCTGTGGCCCTGTTCGCGGTGCCGGGCTGCACCAGGGTGGTGACCGGAACACCCCATGCCGGCACTCGGACCGCGGCCACCGCAGCGCCGAAAAGCACGGTATGCAATCAGGTTTCGGTGCCGATGACAACGGTTCCGGCGCACGCGGCCAATGAGCCGCAGCTGCGGATTCCGCAGCCGCCCGGGTGGCAGCGCACCAAGATGCTCGATTCAGAGATCATCCGCTTTGCTATGGGAAACCCGGATCTGGCCGGCAACCACTTCGTGCCCACCGCCGTCGTCACCCTGGAATCCGCCCCCAGCACGAACCAGGATCAGGACAAGATCTTCGATCAGGAACGCGCGGCGTTGGCCGATCGCCTCGGCGTCAACAACATGCAAACGACCCACACCACCCTGTGCGGCCACAAAGCGGATCTCGTCAGCTACGACGCCCCGGCCATGGGTCAGATTCCGCCACGGAAGGCCAAGACGCTCATCGTGGTCGCTGAGTTTTCCGGCAACGACTACGCCGTGACGGTCACGGTCCAGGCAGCCGACCCCGACAACCCCGGATACGTCCGCGATACCCAGACCGTCCTGACCGGGTTTCAACTGTTGCCACCAGAAAAGGGCTAGTGGACGGTGGGCACGAATAACTTTTCTAGAACATCTTGGAGAAAATCCGGCGGTTTGGCTTTCCTGATCGCGGACTAGAGCGTACCTTAAATTTACCTAAGAAAGATGTATGGGGGCGGTTAGGGTAAGGGGAGGAGGGTGCGACGACTCCACTCATGGTGGCATGCCTATTCATCGCCGCTCCGGTCGCCGGGCTGGGCTTTCTGGAGTTTCAGGCTCGGCTTGAGCGATGGGATCAGCGACGTCACGCTGACGATTAGCGCAGACACCCGATAACCCGGCAGCTGAGCTCAGCTGTCAGCATTCAGCTATGCCAGCTGCTCACTTCGAAACTCTGCTGTACAGCACGGCCGGGCCGGTCGCCACGATCACGTTGAACCGCCCCGACCACCTCAACACCATCGTTCCGCCCATGCCCGACGAAATCGAGGCCGCCGTCGGCCTGGCCGAGCGGGATCCGGGCATCAAGGTCATCGTGCTGCGCGGCGCCGGCCGGGCGTTCTCCGGCGGCTACGACTTCGGCGACGGTTTCCAGCACTGGGGCGAGGCGATGAACACCGGGGGACGCTGGGATCCAGGCAAGGATTTCGCACTGGTCACCGCGCGTGAGACCGGGCCGACCCAGAAGTTCATGGCCATCTGGCGGGCGTCCAAGCCGGTGATCGCCCAGGTGCACGGCTGGTGTGTCGGCGGGGCCAGCGACTACGCGCTGTGCGCCGACCTCGTCATCGCCAGCAACGACGCCGTCATCGGCACCCCGTATAGCCGCATGTGGGGCGCGTATCTGACCGGGATGTGGCTATATCGGCTCAGCCTCGCCAAGGTCAAGTGGCACGCGCTGACCGGTCGGCCGCTGACCGGTGTGCAGGCCGCCGAGGTCGAACTGATCAATGAGGCGGTCCCCTTCGAGCGACTGGAGGCCCGCGTCGCCGAAATCGCCGCCGAACTGGCACGAATCCCGTTGTCGCAGTTGCAAGCTCAGAAGCTCATCGTCAACCAGGCCTACGAGAACATGGGGTTGGCATCTACCCAGATGCTGGGCGGCATCCTCGATGGCCTGATGCGCAACACCCCCGAGGCGCTCGACTTCATCCAGACCGCCGCCACCAAGGGTGTGCGGGCCGCGGTCGAGCGGCGCGATGGACCATTTGGTGACTACAGCCAGGCACCGCCGGCGCTGCGGCCCGACCCATCACACGTCATCACGCCGTAGCGCTGCCCGAAACTGCGGGCCGAGCTAGCAGGATCTGGTCGACGCCCATGCGGCCTTGCGCGAACGCGAGCCTCCCCCCAGCCAGATACAGCCGCCAGACCCGGGCGGCTTCCTCGCCGATCAGCGCTACGGCTGTGTCCCAACGGGTTTCGAGATTGTCGATCCAACTGTCGACCGTGCGTACATAATGTTCACGCATCGCCTCGACCTCGATTGTCGACAAGCCTGCCTCTTCGAGCAGCGCAATGGTCTGGCCGAGCGGACGCATGTGCATGTCGGGTGCAATGAACGATTCAATGAACGGCCCGCCGCCCGGGAGGCTGCCCCGCCGTGACATCTGCTGGATCAACACCCGGGCGCCGGGGCGAACAGACCTGTTCAGGATCCGAGCGTACGTCGGATAGTTTTGCCGCCCAACGTGTTCGCCCATCTCGATCGACGCCACCGCATCAAACGGCCCGTCCGTGACGGTGCGGTAGTCCTGGACCCGGATCTCAACTCGATCGCCCAATCCCCGTTCGGTCAGCGTGGATTCGATGTAGGCCTTCTGCTCGGCTGACAGGGTTATACCCAAAACCCGTGCACCATAACGCTCGGCGGCGTGCAGACTCAGCGAACCCCAACCGCATCCGACGTCGAGCAGCCGCATGCCGGGTCGCCCATCAAGGCCGAGCTTGCGGCAGATCCGGTCCAGCTTGTGGCGTTGCGCACGCTCGAGAGTGACGCCCGGGCAGGCTGGTTCCCAATAGGCGCACGAGTAAGCCATCGACGGGTCGAGGATCAGTTGGTAGAACGCGTTCGACAGGTTGTAGTGGTGACTGATCGCCGCCCTATCGCGGGACAAACTGTGCAGCCGGCCTTCAACCCGCGCTTGAGTGGCGGGTGGCGGCAGCGGCCCGCCGAGCGCACCGAGCCGCACCGCGACGGAACACAGGCGCGCCAGCGCCCCGGGGGATGGCCTTGTCGCCCTCAGCCGACCTTGCGCGATCTGAGACCACACGTAGGCCAGCGCCGAACCCAGGTCGCCGTCGACGTCGAGATCGCCGCACACATAGGCCTGCGCAACACCGAGTTCGCCTGGGCGCCAAAGCATCCGGCGCAGTGCCGCTACGTTGCGCAGCCATACAACCGGCGCGGCCGCAGGCCCGGCGACGCTGCCGTCCCAGGCGATCAGCCGGATCGGCAGCTCGCCACCGATCAGTGGCTCGATAGCCGCCGCCAGCATCGGCGCAACGGCCGCGACAGATGAGGTGTCGTTGGCGAACCTCACTGGCCGGGTGGCATCAGCACCGTGTCGATCATGTACACCTGTGCGTTGGCGGTCGGCACGCCGCCACAAACCAAGCCGGCGTTGTTGACCTTGAGGCCGTCACCCCCACCGGTCACATTCACCGGCGCACCCTGGACGCTGTTGTGTGAGCCATCGACCTGGCCCGGGCTCAGCTGTCCCGGAACGACGTGGTAAGTCAGGATGCTCTTCAACATGTCTGCGTTGGTTTTCAGCTGGTCGATGGTGCCGGCGGGCAGCTTGTTGAAGGCGGCATCGGTGGGCGCGAACACCGTGTACTGACCGCTGTTGAGGGTGTCGACGAGGTTAACCTGCGGGTTGAGCTTGCCGGACACTGCCGAGGTCAACGTCGTGAGCTCAGGATTGTTCGACGCCGCCACCGCGACCGGGTCTCCCGACATCCCCGATACCGAGGCCGGACCGTTCGGATGCATCGCCGCGTAGTCTGCACAGCCCGCGCCGATCAGATTGGGTGCGGCCGCTGCGGGTGCACAGGTGGCCACGGCGAGACCCACCGCGGCCGCACCCGCGAGGCCAATTGTTGTGATCGTCTTGTCGTGAATCTTCATTGCTTTTCGGCTCCTTAGTGTCGATGGCTATGCGATTAGTTCGGAGCCGGACACGTTCTGGATTGCCGATCAGCCGTAGGTGAAGGAAAACACCTGCAGCCCTTTGCTTAAACGCACATCGACTAATCCGCGAGCCAAGTCCTTGCGGTCGACGATCTGGTGCGAGGTTGGCGGCCCACTGATCGGGACCACGGTCGTTTTCCCGTCGCGTGTCACCGTGAGGTTCCCGGTTCCGCCGACGACGATGTAAACGTTGTTGGCGTAATAGTTCAGCTCGATGCTCGAGGTGTCGGTGTCGGCCGTCGCACCCTCGTAGTCGAGTGTCCACGGGCCCTGCAGGGCGAAGGTGTCGTTCGGCAATGCGGGCGGGTAGGTGAAGTCCGTCTGCCCCTTGTCGTAGACACCGTTTCCGGCATAATTCACCATCTTGCCAACGCCGAAGTATGTCTCGGGAGTCAGGCTGCGCTGCGGGGTGGTATCGGGCGCGTCCACCGGCGGCGGCAGCGCAACGTTGGGTCGTGCGTTTGTGATCAGCTCACGGATCAGTTTCTCGGTGCCGTCATAGTCGCCCTCGCCGTATTTGATGTGCCGCACGACCCCATTGGCGTCGATCAGATACTCAGCGGGCCAGTAACTGTTGCGGTAGTTCGTCCATGTCGAGTAGCTGTTGTCCTGGGCGATCGGGTACGTGATGCCGATGTCGGCGGCGCCCTTTTCGACGTTGCCGGTGACCTTTTCGAAGGCATACTCCGGCGTGTGCACGCCGATGACCTCGAAACCGTCGTCGTGATAAGCCTTGTACCAGCCTTCGACATGCGGGATGGCACGCTGGCAGTTGATGCAGGAATAGGCCCAGAAGTCGATCAGCACTACCCTGCCCCGCAAGGCCTTTAGGTCGATCGGCAAGGCGGCGGGGGTGTTCAGCCACGCGGTGATGCCCTTGAGGTCGGGCGCGGGCCCGCAGTTCTGTAGCTGCGGGGAGACACTGGCGCAGTTCGACAACTCTTTGTTCTGGTCGTTGACGATGCCACCGAGCTTTTGCTGGATCTGCTGGCCGCCAATCTTATTCTGCAACGAGCTGGTGTAGTCCGGAATGGCGCGCTGCAGCGCCGCAGGCAAGTTGAACACCAGCGCCACCGCCAGCAGCAGAGTGACAATCCCCGCCGTGACGCGGATCTGGCGCTGGCGACGACGAAAAGCACTGACCCGCTCGGTAACTCGTTGTCCAGCGAGCGCGAAGAACAGCAGTGGCACCGCCGTGCCCAAGGCGAATGCCACCGTGAGGACGACAACGGGCAGACCGATGTTCGCGGTGGCCCCGGCTACCACGATCGCGGCCAGCACCGGGCCCGCGCAAGGAACGTAGAGCACGCCGAGCGCCAGGCCCAGGCCAAACCCGTTGGCGCCGGCGGCGATCTGCATCTGCGGGATGCGGGCAAACGGCATTTCCAGCAGTTGCTCGAAGCGCGGGAAGATCAAACCGAGACCGATCGCCACCAGCGCGGCCAGCGCAACCCAGCGGATGGCGTCTTGCGGCAGGTGCAGTAGCGAGAGTAATGCCGAGCCCACCAGCGTCACCAGGCTGAAACTCAGCACCAGGCCGCCGATCACCCGATATGGCCGTGAGACTTCACGTTTCGACTTGACCGCAACTGCACCATCGCCTGCGGTGGTGCTCTGGGTGCTGGAGAAGAAGATCACCGGCAGCACGGGAAGGATGCACGGCGAAATGCCGGTGATCAGTCCTCCGACCAAACCGATCAGCGCTAGGGACAACATGATCACTATTCGCTACCACACGCGTCTTGGATCGGTGCGGTCGGGTGGGCACATAAATGCGACAAGGCAGCCCGGCGGACCGGGCTGCCTTGTCTGGGTGACGATCTACGGCATCACTGGCTGGGTGGTGTCAGCACCGTGTCGATCATGTAGACCGTCGCGTTGGCGGTGTGCACCCCTCCGCACACCAGGCCCGCGTCGGCGACTTTGAGGCCGTTGCCCTGGCCGGTCACGTTGACGTCGGCCCCCTGCAGGGTTTTGTGGTTGCCGTCAACCGTGTTCGGGCTTTCCTGCCCTTGCACGACGTGGTAGGTCAGGATGCTCTTCAACATGTCTGCGTTGGTCTTGAGCTCGTCGATCGTGCTCGCCGGCAACTTGTCGAATGCGGCGTTGGTCGGTGCGAACACCGTGTACTGGCCGCTGTTCAGGGTATCGACCAGGTTGACATTGGGGTTCAGTTTGCCGGAGAGCGCGGCGGTCAAGGTCGACAGCATCGGGTTGTTGGACGCCGCCGTCGCGACCGGGTCCTGTGCCATTCCGGCCACCGAAGCCGGACCGCTTGGATGCTCCGCGGCATAATCCGCGCAGCCCGTGCCGATCAGATTGGACGCGGGCATCATCGCGCTCGTGCTGGCGGGCGCCGCCATGCTGGTGGCCGGACTCGCGCTGGTCTGCGGCGCGGACTCGGATTTGTTGCTCGAACACGCCGAGAACCCCACCGCCGCGAACGCCGCCAGGCCCACCGCGAGCGTCTTTCTCTGATAGTCCTTCATTTCACTTCGGCTCCTTTGACATCTGTGCCAGCGGCGGATGGCGCCGCTCGTTAGGGGTCGGACGGTTGTTCTTCGGAGCGGCTAGCGTCGTGGATGGCCATCATCACAGTCGTCCGCTCGAACTCCGGCTCCGAATACCCGATGTGCAAGGGTCATTGGGGTGGTCGATTGCGGTCATCGGTAGCGGTGTCGCTGGTCTGACCGCCGCCTACGCCATGTCCGGCCGCGGCCGAGTCACCCTCTATGAGGCCGACACCCGACTGGGCGGGCATGCCCACACCCACTTAGTCGACCGGGGCGACGGCAGCATCATCGGCGTCGACTCAGCGTTCCTCGTGCACAACGATCGCACCTACCCAACGCTGTGCCGGTTGTTCGCCGAGTTGGGCGTTGCCACCCAAGAGTCCGAGATGTCGATGTCGGTGCGGGCCGAGCAGACCGGCCTGGAATACGCGGGAGCGCTAGGCATCCGGGGCCTGTTCGCGTCTTGGCAGTCGGCCAGGCCCCGTTATCTGCTGATGCTCACCGAGATCCTCCGCTTCCATCGTGCCGCGAGCCGGCTGCTGTGCGACGAAGACGCCGACACCATGGAGACGTTGGCAGAATTTCTTCATCGGCAACGGTTTTCGGCGTTCTTCGTCGAGCACTTCATCACACCGCTGGTGGCGGCGGTGTGGTCGTGTGGCAGCAGCGACGCGCTGCGCTACCCAGCGCGGTACCTATTTGTCTTTCTCGACCACCACGGCATGCTGTCGGTCTTCGGCTCACCGGCATGGCGAACGGTGAGCGGAGGCTCGGCACTGTATGTGCACGCCATCGCGTCCCAGCTGCACGAAGTCTGCGTCGGCACTGCGGTGCACTCGCTGCGCCGGCTGCCCGATGGCGTGCTGGTGCAGGCCGGTGCCTGCGCGCCGCGATTTTTCGACGCTGCCGTTGTCGCCGTGCATCCCGACCAGGCGCTGCTGCTGCTTGACGATCCCACGCCGGAAGAGCGGGCGGTGCTCGGGGCGATTCCGTATTCGGTCAACCGCGCGCAGCTGCATACCGATGAGTCGGTCCTGCCCCGACGGCGGCGCGCCCGCGCGTCGTGGAACTACCTCATCACGCCGGACAACGGTCAGGTATTGGTCACCTATGACGTCAGCAGGTTGATGCGGATCGACGCCGACCGTCGGTTCCTGGTAACGCTCGGCGGCCAGGATCGGGTCGACCCGAAATCAGTGATCGCCGAAATGACCTACGGTCATCCACTCTATACGCCGGAATCCGTTGCCGCACAACGCTTATTGCCAATCTTGGATGACGACCGGGTGGTATTCGCCGGCGCCTACCACGGCTGGGGGTTTCATGAGGACGGCGCCGCTTCCGGGTTGCGGGCGGCTCGACGGTTGGGTGCCGAGTGGCCGGCAAGCTTCGCGCCGACGGAGGTATTGGCATGTTGACGCCGGCGATTTATCGCACGACGATCACCCACAACCGGCAAACCCCGGTGCACCACTTCTTCGAATACCGCAGCTACAGCTGGTATGTCGACATCGACGAGCTGCCGTCGCTGCCATGGTGGCTGCGGGCGTTCGCGCGGTTCGACGCTCGGGATCACCTTGCCGGCCGTCCCGGTGGGTCGCTGCGGGAACGAGTCGACGCCTATCTGGCCGACCATGACGCGGCGCTGCCCGGCGGTCGCATCACCGCGCTCCTGCAGGCGCGGGTGCTCGGTTACGTCTTCAACCCGATCAGCGTTTTCTGGTGTCACGACCACGGCGGAACGCTGCGCCGAGTGATCGTCGAAGTGCACAACACCTACGGGCAGCGCCACGCCTACCTGCTACCGCCGGCCAATACACCGGTATTGGTTACCAAGAAGTTCTACGTCTCGCCGTTCAACTCGGTGGCCGGCCATTACCAGGTGCTGGCACCGCGCCCGGATCGGCAGGTCGACTTGGTGGTGTCGCTGCACGGCGACGGCCAGCCGGCCTTTGTCGCGACACTGCGCGGCAACCGACGACCAGCGACCGTGGGCCACGTCGTGCGGATGCAGATCCTCTCGCCGCTGGCGCCGCTGGTGGTGGCGCTTCGCATCCGTATCCAAGGCATCGCGTTGTGGTTGCGCCGAGTCCCGGTGATGCCCCGGATGACCGTACCCGGCGACAAGCGTTTAGCGGCAATAGATCCGGAACGCTGGCCCGCGATTGTTCGGGTATCGTCCGGGCCGTTTGCCGCGGCAGCGGCGTTCATTGCCAAACGGTTGCTGCACCGTGCCGCCGCCCGGCTGCCGCTGCGACTCCGCTACCCCGACGGCACCGTGATCGGCGCCGGTGACGCGGCGTCTCCAACACTGGTGATCAACCAGCCGGACCGACTGGCCCGCCGGATCGGACGCCACGGTCTGATCGGGTTCGGCGAGTCCTACATGGCCGGCGAGTGGGAATCGGATTCCCTGACCGAGGTGCTGACCGCACTGGCATCCGGCATGGACGATTTGGTGCCCAGGGGGCTGCAGTGGCTCAGGCCGATCGTCGTTGCCTCCCAACCGCGTTCGTCAATGTCCAGCCAGGAACAGGCCCGCCGCGACGTCGCCGCGCACTATGACATGTCCAACGATCTGTTCGCGGAATTCCTCGACGAGACAATGACGTACTCCAGCGCAATGTTCGCGAAGCTGCCGGCGTCCTGGCCCGATCTCGCCGACGCGCAACGATGCAAAATCGACCGGCTGTTGGACGCGGCCGGAGTCGGCCCCGGCACCCAACTTCTGGAAATCGGTACCGGGTGGGGCGAGCTGGCCATCCGCGCGGCACGACGCGGAGCGCACGTCCGTTCGATCACACTCTCGGAGCGCCAGCAGTGGTTGGCTCGGCAACGGATCGCAGCCGCCGGCCTGTCCGATCGTGTCCAGGTCGATCTGCGCGACTACCGCGACGTCGGCGGAAACTACGACGCCGTGATATCGGTCGAGATGATCGAAGCGATTGGATTTCGCGCGTGGGCGGATTACTTCCGCACCACTGAACGGCTGCTGACGCCGAACGGCAGGCTGGCGATCCAGTCGATCACCATGCCCCACAACCGGATGCTGGCGAGCCGCAATACCCACACCTGGATCCAGAAGTACATCTTCCCCGGCGGGCTGATTCCGTCTACCAAGGCTATCCTCGACATCACCGAGCGCCAGACAGGGCTACGCGTTGTAAACACGGTGTCGCTGCGCCAGCATTACGCAGAGACACTGCGACTCTGGCGGGAGCGGTTCATACAGCGCCGAAAGACGCTGACGCACATTGGCTTCGACGAGGTGTTCAGTCGGATGTGGGAACTCTACCTGTCGTATGCGGAGGCCGGATTCCGGTCGGGATATCTCGACGTCCATCAGTGGACGTTCGTCAGCGAGGCCGTGCCGTGATTGTCGACTTTGCAGTCATCTCGGTCGCATCGGGTGCCGCACTGATCGTGGCTCACGCGATCACTTTCGCGATCGGCCGGCGGATCGGCCGTTACAACGTCGTCGATGTGACCTGGGGACTGGGTTTCGTCGCGGTCGCGGCGCTCGCCGCGATCTTCGGCGACGGCGATGCGTTCCGCCGCTGGCTGCTGCTCGCGCTGGTCGCGACGTGGGGCCTCCGGCTCAGCTACTACATCTACCGACGGTCGGCGGGCCAGGGCGAGGATCGGCGCTACGCCGACCTGTTGCGTGGCGCCTCAGTGGGCCAGGTAATCCACAAGGTGTTCTTGGTACAGGCCTTCGCGACCTGGTTCATTTCGTTGCCGCTGCAGCTCTCGGCGGTCCTCGGTCCCACCCCGCGGCGCTGGCTTGGCATCACGGTGGTCGGCGTCCTGGTGTGGGTTGCGGGCTTCGTCTTCGAAGCGCTCGGCGACCGTCAATTGCGAGTCTTCAAATCCGACCCGGCGCATCAGGGCGTGGTGATGGATCGCGGCTTGTGGGCGTGGACACGTCATCCGAACTACTTCGGCGACGCGTGTGTGTGGTGGGGAGCGTGGCTGATCTCGATCGCCGGGTGGTGGTCGCTGACGACGGTGCTTTCGCCGCTGCTCATGACCTACTTCCTGGTCCACGTCACCGGCGCCCGGCTCACCGAGAAGTACATGGCGGGCCGCCCGGGCTTCGACGAATACAAGACACGGACGGCGTTTTTCGTGCCCCGGCCACCCCGATGTACGCCCCGATCGGCGCAAAATGACGACCGCCGTCGCTGAATCGCTAAGCTACTGGTCGATGACCGGACCGCGGCACAGCAGCCACCTGGACGCATTGCTGCAGCGGGTGGCGCGTCGCGATGCGGACGCGTTCGCCCGGCTCTACGACGACACCAGGGCGCGGGTATACGGGCTGGTGACTCGCGTGTTGCGGGACTCCGGCTACAGCGAAGAGACCACCCAAGAGGTCTACCTAGAGGTGTGGCGGACCGCAGAGGCTTACGACTCGGCGAAGGGCTCCGCGCTGTCCTGGCTGATGACGATGGCGCACCGGCGCGCCATCGACCGAGTGCGAGCCGAGCAAGCCGCCACCCAACGAGAATCGCGATACGGCGCGTTCACCCTCGAATCGGCCGGCGATGTCGTCGCCGAATCGGCGATCGCCGCCGATGAGCGCCGCCGGGTGGTCGAGTGCCTTGATGGGCTGACCGACATTCAGCGTCAGTGCATCGAAATGGCCTACTACGGCGGTTTGACTTACGCTGAGGTGTCACAGCGGTTGTCGGCCAACCTGTCGACGATCAAATCGCGGATGCGCGACGCGCTGCGCGGTCTTCGTAATTGCCTGGGTGTGCCATGACCGAGCCGAACGATTTCGAGCTGCTCGAGCTGGCCACGCCGTACGCGTTGCACGCGGTATCCGATGACGAGCGTGCCGCCATCGACCGGCAGCTCGACGCGGCGCCGCCATCGGTCGCCGCGGCCTTCCGCGACGAGGTACGCGCGGTCCGGGAAACGATGACGGCGGTTTCGGCTGCGACGGCCGCCGAGCCACCGACCCACCTTCGCGCGGCGGTGCTGGGCGCGGTGCAAACCGACACCGCGCGTCGATCTCGCTGGCGCACAGCGCTATTGGCTGCCGCAGCCGCAATTGTGGTGGGTTTGGCGGCCTTCGGCGCCGGAATCGCGATGCGACCAGCGCCCACGCCCAGTATGGCCCAGCAGATCATGGCGGCATCGGACGTGCGAACGGTCTCCGGCCAGCTAGGCGGCGGGACCGCGACGGTGGTGTTCTCGCGGGGCATGAACGCCGGTGTGTTGATCATGAACAACGTGCCCCCGCCCACGCAGGGCACCGTGTATCAAATGTGGCTGATCGGTGACAAGGGCCCGACCTCGGCGGGCACGATGGACACCGCGGCCGTCGCGCCGTCGACCACCGATACGCTGACCAACCTTGGCACTTCCACCGCGTTGGCGTTCACCGTGGAACCCGGCAACGGGTCACCGCAGCCGACCGGGAAGATCCTTGCCAAGCTGTCGTTGACCTAGCCGGACGACGATGACCTAGCCTGGCGGGTACGGGGAGGACCGGGGTGGAAAGAATCGAGACGGATTACCTGGTCGTCGGTGCGGGGGCGACGGGCATGGCGTTCACCGACACTCTGATCGCCGAGACCAACGCGCACGTGGTGCTCGTCGACCGTGGCCATGCGCCGGGTGGGCATTGGAACTCGGCCTACCCGTTTGTCCGCTTGCATCAGCCGTCGTCGTATTACGGCGTCAACTCCCGGACGTTGGGCAGCGACACCATCGACCGGGTCGGCTGGAACGAGGGGCTTTACGAGCTGGCCACCGTGGGCGAGGTCTGCGCCTACTTCGACCAGGTCATGCACCAAGACCTGCTGCCTAGTGGGCAAGTGTCCTACTTTCCGATGGCGGAGTACCTCGGCGACGGCCGATTTCGCACGCTGGCCGGCGGCGACTACACCGTCGACGTCCGCAGACGAGTCGTGGACGGCACCTATCTCAAGACCGTAGTGCCGTCCATGCGTCCGCCGCCCTATCACGTCGGCGATGCAGTCGATTGCGTCGCGCCCAACGACCTGCCGGCCTCGGCGGCGGGCCACGACCGCTTCGTCATTGTCGGCGCGGGCAAGACGGGTATCGACGCGTGTTTGTGGCTGCTACGCAACGGCATTCAGCCGGATCGGCTGACGTGGATCATGCCGCGCGACGCCTGGCTGATGGATCGGGCCAACATCCAACCCGGCCCACAATTCCTGGAGCAGTTTCAGGCCGGATTCGGCGCACGCCTGCTCGCGATCGAGGCCGCCACCAGCATCGAGGACTTGTTCGACCGGCTGGAGGCCTGCGGCAATCTGCTGCGGCTGGATCCCGCGACGCGCCCGAGCATGTACCATTGCGCAACCGTGTCGCAGGCCGAACTGCAACAGCTGCAACGCATTCAAGACGTCGTGCGAAGGGGGCGGGTGCAGGGTATCGAGCCCGGCAAGATCATGCTGGACGACGATGCGATACCCGCCCACAGTTCGACGCTCTACATCGATTGCAGCGCCAATGGGCTGGAACGACGTTCGCCGGCAACAGTTTTCGACAGCCACCGGATCACGCTGCAGAGCCTGCGAGGCTGCCAGCCAGTGTTCAGCGCCGCCCTGACCGCCCACGTTGAAGCCGCCTACCACGATGATGCGCGGCGCAACGATCTGTGCGCACCGGTGCCGCACCCCAACACCGACCTCGACTGGCTCACCACGACGATCGCCGAGCATCGCAACCAGATCCGCTGGCTCGAGGACATCGAGCTGATGGAATGGATTTGCGCGGCACGGCTGGATCTGATGCGGCACATGTATGCCCCGCTGATGGGCAAACCGAAGGTACGCGACAAGGTATTCGGGCTGATCAAGGCCGGGCTGGAATCGGCTAATCAGAAGCTGGACGCGCTAAGCCTTTCGCAAACTGCCGAGCATTGCCGCTAACACGCCGAGCGCTACCAGCGCGCCGCCGGCGGCCAGCGTCAGGTCGAGCCATTGGTGCAGGCTGCTTTCGGCTTGACCGACCATGACGTCGGCGATGCGGCGGATGTCTCCGGTGGTGTCGTTCAGCGCATCGTTGATACGGCGGCGGCCGACTTCGATTGCCGCCCAACCGCCGGCGCCGACCAGCAGCGCCGAGATACCCAGGCCGGCCAGCGCCCTGCCGCGGCTGCGGGCGACGATTAGTGTCAGCAGCGCGCAGATGCCGGTCAGCCCCGCCGCGGCGATGCTCACCCATGGACCCCAGGTCGCCAACAGCCGTAATTTGCCTGGCTGCAATACCTTTGGCGTCGTCACCGTCACCGGCACCCGCAACGTCTCGGGCACCTGCACGTGGTAGTTCGACAGCATGGCCGTAAACGCGCTGTCTTTCAGCATCCCGGACAGGTCGACGACCCACTGATCGCCTTGCGACTGCGCGTTAGCGCCGGTGAACATCCAGCTGTGCGCCATGCGGTTGGCGTCGGCGAACTGCGGCGGGAAATCCGGGCCGGCGGTAAAGCCGGCGGCGACATCGTGGACCGTTGACGAGTCGACCTTGTAGCCGCGCTGGTTGATCAGCACCATCGCCCGAGTGGTCAACTCTGATGCCACCGCGGCCTGCAGCGCCGGATCACCTGCCGCCCTCTTGGCCATTGCCGCGTAGCCGTTGACGTCGATGATGTGCGTCTGCGCCCACGCCGTTGGCAGCGCAACCGCCAACCCCGCCGTCGTAAGCAGCCACAGCAGCATCGTCACCGCGAATCGCACGCGGTCAAGCCTACGAGGCTATTTGGCGACGCGACGCGGACGTGCCAGCGCCATCCGGGCCATCATCCGGTTGATGCGCTTCAGCGCTTTCAGCGAGTTGTGGTAATAGTTTTGGCCCGCGCCGACGTTGGTGCGCGGCCCGACGACGGTCTCGATGCGACAGAACTTGCGCAGCCCGTCGGCGCCGCCGAACCGCGCCCCGATGCCCGACGTCTTCCAGCCGCCCATCGGCGCCGTTGTGCACATCAGGTTGGTGATCACGTCGTTGATGTTCACCGCGCCGCAATCAAGCTGCAGCGCAACCTCTTTCGCCTGCTCAAAATCACCAGAGAACACCGAGGCACTCAACCCGTATTCGCTGTCGTTGGCCAGTCGGATCGCTTCGTCCGCCGAACCGACCTTCATGATCGGCAGTGTGGGACCGAAGGTTTCCTCCGTCATGCACGCCATCGAGTGGTCCACGTCGACCAGCACCGTGGGCGGGTAGAAGCTGCCCGACGTGTTCGTGCGCTGGCCACCTGTCAATGCGCGCGCACCGGCCGCCACCGCGTCGCGGACGTGCCGCTCGGTGACCGCCAGCTGCTGCTCGTCGATCAGCGCCCCGAAATCGTGTCCCTCGCCGGCACCGACCCGCAGCGCCTGCACGTCACGGACCACGGCCTTGACGAACTGGTCGTACACCTGCTCGAGGACATAGACCCGCTCCACCGAGACGCAGGTCTGCCCGGCGTTGAACATCGCGCCCCACACCGCGGCGTGCGCGGCCAGATCGACGTCGGCGTCCTCGAGAACGATCATCGGGTCCTTGCCGCCCAACTCCAGGCTGACCGGCGTCAATCGACGGGCGGCGCGCTCCATGACCTTGCTTCCGGTTGCACACGAGCCGGTGAACTGGACGAAGTCGACGTGGTCGACGACGGCTTCGGAGACCTCGCGGGCGCCCTGCGCCACCGCAAGCACGTCGGGCGCTCCGGACTCCAGCCAGCCGCGCCGCAGCACCTCGGCGGTCAGCGGGGTGCGCTCGGACGGCTTCAGCAGCACCGAACACCCCGCGGCCAGCGCGCCGATGCCATCCATCAGCGCGTTGGCCACCGGGTAGTTCCACGGCGCGATGATGCCCACGACGGGCCGCGGCCGGTAATGGACGGTGATCTTCTTGATCGCCATGAACGGCAGCGCCGCCGGCCGGCGCTCGGGCGCGAGCGCCTTCTCCATCGTCTTGATGTAGTACGACAGGATCATGATCAACAGCGGCACCTCTTGTGCCGCGTCCACCGCGGATTTGCCGGTTTCCTTGATCAGCAGCTCTTCGATCTCGCCGCGGTGCTCGCCCAGCCACACCGCGAAACGAGCCAGCACCTTGGCGCGCCCGGCGGGGCCACGCTGTTCCCATTCGCGTTGGGCCGCACGGAGTCCGGCGGCGATCCTGGGCACATCGGCCGGGTCGGTCCAGTGCACCTTCCCGGCGACTGCACCGGTAGCCGGATTCAGGATGGTGCCGGTGCCGGAAAACTCAGGAGCGCTGGTGACAGCCGTGTCATGGGGTGTGGTCGCAGTCATAGCGGCCATGGTAATCGCGCCGTGTGATCAAGAGCACAGCGCCCTCGACAGGTGTCAAGTTTCAAAGGCTAGGGCACGATGCCGAGCAGGTAGGCAGCTTGGCCGAGGTGCTGGGCACAGTCGTCGATGATGCTGACCAACCGGGCACTCGCGGTCACCGGCGGATCCCAGTTGCGGTCCACGACGCGGGCCAAGTCCTCGGCAGTGACGTCCGCGACGAATTCCAGCGTCACCTTGTGCACGGCGTGGTAGTAGCCGGCCAGCAGGTCGATCGATGCCGTTACCTTGGTCACCTGTCCGGGACCGTGGCCATAGCCGGTGTCGTTGCGCGGCAGGTCCAACCCGAAGCGGTCGACCCACCCGTCCTGGATCCACACCTGCTCGATGCCCGCGATCGGGGCCAGCTGGATGTCCTGCACCCGCGCGCTGTGCCAGATCAGCCACGCGATGCTGTTGGCCTCGGGGCTCGGCCGGTAGTTGGCCCGTTCGTCGGTGAGTCCGTCGGTGAGCTCGTCGACGTGTTCGATCAACCGAGTGAACGCGTCACGCAGCAACTCCCGGGCGGCGGCATCCGGACTCTCCATACTCGGCGACCCTACGCGTGGCAGACCGCCTCGACGTTGTTGCCGTCGGAGTCACGGACGAAGGCGCCGAAGTAGCCGGGGTGATATTCCGGCCAAAGCCGCGGCGCGTGCAGCGACTCGGCGCCTAACTCGACGGCGGCTTGATGGAACGCCCGCACCGCGTCGTGGTCGGCCGCGGCGAAGGCGAGATGCACTTCCCGGTTGGGACCCATGCCGGCGCCTTCGGCGATCCAGAAGGCGGGCTTGCCGTCACGGCCATAGCCGATGGCATCCCCGAAATCCGCCTGCCGCGAATAACCCAGCACGCCCAGCACAGCGTCGTAAAACTGCTGCGATCTGGGGTAGTCGAGGCAGTTGATTGCGAAATGGTCCAGCATCAGCGCCGCTCCTCCTCATCGCTTTGCTCCGCATCGTCGTCGGCGCGCACGAACTGCTCCTGGCATCATCGCGCGGCTCGGTCGTAGATTATTTAGGGGTACGTTGATGGCCTCTGAACTGCGGTGTATCGAAGTTAGACACAGCACTGGACACAGCGGTCGTGTATCGTCCCCGGTCATGGCATCCATCGCACCCCAGGCAAGCAAGCGATTCCCCGATGGACACAAGGTCCGCTACCGCCATCCCGACGGCACCGCCGGGGCGCTCACGTTCCCCGACGGCCGCAGCGCCGAGAAGTTCGTCAAGCTGATTGACGCGCTCGGGGTGGCCGACGCGCTGGAACGTGTCGGCCGGACCGCGCCGCAGCCGGTAGCACCGACCTCGCCGACCGTGGCTGCCACGCTGGAACGCTACGCCGCCAGTCGCCCATCACTCGATACCGTGAACAAGTACCGCATCATTGCGCGGCGCACCATCAACCCCGTGCTGGGTGATGTCCCTATCGCCGACCTGACAGTCGATGACGTGCAGTCGTGGCTTAACGGTCTGACCATCGCGGGCCGGTCGATCCAGCAGGCACACATGGTTCTCAAGGCGTCACTGTCAGCCGCTATTGATCGGGGCGAGCTGACGATCAATCCGGCGCGGAAAGCGTCACGCTCGGGCGGCTCAGGGGTGCGCCTCCCCCGCCGTCAACCGGGCAAGCAAGCGGTGTTCCTGTCACGCGAGGAAACGGCCCTAGTGTTGGCAGCCGTCCCCGAGCGGCACCGCGTGCTGATCGAGTTCCTGCTGGCTACCGGATGCCGCATCGGAGAAGCGTTGGCGCTCACCCCAGCCGACATTGGTGACGGGACGGTGACATTCAGCAAGTCCTACAGCAGGCGAGCCGACGCCGACGGTAACCGCCCATTCGAGCTGGGAGCCGCCAAGACCGCAGCCAGTGAGCGGACGATAGCGGTGTCGCGTGAGGTGCTGGCCGAGCTGGACCTATGGGGCACGTTCGTGTTCACCAACGACACGGGCGGAGCGATCAACGCGGACAGCTTCCGCAAGAACGTGTGGATTCCGGCGATGGTCAAAAGCGGGCTACCGAAGCACCGTCGGCCTGCGCTGCACGATCTCCGCCACACCCACGCCTCCCGGTTGATCGACGCAGGGATACCGATTGTTGCCGCCTCAAAGCGCCTGGGGCACTCGAACGTGTCGATCACGCTGTCAACCTACGCGCACGTTGCCGGGGACGCTGACGAGCGCATCCTTGCGGCGCTGGCGTGAGTTGGGCACAGGTAGGTCGTCGTCCCTGGCGACCGCGCACGCCCTGATGATGTTCTCGATATCGTCCACGGAGAAACGTAGGTGACGGCAGACGCGACGGGCGGGAAACGCGCCGGAGCGCACGCGGTCACGTAGCCAGTCTTCGCTGTCGCATTGGAGCAGTTCGCAGACTTCGGCAACGCTGTACAGCCGGGGCGCTTCGACGGGTGCTGCGGTCACGGCTATTAGAGAAGCACGCCGCTGCGGGCGTGAAACTGGTTGCAGTTCAGGGCCGTAATCGGGCTGCCGTGTCGGTGGTCGCTGCGGTCACGCTTCTAAAGAATCATGCCGACAAGGGCGTGAAACGGGTGCGAGGCCAAGGCCGTGATCTGCTTGCGCGTCGGGATGGTTGCTGCGGTCATGCCCTACATGTCACCACGATCCGTTCGACGGTCTGCCGGAATCTTTTCGCCGCCCGTAGTTTTCGCCCGTTTACGTGAAACTGGTCTGCCTAAAGTGAAGGCCGTTGGCAAGACAACGACAGCCACGACAGATTCGATCGAAGCATGACATCCGTTTAGATCTCTCTGCGAGAAGGGTTTTCACGCGTCGATGACTGGCTGGGCTGATCGCGATGACAAGATAGGAGCGGAACAATGTCCCACCTGGGTTCAAACACACAAGGCGAAGAGAGCCGGGGGTTGCGTGCAGTGAGCGGACCCCCACACATCCCGGAACCACCCGAAGCGGCATGGACCGGGGAGTGGGAGTGCTTCAAGGGGAGCCGCGGCCACCGGTACTGGATACGGTACTTCGGAGCCGGAACGTGGACGGTCGATACAAGCGCACCTGATCCGGTAGAAGTCAACATAGCCGGCTCCCAATTCTCAGACGGGTCCATCGACATGTGGATCTGCCTAAATGGCCACACTTGCGGCCTAACGGTGGATGAGGCACTGACGCTTGCAGCAACGCTCTCCAGAGCATCAGACGAACTGGAGCGCATTCAAGGCAGCAGCCTGTGAGCAAGCCCCACATTCGCGAACCCATCAAGTGGCACGGCGGGACGAGCGCCAGCAACATCTGAGCTGAGGACTGGTAGGGGGGCGCTACGCGTCCCCCTACTGGCCTTCCCATCCTTGGCGTACACCGGGCCGACAGAAGGCCGTACATCCTGCCTTGCCTTCGACTTTAGCTATCCGCGTGCAACAAGCACAGGACTTCAGAGAGGACTGAAGACCATTACCGACGAAAGCACCTTGGACGCGCTGGCTCCACTGGATTGGATGAATCCACCCACCAACACCGCGAAGACGGTCATCCCCGCCATCGTCAATGCTGGCCAGATTGTCTCGCTGGTTGGCCAAGGCGGAACCGGTAAGTCCCTGCTCATGTTCGACATCGCAATGGCCATGGCTGCAGGGCAATCCGTCCTGGGGCATCCGACAGCCGAAGCGATGTCAGTTCTGTACATCGACATGGAAAACCCGATCGGCGACGTGTACGCACGCCGTACCACCCTCGGCTACGAAGACAACAGCTTGGAGAGGCTGACTTATTACCACATGGCGGACATGCCCGCTCTGGACACCAAGGCGGGCGGAAAGTTCATCGAAGCAATGGCTGGTAGGCACTCACCGGACCTGGTCATCTTTGATACGATCTCGAAACTCGTTGCGGGCGAAGAGTCGAAGTCTGACACTTGGCAGGACCTGTACAGGTACTCGCTGATTCCGCTGCGCCAGAACAACTGTGCCGCAATCATCTTGGACCACCAGGGGCATGACTCCAGTAAAGGTGCCCGTGGCTCATCCGCAAAGCGGGATAACGTCGATCTGCAGTGGATCCAGGGCTGCAACGGTGACCTGATCACTCTGAAGCGGGACAAATGCCGAACGCTGCACGACACTGAGACGCTGAAAATCCGCCGAGGTGGCACACCCCTACGGCACACCATCGAGGTGGACCCCGTCCGAGAGTGCATCACCTTTCTTGACAGCATTGGATTCACGGGCGGTCGACCGGCAGCGGAGCGTGAGTTGGCAGTCCATAACAGGCACTGGCCGAAGTCTGTCCTCGAAAAAGCTCTCCGCCAACGCAAAGCTGCCCAGACTGGAACTGCCCGAAATGCCGCATAACTGCCCGCCCAGGTCAGAGCATGTTTCCAAACTCAATGGCCACCCGGACATCCCGGCACTTTCCGATGAGTAGGCTATTTCCGCAGGTCAACCACGCTTTCCATCACACGCTGCCCAACCACCCGTTGACTGCCCCGACACACACCCCTTTAGGGGTGTGGGCGGGCAGGCAATTGAGCCGATACAGACGGCCGCAGAAGATGAGACACCGAGACAGGGACGCGATCAAGAGAACTCGGGCGTGACCGCACCGTCAGGCTTTGTTGTGTGAGCTGACAAGAGAATCCACCGTTCTCGAAACACGTTGTACGTGTTCGCGTTTGCTTTGAGAAGCAGCTGCGAAATACAGGGGCTGAGATACGCCTGTGGCAGTTGTGCCGCATCGGGAGTTGTGGCACAACTGGCACAACGGGCGGTCTAACGGAGGCCGAGCTCGCGTAGTAGAGCGAGTTCCGCCTCAAACGGCTTCTTACGCTTGCGCTTGGGAGACGGCGTAGGGGCCTGGACGAAGATGACCTTCCCGTCTGGGCCTTCTTCGTATCGCTGGTAGCCCCGAATCGGGGTGTCGAGCGGCTTGCCAGCCCGCCAGAGGCGATAGTGCGAGCTGCACCAGCCGCGTGAGCGGGTGATCCGCCCGCAACCTTCCTTGCATAGAGCCATGATTCTCCTTCGACAGGCTAAGTACGGAATAGCCCAATGAACTACCGGGTCATTCTTTTCGTGGCAGTAGTTGGCGGTGTCACGCGTCGATATGGCAGTGCGCTCGCGGCACGCTGAAAGCTGTCTAGAGAGGACGCACAAATGATAGTGACAGACCAACTCGGCCACGGCGATTGCGTGACATGGCTGACCCGCTTTGGCATCCGGGTGCACGGCTGGTTCATCCGGTACACCAGCGGCAACGAAGCCCTGATTCGGACCAGCGAGGGGCACATGTTCCGCGTACCGCTGGACAACCCCACGGTCGTGCGGGCCGAATGCGACCCCGTCACCCCTCTGACCTGGGCATCTCCAGTCTATCAGTGAATTTGCATTTGCATGGTCGACCGGATTTTCGCCGGGGAGAGAGACGCCGATTTGCTCGGGGTGTCCGCCCATGGTCGCCCAAGGGGGTGACCCCCTGGCGAGCGAGCCATTGTGAAGGATCGGAGAAGCCTTGGGGCACAGGAAGATTTGCTGCCGGAGGCTCGGCGTAGCCGCCACGTCGATACACGATCCTGAGCGAGATGGACGTGCCGACCCTTACCCTGCCGCTGTGCCACTTCGGATGTGTGGCACAACTGGCACGGCTAGCGATACACGTATCGCTTCGGGTTACTGCTCCTTGCTCATTAGCTCGCCGTCAATGGAGGTCGGTTCGCAACCGGCTTACGCATTCGAGGGATACAGGACCACCGCGGTCATGGCATCGCCTCGGCCCACTCGATATGCCCCTCGAAGCCAAGCGTTTTCGTCATGTCGCGGTAGCGATCCCTGAAGTCGCGGTAGGCGGCTTCGTCACCACGTGCCCGCGCCAGTAGAGCTCGCAGCCGCAACAGCCAGATGTCGCGCACAACCAGACCCTCATCGGCGGGCGCGGCCGCTAACCGCTCGATCGCGGCCTGGGCTTCGGCCACGTCACCGTCGGTCCCGCGATCAAGCAGCGTCTCCACCAGAACACCCGTTGCTGGAACGCCCCACGTCAACAGCCGTCCCTCGCGGAACAGATGGTCGACGGTGGCGCGGATGAGCGGTAGGGCGTCGTCGTGATCTCCACGCCGGGCCCTCTCACGCGCCACGCACACGTTGACGATCGGTAAAAGGCCCAGGAGATACCCCTGGCGTAGGAGCACGTCGCTGACCTCGGCCAGCAGTTTTTGTCCGCGGTCACGCTCCGCGTCCGTTGGGCGCTGCACCAGCGCAACGCCCAGCGTCATCCGGCCGATGGCTAACGCGAGGTCATCACCGGATTGTTCGGCAATCCGTAGGGCATCCTGGCTCTCGCGCATCGCGCGATCGTCGGGCCTCAGCACGCCCATCGGTATCCCCGCGACGTAGACGTAGGTGATGACCGTGGCGTAGGACATGGGGTCGGCGGTGCGGGCCATGGCCAGGCCGTGCCGCAGGTCGTCTGCCCATCCGGGACGACCCAGGCAATAACGGGCATTACCCCGGCTCGCAAAGGCGAGTGCTAGCGGAGACCCGAAAAGGAAGTCGCCTTTGGAGGGGTCACCGTCGGCCAGGTCGATGACCCGCTGTGACCAGCGCAGCACGTCAGAATACTCGGCGCTCTCAAGCTTGGCGTAGATCACCGGCAGGGACAGGCCCACCGTCAAGGTTGGATCGCCGATGGACTCGGCGAGGGTCCAGGCTTCCGATGCCAGCTGCGACGCCTCGCGCATCCGGTCCCGATACGCGTGATCCATCACCAGCCCCGCCATCGCGATGGCCAGTGACGCCTTGTCCCCGACGGCGGTGCACAACTCCCGCAATTCCTCAAAGCGGGCCCCGGCCACATGTTCCTGGACTCGAAAGGCGATTCCGCACAACATGGTGCGCGGAGCGATGCACATTGCTGCCCGGTTTGGGTCCTCGGCGGGTAGTGCGTCGGCGATCTGTTGGGCGCGCTCCCAACTCAGTCGCGCCGCGGCGATATCGCGGTTGGTCGCCCACGTTGCGGCGCGCATGTGCCAGCCGTAGGCGGCGTGCAAGTCACCGGCGGCCTGCAGATGTTCGGCAATCAGCGCAGCATTCTCCTCGACCTCTGCCGGGTCACGTGATTCGATCGCGGCCGCCACACGCCGGTGCAGCTCGGCGCGATCCGACTTGAGCTGCGACTCGTAGGCCACCGTGCGGATCAGCGGATGGTGAAACACAAACTCGGGTTGCCCGGTGAACCTCACCTGATCAATGAGCTCGGTTGCCACCAGGTCCTCAAGGACAGGATCAATGCCCAGCGTTTCCAGCACGCCCTGGCTGAACCGCGAGCCAACCACTGCCGCCGCGCTTAACGTGCGCTTGGCTGTCGGGTCGAGGCGGTCGATGCGCGCGGCGATGGTGGCCTGCACAGTGGCGGGCATGCTGACCTCAGCCACATCGGCCATCGACATGTAGGTACCGCGGTTGCCGCGCAGCACACCACGCTCGGCCAGCTCACGGACTATCTCCTCGGCGAAAAATGGATTACCCGCGGCCCTTTCGGCGATCATGGTGGCCAACCCAGCGACCGAGGGGTGCGCCCCGAGCAGCCCCGAGACCAACGCTGCGGTCTCTGAATCGCTCAGCGGCGCCAGGGCGATGCTCGGCGCACCGGGCACCCGGCTCAACGCGCCTCGATATTCGGGGCGGTAGCTGATCAGCACCAGTGAGTGCGTCTGCGGGATCACCGTGAGGAACTCGGCCAGCATCGACTCGCTGACCTCATCGATCCAGTGCAGGTCCTCAATGACGTAGACCAACGGGGCTTTTCGGGCCAGCGACGTCGCATTGACCAGTGCCGTCAACCGCCGCCGCCGCGCATCCGGGTCGATCTTGGGCAGCTCCACCTCGGGATCAGCGATGCCCACCAGGTCATCGAAGAGCAACACGTCCTCGGGGTCGGCATCGGGGACTTCGGCCCGCACCACCGCGCGGGCAGCCGAGGCGTCCAGATCAGCCACCCTGGCGGCGGCACGCAGCAACCGCGAAACGGCGTAAAACGGGATGTCACTGGCGTGCGATTCGCAGAAGGCAGTGAACACCTCGATACCCGTGGCCGCTGCCATTGCGGTGACCTCGCGCACCAGGCGGCTCTTGCCGATGCCCGGTGAGCCCACCACGCCGACCACCGCGCCATGGCCATCGATGGCGCGGTCCAGCAAGGCTTCCACGGCCGACATCTCCCACCGTCGACCCACCAGCGTCGACTCCGCACGCCCGCCGGCGCGATGCCCTTCGCCCATGGCCAGCAACCGATGGGCGGGTAACGGCGCGTCGGCACCCTTGATCTGAACCAGCTCAGATTCGCCGAGAGTCGCCGCACCCTCGACCAGCCGCGCGGTGGATTCGCTGAGCATCACCGCGCCCGGTGGTGCGACCGATTCCATCCGCTGCGCCAAACCAACCTGCTCACCCACAGCGGTATAACCGAAAGGACCCGAACCGATTTCACCAGCGATTACCTGACCGGAGTTAAGTCCCACGCGCAACTGCAAGTCCACATCGTCGCGCTCACGGACGTTGACGGCTAGCCGCTTCGTCTCCTCCTGAAGGCCCAAGGCCGCCAGACAGGCACGAATAGCGTGGTCTTCCAACGCCACTGGCGCACCGAACACCGCCATGATCCCGTCACCGGTGAACTTGTCCACCGTGCCGCCGTAACGCTGTACTACGGCCGAAGCACGGTCGATCAGGTCGGTCATGATCTCACGCAGCCGCTCGGCACCGACCGCCGCGGCGATGTCCATTGAGTGAACAACATCGGCGAACAGCACCGTGACCTGCTTGTACTCGGCGTGTGTGCCCGGCTCGGCAACGGGCGAGCCGCACTTGTTGCAGAACCGTGAGTCCGGCGGCAGCTCCGTACCACACGACCCGCACGCCAAACCTGCGGCAGTCATGTCGTCGCCGTGGATATTGCCGCACTACCGTCATGAGCATCGCTCACGTCACTATCGTGTCACCGCTGGCCAGCCAGCATGTGCCATATCGCCGCTGCGATCCGCTCAACGGGTAGCGCGCCGCGCCGGCCTCCCCTGCCGGTCTCTGGGGGCGGATTCCGCCGATGTCCGAGGTGGGAGCGTGTCGGTTGTGAGATTCTGCGGGGGTGTCCGCTGCTGCGGCGGCTGCTCCTTCGGGGGTGGTGACGTTTCTGTTCACCGACGTCGAGGGTTCGACCCGTCGGTGGGAGAAAGACGCGGATGGAATGCGGGCGGCGCTAGCCGCCCACGACACGGTGTTGCGCACCGCGATCGAGACGCACGGGGGCTGGTTGTTCAAGCACACCGGCGATGGTGTGTGTGCCGCGTTCGCCTCGCCGCGCTCGGCGGTGGATGCCGCCGTCGCCGCGCAGCGGGCGCTGGGATTGCCGGTGCGAATGGGATTGGCAACCGGCGAGGCCGAGTTGCGGGAGGGCGATTACTTCGGTGCGGTGCTCAATCGCGCGGCGCGGGTGATGGCCGCCGGGCACGGCGGGCAGATCCTGTTGGCCGAGTCGACCGCGGGTCTGCTCAGCGGAGTTGATCTGGTGGATTTGGGGCCGCGGCGGTTGCGGGATCTGCCCACCGCGGTGGGGGTGTTCCAGGTCCGAGCGGCGGGCCTGCACACGGAGTTTCCGCCGTTGCGGGCGCTGGATGCGAGTCCGGGGAACCTGCGGGCTGCGACCACCAGCTTCATCGGGCGTGAGTCGGAGGTCGCCGAGCTGCAGGCCGCGGTGAAGGCTCATCGGTTGGTCACGCTGACCGGGGTGGGTGGGGTCGGCAAGACCCGACTGGCGGTGGAGGTCGCGGCGCGGCTGGGCGATGAATTCCCGGACGGGGTCTGGTTTTTCGAGCTGGCCGCAGTCACCGACCCCGCGGCGGTACCCGACGCCGTCGCGGCGGTGTTGGGCATCACCCAACAGCCCGGGAAGAGCGTGAGCGAGTCGGTGGCCGCCGCGCTGGAGGGCCGGTCGCGGCTGCTGGTGTTCGACAACTGCGAGCACGTTGTCGACAGTGTCGCGGATCTGGTCGAGGCGATCCTGGCCGCCTCGGCGACCGTCAAGATTCTGGCGACCAGCCGCGAAGGATTGGGGGTCAGCGAAGAACAGTTGTGGCGTGTCCCGTCGCTCGACGTCAACTCCGGAACCGAATCCGCCGCCGTGAACCTTTTCGTTGACCGTGCCCAAAGTGTGGTGTCGGACTTCTCGCTGGCCCAGCCCGGCGAGGCGGACGCTGTGGTGGAAATCTGCCGCAGACTCGACGGCATCCCGTTAGCCATCGAGCTGGCGGCCTCGCGGATGGCATCGATGACCGCCAGCGAGGTGCGTGATCGGCTCGATCACCGGTTGCGGCTGCTGGTCGGCTCCCGGCGCGGCCTGTCACGCCACCAAACGCTGCGCCACGCCGTCGCGTGGTCCTACGACCTGCTCGATGACGCGGAGAAACCGCTGCTGGAGCGGTGTTCGGTGTTCGCCGGGGGATTCGACCTCGAAAGTGCCTGCGCCGTGGCGGGTTCCGATGATGACTTCGCCACCCTGGATCTGCTGGATGCGCTGGTGCGCAAGTCGCTGCTGGTCGCCGACAGGTCTTCGGGGCGGACCCGGTTTTCAATGCTGGAGACGATCCGCCAGTTCGCCGAGGAGCAACTCGTCGCCAGCGGTGTGGCGGACGAGGCGCGGACCGCCCACTCGCGGTACTTCGCCGGACGCGAAGCCGACATCCTGGCCCTGTGGGACAGCCCCCGTCAACGCGAGGCTTACGACTGGTTCACTGTCGAGCTGGCCAATCTGCGCACCGCGTTTCGGTGGGCCGCCAACCATGGCGACCTCGACGTGGCCGCCACCATCGCCACCTACGCGGCGTGGGTGGCCTATCTGATAGAGAATTACGAACCGATCGCGTGGGCCGAAGAGCTTGTCGAGCCAGCCCGAGCTGCCAACCATCCCCGGCTAGCAGCCCTGTATGTCATGGCGTCGAACTGCTACATGGCCGGACGGATCGATCCGGCTATTCGCTACACCGAGGCCGCCCAGAGGGCGATCAGCGGTGGAAGTTACCACGTCCCGTGGGGCACCGGAGGAATCGTTGGCGCTGCCTATGTTGCTGTCGGCCAGCCGGAACGGTGGGTTCGGTTGTGTCGCGCTCAACTGGCGCACGGTCTGGATACCCACCCGTACACCACGGCGTCACTTGTCATGGGACTGAATGCTGCTGGTTGCTTTGACGAGGCGATGACGGCCGCGAACGGTTTGATCGATGCCGCTGAAGCGACCGGCAACCCGTCTGTGCTTGCATATGCGCTTCAGGGCTACGGCTGGGCCGTGCACGACACCGACCTTGTCCGCTCGCTCGCTGCCCTGCGCCGTGGCCTGGTGATCGCCCAAGAGAGCGGAAACCGCGCCATGGTGTCACACCTGGCGACCAACCTGTGCGTAGTTGAGGCGCGACATGGTGGTGAGCCGCTGGCCCTCTTCAATTACGTCACCGTGGCGATCGGCAACTATCACGACTCGGGCAACACCTATATGATCCGCGCCCCGCTAATGTTGCTTGCCGTGGTTTTCGACCGGCTCGGACGATACGAGCCAGCGGCCACCATCGCCGGGTTTGCCGCCACCTTCCCTGTCGCTTCCGCCATGCCAGAGTTCAGCACCGCGATCACCCACCTCAGCGAAGTCCTCGGCGACCAGACCTACGAATGCCTCGCCCGCAAGGGTGAGATGATGACCACCGCCGAGATGGCGACCTACGCATACGACCAAATCGACCAGGCCCGAACAGAACTCGAACAGCTTGGTTGAGTTGCGCCAGTCGCGTGTCCAACGCCAGGGCGGCGCAACATGTTCTCAATCGCCTTCAGCAGTCTGTTCGGCCAAGACCCGGTACACCGTCGCCCGGCTCACGCCGAGGGTGTTGGCAATCGTGCTCGCCGATTCGCCATTAGCGTGCATCCGCTGCGCCAGACCGGCTTTCTTCACATCGAGCGCCTTGGGTCGTCCGATGTGCTGGCCGCGTGCCCGACGCGCTTCCCGCGCCGCACTACGCCGTTCGCGGCCGAGTTCAAGTTCAAGTTCGGCAAGGCTGGCCAGCACGCCCGCGACCATACGGCCAGTGGCGTTTGAGGTGTCGATGCCTTCGCGCAGCGAGCGCAACACAATCTCTCGGTCGCGCAGCTCACGAATCGTCGTCATGACTTCGGCGGCGTTGCGGCCCAAACGGTCGATGCCGACGACGACGATGGCATCGCCAGGCCGGGCGTAATCAAGTACCGCGGCCAGGCCGGGCCGCTGCTCACGGGTCGAAGTGCCGGACAGCTTGTCGCGGTAGACCCGCTTCGGGGCCACACCGGCTGCGGTGAGCGCATCAAGTTGTTGGTCGAGCGACTGATGGCCGGTGCTCACCCTCGCGTAGCCGAGTTGAACACCTGTGGGGACGGGGGTTGCGGTCATGCGAAGAGTATGTCTCAAAAATCGCAGAACTACAAGTTATGCGACAACTCTTTTGAGGCTACTTCTGAGACAGCGCGACGTGGCACTTCATTTGGCTCTGTGAATACTCGCCGCGCTCGTCTCACAACTAAAGTTTCGAACAATCCGGGCTGGGCGCAGTCGCTCATAGATGTGCTGGCGCGGTAGTCGTCCTCATTCGGTCAACCCCAAGTCATGGTGGGGTTCATCTCCGATAACGTCGTGCAGGTGGGGAGAGGTACTGCCCAAGTCGTTGCGATGGTGCCGGTTGCGGAGTTGCGTCAAGCTGAGTACTACAAGGCGCTACTGGGTGAGCAGCGGGCACACGTTGAGGATGAGATACGTAACTGTTGTGTGGCGCTAGCGCAGACCCGCGAACAGCGGAAGATACTGCGCCTGCGTCGGCAACTTTTGGAAAAGCGAAGGGAACAGTTCCGGCTGCACTGCCTCCACCAGGCGCTTGATCGCAGATTCTTTCCGCGCAAGCGATCGAGGTCGAGCCACAATGTTTGCTTTGATATTGACGTCTCCCGCTACGGCTCGCTGTGGATGATTCGCATTCCCGAGATCGATGTTCTGGCCAAGGTCAGTCGCCGCGAGGAAGCTGAGATGACGGCTCGCGAACACATCGCGGTGAGCATCGGCGTCCCCATTGCCGACGTGGCAGTGCAGGTTGTGGGGGAGTCGTAAGTCCCATCGCCGGATTGTGTACGTCGGCACATTGACGCTGAACCACCTCGCCGTTGGCTACCCGTCCGGTACCCGTCCGGTGACCTGGAAGACGACGCGGCGACCGATCTCGACCGCATGGTCGGCGAATCGCTCATAGAACCTGCCCAACAGCGTGACATCGACAGCCGATGCGACGGCGTGCTTCCACTCCCTGTTCATCAGCACACTGAATAGATGACGGTGCAGATCGTCCATCGCATCATCTTCGCGATCAATCTCTGCGGCCTTCTCGGGATCGCCTGACAGCACCACATCCCTTGCGCTGTTGCCGAGTTCGACCGCGATGCGGCCCATCTCGGCGAAGTAGCCTTTCACTTCCTCGGGTAGCGCGTGGCCGGGGTGGCGGCGTCGGGCAATCTTGGCGACGTGCAGCGCGAGTGCGCCCATCCTCTCCGCGTCGGCGACATTCTGTAGCGAGCCGACGACCGAACGCAGGTCGCCCGCGACGGGTGCCTGCAACGCCAGGAGCACAAACGCGGCGTCCTCGGCATCTGCTGCCATCGCGACCAGCTGTTCGTGCTCGATGATTACCTGCTCGGCAAGCAACAGGTCCGCCTGCAACAACGCTTGGGTGGCGCGTTCCATCGCGGTCCCGGCCAGTCCGCACATCTCCCCTAGCGCGGCGGTCAGCGCCTCAAGTCGTTCGTGAAAGGCGGTGCGCACGCCCCACCCTAGACCGTTGCGGACCCGCAAGGCCGTCGATGGACGCGCCGTAAATGTCCCTTGCCTGGGGATGACAATCGGCGTAGAGGTGGTGATCGCGCTAGGTTTGGATGGTCGGCGCGACGGTTGCCAGGCTGAGTTTTGCTCACCATCGTTTTATTGGTTCACCATCGGTTTCCCTTTGGTTAACGTGTCGTCGTGCGAAGCCGACGTCACGGACCGATGTCCGCCGCTGACCGCGAGCAGGCTCGTTACTTCGACGAGCTGCTTGGCTGTCATCGGGCGAAGCTGGACCAGCGGATCGACGGTCTATCCGCGCAGGTGTCCAAGATGGACCGTATAGGCGACGACGCGAGAGTTAGCCGCCGTACGCAACGGACTATCCGAGCACTTGAGAGGGACGTTCGCAGGATTGATCGGATGCGGGACGCCTTGAGGCTTCGGCTTGAGATTCTGAGCATTGGGGCTTGATTCGGCGTAGCGTGCTGCGGCTACAAACGTCTGACCAGCACGAAATTGCGATCCGACGGATACTTGGCTGGCATGGGTCGGCTCGACCGAAGCAACGAGGTCTCACATGACACTTTCGGGCATGTTGTCGAAGGTGATCGGATTTCTGCGTGCTGGCTACCCAGATGGCGTACCGACCACCGACTATGTGCCGTTGCTCGCGCTGTTGCCGCGCAGGCTGTCGGAGACGAGGTGGTCGCACTCGCCAGCGAGCTAGCAGCGGACGGCCACATGCCGATTGACGGAACTGACATTCGCGTCGCCATTTCCAAAATCACCCACGAAATGCCAACACCAGCCGACGCAGATCGCGTCAGGCGTCGGCTTGAGGCAGCCGGGTGGCCGATCAGCGACGACTTTGACACCCCAGGGACGTAAGTCACGACCTAACCCACGGACGGCCATCGAAAATCCGCCAACGTGGTTCGCGACCTCATGCGAAGCGGTGGCTACCCGCTCGATGTGGCTAGCCGAATCTTCTCGTCGGCCTTTGTTGCGTACTGCGTGGACGTTCCCTACCACTGATCAAAACGACCCCCGGCGCCGTTATTACGACGAGGCACGGGGGCTTTCGCTATGCGGGGGCGCTGTGCCAGTTGTGCCAAATGTCGGCGCGGCGCTCAGGACGCCTCTGGGCGTCTCACACTGCAATGGCCGTCCGCTGACCAGACCCACTCACTAGACGCAGGGGAGTAGAGGCCGCGCCGCGTCAGCTCGTCGGCCACCGGCTTGCAGGTGCGCAACGTGCACCGTGCGATGAGGGCCATCATCGCGGCTGGCATCGGCCTGCCGAACAACACCGACCCCTCCATGTACTTCCGCAGCTCCTCGGAACGCTCATCCCAGTTCTCCGGACCCCAGTGGATTCCACCCAAGCTGTTAGCCGCTACCCGCAGGATGTGCTCCACGGTGTACTGGAAGTCGTTGTAGGTCAGGATGCCCGCGTGGTTCAGGAAATCCTTGCGCCCAAGTTCGACCACCTGGTCGCCCGATTGGCTCGTCGGGCCCAGCTCACCGTTCAGCAGGTCCGCCCGCATCGCGGCGGCGATGGTCACCCGTTTGATCTCGGGGTTGGTGGCGTGGATCTGCGCCCAGCGGGCATCCAGTTCCTTCTGCAGCTCTGGTGAGATTGGTGGCGGTCCCGCCTTCACGACGCGGAACTTCACATCCATGGATACCGCCGCGCTCGCGTCGTCCAGAAGCTTCTCCAGCAAAATCGGCCGCAGCAAACCGGCGACCTTGATCAGGTCGTATTCGCTGGGATTGCTGGACAGCCTCTGGTCTATGTCGACTAACGTCTCCACGAACAACTGCTCGATCTGCATGTCTTGCTCTTCCTGGTACTCCACCCGGTGATCGGCACCGGCCGAAGATTTCCAGAGTACGCCTGAATCACACTGGTGTCATTCCACCTGCAGCGGCCACGGTTCCGAGCTGGCATTCGCGGGGCTACCCTTCAATGGTGGGCGCTGATCATGGGCCAAGGTGAGTGTGTCCAATGGACACACGGCGATCCGTTTTCCCAGCTCATTGGAGCTACTTTCATGGCACCTTTGGACACCCCGAACCTGTTTGACCAGGTAAATCGGCTGAAATAGGAGACTATTTAGATGACCTACGACCTCATCATCCGCAACGGCACCATCATCGACGGCCTCGGCGGTGAACCGTACATCGGAGACGTCGCGGTCCGCGACGACGTCATAGCGGCTGTCGGCTCTGTGAATGGCGACGGCGCGAAGCGGGAGATCGACGCGACGGGCCTGCTGGTCACCCCAGGCTTTGTCGATCTGCACACCCACTACGACGGCCAATCCATCTGGTCGGAGCGTCTGACTCCGTCGTCGGCGCACGGGGTGACGACGGTGGTGATGGGCAACTGCGGCGTCGGCTTTGCGCCGTGCCGCCAAGAAGACCACGACGTCCTCGTCGACGTGATGGCCGGCGTCGAGGACATCCCTGGCGTCGTCATGACCGACGGCCTGCCGTGGACCTGGGAGACCTTTCCGGAATACCTGGACGCGCTGGACTCGGGCAAGCGCGATATCGACGTGGCCGCCTACCTGCCGCATTCGCCGCTGCGCGTCTATGTGATGGGTCAGCGCGGCGCCGACCGCGAACCCGCCAACCCCGACGACCTGGCCAAGATGCGCGCGCTGGCCACCGAGGCGATTCAGGCCGGCGCGCTGGGCTTCGCGACGTCGCGGTTCACCATCCACAAGACTGAGAGCGGTTCACCGATACCGAGCTACGACGCCGCCCGCGAGGAGATCGAAGAGATCGCGCGAGGCGTGGTCGACGGCGGCGGCGGTCTGCTGCAATTCGTGCCCGACATTCCGGCCGGCGGCTACCAATCCGTGCTGCAAACGGTATTCGACGTCGCCGAGGACGTCGGGCTGCCGGTCACCTTCACCCTCGTCGTCGCCAACGCCGGCGACCCGACCTGGCCGGACGCCATCAACATGATCGAGAAATCCAATGCCGCCGGCGGCGACGTCACCGCGCAGCTGCTCCCGCGGCCGATCGGCTTGATCATGGGGCTGCAACTCTCCGCGAACCCGTTTGTGCTCTACCCCAGCTACCAGGAGATCGCTGCGCTGCCGCTGGCCGAGCGCGTGGCGGAGATGCGCAAACCCGAGGTCCGCGCCCGCATCCTGGCCGACAAGCCCGGCGTGGGGCACCCGATCCTCATCGTGACGCAGATGTGGGACTGGATCTTCCCGCTGGGCGACACCCCCGACTACGAACCCGACCCGTCGACCAGCATCCGGGCCCGGGCCCGGGCCCGCGGGGTGAACCCGATGGAAGAGGCCTACGACCGGCTGCTCGACGACGACGGTCGCGCCATGCTGCTGGTCGCCACCAGCAACCTGGAGAACAACTCGCTGGACACCGTCGGCGAGCTGCTGCACCGCGACGACGTCGTGCTCGGGCTCGGCGACGGCGGCGCGCACTACGGGATGATCTGCGACGCCAGCTATTCGACGTACTTCCTGGCGCATTGGGCGCGCGACCGCAAGTCCGGGCGATTCACGGTGCCGGCGGCCGTGCGCGAGCTCACTTCGGTGCCGGCCCGCATCGCCGGGTTGGGCGACCGGGGCCGCATCGCGGTGGGCTACAAAGCCGATCTCAACGTCATCGACCATGCGGCGCTGCAGGTGCACAAGCCGGTGATCACCCACGACCTGCCCGCCGGCGGGCGCCGGCTCGACCAGACTGCCGACGGCTATGTGGCAACGATCGTCTCCGGCGAGGTGATCGCCGAGAACGGCGTGCCCACCGACGCTCGGCCGGGCAAGCTGATCCGCGGTCGCCAGCCAGTGCCCGCCTAGGGGGCGGGCCGGGAAAGCTCTTCGCCGAAAGCAATGAGCGCGCGCCGACCGATGGCGAGGATCTCCTCGTCGAAACCGTTCCCGCCGCGATAAGACAGTTCCAGCACGCGGTCGGCCATTTCGACGGCCACCAGCATGGTTCGCGGGTCGGTCGCAGCCGGGATCAGTCCGGAGTCGACCAGGATCGTGTGCATCCGGTCGGCCAGGGTCTGCATGCGGGCCCGGACATAGCCGGTGACCGCCGGCGAGGTGCGCCCGCCCATCCACATCCGCGCGGTGCTCGGGTGCTCGCCGTAGTAGTGCACGTGCAGGTCGATCTCGTTGTCGAGCAGCTCGGCGACCGAGGTGACCCGCCAGGTCTTCTCCGCAGCCACGCACCGGGCGTCGAGGTCGGCGCACTGCCGCTCGAGCAGTTCACCGAGGATGGCCTCCCGGTCGGCGAAGAACCGGTACAGCGAGGGGTAAGAGACGCCGGCACGATCGGCGATTGCGCGGGTGGTGGCCGCTTCGACGCCCTGTTCGTCGGCGATCGCCGCGGCGGCGTCGAGGATGCGGGTGACTGTCTGCCGGCTGCGCGCTTGTACCGGCGCGCGCCGCTGAACAGGTGCGACGGTCATCGCTCCCTCTTTTCTTCTACGTGTGACAAAAGGCCCTTGACAGCCGTCCGGTAAACTATAACATTAATCGTGTTCTAATTCTTCGCACGCGTCGGGAGTACATATGTCCGTCGATACGATCAACCAGGTCCGCCCGCAAAAGTCATTCACCGGGCACGTCGACGTGCTCATCGTCGGCGCCGGAATATCCGGGATCGGCCTCGGCCACTACTTGGTCGCCATGCAGCCCGGCCGCACGTTTGCCATCATGGACAGCCGTGACGCGATCGGCGGCACCTGGGATCTGTTCCGGTACCCGGGCATCCGGTCGGACTCCGACCTGCACACCTTCGGCTACGAGTTCAAGCCGTGGACCAGCGACAACGCCATCGCCGATGCGCACGAGATTCTCGAATACCTGCATGAGGTCATCGAAGAGGACGACCTGGCCAGACGGATCTACCTGCAGCACAAGGTGATCGAGGCCGACTTCTGCAGCGAGACCGCGCAGTGGACCGTCGTGCTGGAGCGCGACGGAAAGCAGTGGGAGGTCACCTGCGACTGGCTGTTCGGCGCGACCGGCTACTACGACTATGCCGCCGCGCACAACCCGCACTTCGAGGGCCAGGAGGACTTCGAAGGCGTGATCGTGCACCCGCAGTTCTGGCCTGAGGGCCTGGATTACCGGGGCAAGGAGGTTGTCGTCATCGGCAGCGGGGCCACCGCGGTCACCCTGATCCCGGCCATGGCCGACGACACCGCGCACATCACGATGCTGCAGCGGTCACCCACCTACGTGATGCCCCTGCCGCGCAAGGACCCGATCGCCAACGGCCTGCGAAAAGTGTTGCCGGACAAGACCGCCTACCGGATCACCCGCGAGGTCAACAAGGCTCGGCAGCGGCTGATCTACACCATGGGCCAGCGTCACCCCAAGGTGATACGGCGCCTCATCCGCGGCCTCAACGCCTGGGCCCTGCCCAAGGGTTACGACCTGGACACTCACTTCAACCCCACTTACAAGCCGTGGGACCAGCGGCTGTGCGTGGTGCCTGACAACGATCTGTTCAAGGCGATCTGTCGCGGGAAAGCCTCGGTGGTCACCGACAAGATCGCGCGCTTCACCAAGACCGGCATCAAGCTGGAGTCGGGCCGGGAATTGAACGCCGACATCATCGTCACGGCGACCGGCCTGAAACTGCTTCCGCTCGGCGGCATGCAGATCTCCGTCGACGGAGAGGCGAAGGATCCGCATGAGTGCCTGGCCTACAAGAGCTTCATGGTGTCGGGCATCCCGAACTTCGCGTTCGCGTTCGGCTATACCAACTCGTCGTGGACGCTGAAGGTGGACCTGATCTGTGAACACCTGTGCCGGCTAATGGCCTACATGGATCGGCACGGATACACCACTGTCGTCCCGGTCTGCGACGACCCGACGATCGAGAAGCGCCCGTTCCTCGACTTCCCGGCGGGCTACATCCTGCGCTCGATCGACCTGTTCCCGCAGCAGGGGACGACCGGCCCGTGGACGGTGGAGATGAACTTCCGGGCAGACCAGGCGCGGCTGCGCAAGGGCCCGGTGCAGGACCCCGCCCTGCGGTTCAGCACCGCACACGCGGTCGCGGCCGCCGGAGTTGCCTGAGACCGCTGCGGCGTCATATCTGCCACATCAGTGTCCGCGGGCGCTGAGGGAGCCGATGTGCCCGCCTGAGCGATTGTCGGTGACGTCAGGCCGAATTGTCGCTCAGAGGGGGCAGATCGTGCGTGCCGTCTTAGCCGGACAGCGCGTCGAAAAGTGCGGCCAGCTGGTCCGGCGTCACCGCCGTATTGCATTGACCACGCAGGTCGAGCAGCGGCTTCGCGATGTTGCGCAGTTCGAGAGCCTCACCGGGGTGGGCGAGAAAATAGCCCCGCACTAACGACCGTGCGTCCGCCGGCGGTTGGCTGACCGCAGCGGTCAGCACATTGTTGGCATCCGGGTGGCTGTCTAGGTATCCGCTTGCCGCATTCAGCACTCCGCTGGAGGTGGCGGCGAGCCCGCTGGCCGAGCAGGGCGCGGGATCAGCACCCGCCGTCGGCGAGATGAACACGGCCACAGCGCAGAGAACACCGACGGGAACTACGCTAAACAATCTGCGCCGTAAGCCAATTGCGGATGTTGTCATTGGGTTTGTCCCCTTCGTCCCCGACTGCTCGAACCTTTAGTAGATCAGCCGTCCAGCAAAGCGAAAAGCCCGGCCCCACGGAGGGACCGGGCTTTTCGTTGCCTGTGGACTTAGAAGTCCATACCGCCCATGCCACCGGTCGGGTCGCCGGCGGGAGCCGCGGCCTTCTCCGGCTTGTCGGCGACGACGGCCTCGGTCGTCAGGAACAGCCCCGCGATGGACGCCGCGTTCTGCAGCGCCGAACGGGTCACCTTGACCGGGTCGGCAACGCCGGCCTTCAGCAGGTCCTCATACTCATTGGTGGCGGCGTTCAGGCCGGTGCCGGCCTTCGCGTTGCGCACCTTCTCGGCGACCACGCCGGGCTCCAGCCCGGAGTTGAAGGCGATCTGCTTCAGCGGGGCCTCCAGCGCCACCCGGACGATGTTGACACCGGTGGCCTCGTCGCCCGTGAGCTTGAGCTCGTCGAGGGCCGGGGCCGCCTGCAGCAGCGCCACGCCGCCACCGGCGACGATGCCCTCCTCGACGGCGGCCTTGGCGTTTCGCACCGCGTCCTCGATGCGGTGCTTGCGCTCCTTGAGCTCCACCTCGGTGGCAGCTCCGGCCTTGATCACCGCAACACCGCCGGCCAGCTTGGCCAGGCGCTCCTGCAGCTTCTCGCGGTCGTAGTCGGAGTCGCTGTTCTCGATCTCGGCGCGGATCTGGGCCACCCG
>NZ_DATFZD010000412.1:0-33033 GCF_035314665.1 Mycobacterium sp. | reverse complement strand
GCGTCAGGTGCGGTGCGGCGCCCTCGTAGACCTTGCGGCCGATCTCGGTGCCGCCGGTGAAAAACACCCGGTCGAATCCCTGCGCAATCAACTCCTGGCTCACCGCGCCGTCACCCTCGATCACCGCGATCGCGTCGCGGTCCAGGTAGCGCGGCACCAGCTCGGCCATCAGCGCTGCCGACGCCGGAGCGATCTCGGATGGCTTGAGCAACAACGTGTTTCCCGCGGCGATCGCTCCCACTGCCGGGCCGAGCGTCAGGTAAAACGGGTAGTTCCAGGCGCCGATGATCAACACGGTGCCGTAGGGCTCGTACTCCACCCAGCCGCGGCCGGGCAGCTGCGCCAGCTCGAGCAGCCGGTGCTTGCGCTGCACCCACTTCTTGACGTGCTTGGCCGCATACCGGGCTTCGCCCGCGGTGGTCGCGGTGTCGGCCAGCCAGGCCTCGAACGGGCTGCGGTCCAGATCCTTGGCGAGCGCGTCGGCGATCGCCGGCTCGTTTTCCGCCATCATCTTCTCCAGCGCGCGCAGCTGGGCTCGTCGCCACTCCACGCTGCGGGTCTTTCCGGTGGAGTACGTCTGCCGCAGGCGAGCGACAACTGTCGGGATATCAGAGTGAGTCGGGGCGGCCGCGCCGACGGTGGCATGTGCGGTGGTTTCGGTGGCTTCGGTGGTCATGGGGATTCCTTCCTCGACCGACGAAAACCCAATCCTAATCAACCACCTGGTTGGGCAACAGGTGCCCTCAGTTGTCGCAGCCGCCCGCGCTTACGGCTTCTCAGCAGAGACGAAGACAGCCCGGAACGTCGCCGCCACGTTGGGTTCCTCCGGCAGCGGACGACCGACCTGAGTCAGGTAGTCGCGGCCGGACACCGACTCGACGCGCCAGGAGTGCGTATCGAACCAGGCCGCCGGATCGCAGCGCTCGTCTTCGGTGTACCACAGGTCGCCGGGGTCGAAGACGTTCTCGTCGCCGATCCGCTGGCGCAGTTCGTCGGTCTTGGCGCGGCGCTTGTCGTATGCCTCGCGCGCCGCCTCGTCGAAGGTGAAATCCTCGATGCAGGCCCGGCTGCCCGGTGCGCTGAGCGCGTCGATATCGGTGAACAACCGGTCTTCGGCCTCACCCGGCAGGAACATCAACAGGCCTTCGGCCAGCCACGCGGTCCGCTGTGCCGGGTCGAATCCCTCGTCCCGCAACGCTTTCGGCCAGTCAAACCGCAGGTCGGCCGCCACCTCGTGACGCTCGACAACCGGCTGGACGCCGTGGGCCGCCAACGTTGCGGCTTTGTACTCCAACACCTTCGGCTGGTCTACTTCGTAAACGCTGGTCCCCGCCGGCCAGTCCAGCCGATTGGCGCGTGAGTCCAGCCCGGACGCCAACATGACGTGCTGACGGATGCCGGCTGCGGCCGCCGCCCGGAAGTAGGCGTCAAAAAAATGCGTGCGCGCGGCCTGGTAGTTGACCATGTGTGCGCGGACGGCCGCCAACTCGGGATCGGCCGTGTAAGTCGTCGACATCTTGGCCACCAACTGCGCGAGTTCCGGGCCGTCGATCAGCAGCTGCGCGAACTCATCGCGGATCAGCGGCTGCTCGCTGGCCGTCTCGGCCGCGCGGGCGGAAGCCACCATGACGGCCGTCGCGCCGACGCTGGTCGCGATGTCCCAGGTGTCGCCGTCGGAGCGACTCGTCGTGCCCATGCGCGTTGTGCGGTGACGAATTGCGCGAAGGCGTCCGTGTCGTCGGCCATCGGCACGCCGTCCACCCAGCGGTCCAGCCGGCGCATCTCGTCCCCGGAGTTTCGTGCCGTGGCCCGCCAGCCGTGCTCGTTGAGCCAGTCGACGACGACCGCGCGATCCTCGTCGTGGTAGATCAGGTCCTGAATGTCGACACTCTGCTCGATGCCGAGCTTCTCCGCCAGCCCCTGGAATCGATCCCGCATCTCCTGCCGTCGCTCCTCAGCATGGCTGGCCGCAGTTTCCACCGCGATCCGGCTGCGCGGCGCGCTCAACTCGGTGATCTGGGTGAACAGCCGGTCCTGGGCGTCGGCCGGCAGGTACATCAGCAGACCTTCGGCCAGCCAGGCCGTCGGCGCCTCAGGGTCAAAACCCGCGCCGACGAGGGCGGCCGGCCAATCCTGACGCAGGTCGATCGGCACCTCGTGGCGGTCGGCCGACGGCGTCGCGGCGTGCGCCGCGAGCGTGGCCGACTTGTAGGCCAGCACCTTGGGCTGGTCGATCTCGTAGACCGTGGTGCCGGCAGGCCAGTCCAGTCGGTAGGCCCGCGAGTCCAGCCCGGACGCCAAGATCACTACCTGCCGGATGCCGGCGGCCACCGCCCCGGTGAAGTGGGCGTCGAAGAAGTGCGTGCGCACGGCCTGGTAGCTGCGCATGTGTTGCAGCACCGCGGCCCCTTCCGGATCGATCGACTCCACCTTGGCGAGCAGGGAGTCGTCGAGCATGCTTTCCCACACGCCCGTCCCGGCCTGGCTGACCAACAGCTTGGCGTAGGGGTCGCGGATCAGAGCATCGGGGCGATCGGTTTCGACGGCTCGGGCGGCGGCCACCATCACTGCCGTGCTGCCGACGCTGGTGGCGATGTCCCAGGTGTCGTCGTGGCTGCGCAAGGTACTCATCGTGGTCCTGCCTCCTGCAAACTGCGTCTGGTGATCAATCGGCTGCCGCGAGCTGTGCGTGCAGCAGCCTGGTGGTGAACGACTCTTCGGCCAGGTCCGCGGGGATCGGCCGGCCCAGTCGGGCCATTTCGTCGGCGTTGGTCACGGCGTGCACCTGCCAGCCGTGTGCGGTCAGCCATTCGGCGGCATCCGCGCGGTCGCTTTCCTGGTAAGTCAGGGTTTCGACATTGATGTCGAGGCCGAGCCTTTCGCGCATCCGCTCAAAGCGGACCCGTCGCGCCGCGCGGCGTCGCTCGGGGTCGCCCGAACCAAGGCTGAACGACTCGACGGCTACTCGGCTGCCGGGCGCGCTCAGCTCCGTCAGCATCTCGAACAGCCGGTCCTGAGCTTCGGCCGGCAGGTAGGGCAAAAGGCCTTCGGCCAGCCACGCGGTGGGCTGGGTCTGGTCGAAACCCGCGGCCGACAGCGCCGCGGGCCAGTCGTCGCGCAGGTCCACCGGCACAGTCCGCCGGGTGGCCTTGGGTGCGGCGCCGGCCGAGTCCAAAGTGGCCGTCTTGTACTCGACGACCTGAGGCTGGTCGATCTCGTAGACCGTGGTGCCGGCCGGCCAATCCAGCCGGTAGGCGCGCGAATCCAGCCCCGCGGCCAGGATCACCACCTGCCGGATTCCGTGGCCGACAGCATCGGCGAAGTAGCTGTCGAAGAAGTGGGTGCGCACAGCTTGGTAGTCACAGGCCAGCCGGTGCGACCGGCGTCCGTGCTCGTCGTCGCCGATCCACTCGAGACCCGGGCTGGTCAGCCGAGCCCAGGGTCGACCGGCCGACGACACCAACAAGTAGGCGAACTCGTCTCGGATCAGCGGGTCGGCTGTTGCCGTCTCCACCGCGCGCGCTGCGGCGACACTCAAGGCGGTGGCGCCGACACTCTCGGTGATGTCCCAGCTATCCCCGTCGGTACGCACAGAACCCACGTCATACAGATCAGTCATAACGCGCTCATGCTACCAAATAAGTTAGATTAACTATCTGGTTCTGTGCGCTACATCACCGACCTGAATTTAGGCGCCGGGTGAGGCTGTTAGCCAACAACTGATTCACCTGGCCGAAGACCGTGTCGATTTCGTGCCGGTTGGCGACAAAGCCGGCGTAGAAGCCAACCCCCAGCAAAACCGCGATCAGCGCCTCGGTAAGCGCAGGGGCGTCGGTGTCGGCAGCCAGCTCACCGCTCTTGATCGCGTCATCGATGGCCCGCGACAGAAATTCCCGGGTGGTGCGAACCGAATCGGCTTCCTCATGACCCAGCTCGGGGTGCCGCTGCGACTCCAACGCAACCGTGATCAAAAACGCCGCCGCCGTTCGGTTTTCGATGTCCGCCTGAGTCGCGGCGTCGATGAACGCCGACACCCGGCCTACCAGCGTAGTCTCGCGCAGCGCCCGCTGGACACTCGCGACAACAACCACGTCGTTGGTCTCCTTCGCCACTTCCCGGTAGAGCGCGCGCTTGTTCGAGAAATAGTGATTGATCGCCGGCCGGGTCAGGTCAGCGCGGATTGCGATCGCCTGGAAGGTGGCGGCGTCGTATCCGCGTTCGCTGAACACCTCGCGAGCGGCGCGCAAAATGCGCTTCCGCGTCTCGGCCGCCTTCGCTGCAGGGGGGCGACCCGGTCCGCGACTGGCGGGTTGCACCACGGATGAATTGTGCCACAAATCACACCTTTGACCGCCGCGCTAGCACAAGCTGGTTGTTAGCTGAGCGGCGGTTGCGCCGCGGTGTGCGGCATCAATCCATCAGGTGGGATGCTGCCGAACTTTCCGGCCTGGAAGTCCTCGAGCGCTTGGATCAACTCCGCCTTGCTGTTCATCACGAACGGGCCGTAGTGGAAAACCGGCTCCCGGATCGGCTGGCCACCCAGGATCAGCACCTCCAACGCGGGTCTGCGCGACTCCTGCGACGTCGCGGCGGCGACGGTGATCCGCTCACCTGGACCGAGCACCGCCAGCTGGCCCTGCTGGATTGGATGTCCGATCGGGCCGACCGATCCACGCCCGGACAGGACGTAGACCAGCGCGTTGTAGTCGCGGTTCCACGGAATGTTCAGCCGCGCGCCAGGTTCGACCGTGGCGTGCGCCATCGTGATCGGCGTGTGGGTAACGCCGGGCCCGCGGTGACCGTCGATCTCCCCTGCGATGACGCGGACGAGCGCGCCGCCGTCGTCGGAGGAAAGCAAGGTGACGTCTGTGCCCCCGATGGCCTGATAGCGCGGTGTGGCGAATTTGTCCTTCTTCGGCAGGTTTACCCAAAGCTGGATGCCGTGGAAGAGGCCGCCAGTTTCGACCAGGTCGGCCGGTGGCGTTTCGATGTGCAGGATGCCGGCGCCCGCGGTCATCCATTGGGTGGCGCCGTCGGTGATCAAACCACCGCCGCCGTGCGAGTCCTGGTGCGCGAACCGCCCGTCGATCAAGTAGGTGACCGTCTCGAACCCGCGGTGCGGATGCCAGTCGGTCCCCCGGGGCTCGCCGGGCTGGTATTCCACCTCACCCATCTGGTCCATGTGCACGAATGGGTCTAGTGCGGCGGCGCTGACTCCGGCGAATGCCCGGACGACCGGAAATCCTTCACCCTCGTAGCCATGCGGCCCGGTGGTGATCGAGCGCACCGGACGTTCCGTGTCGGCCGGACCGGCGGCCGGCACCCGCTCCAAAGTCAACGTGTCTGCGGTTACCGCGGGCATCTTTACCTCCTGAAACTTAGTTACCAGATATAACCGGACCGCGGTCCGATTATTCCGCGGGAGGTCCCTGCTAACGTCACTGGCGATGCTTGGGGCAGAAGACATCGATCCCGGCCGCGGCGGACGATTGGGCCGCTTCATCCGAAATCTCGAGTACCTCTACAAATGGCTTTTGCTGGGCGTCGTCGTCGGCGTGGTCGCCGGTTTCGGTGCCGTCGTCTTCTATCTGGCGTTGCGCTACACGACCAGTTTTTTGTTGGGTTATGTGGCCGGCTACCACATGCCTACGCCGCTGGTCGAGGGCGGCAAGCCGGGTTCTTCCCACTACCAGCGGCCCTGGGCGTTACCGCTGGTGACGACGGCAGGCGCGCTGGTGTCGGCGTTGCTGGTGGCCAAGTTCGCTCCCGAAGCCAGCGGGCATGGCACCGACAGCGCGATTGAGGCGATCCACACCGATCCGCGCCACATCCGGACCCGGGTGGTGGTGGTGAAGCTGATCAGCAGTGCGCTGACCATCGGCTCGGGCGGCTCAGCCGGCCGCGAAGGCCCCACGGCGCAGATCTCGGCTGGTTTTGCTTCACTGCTGACCCGCCGATTGCACCTCTCCGACGAGGATGGCCGCATCCTGGTGTCGCTGGGGGTGGGCGCCGGCATCGGCGCCATCTTCGGCGCGCCACTCGGCGGGGCCGTCCTGGCGGCATCAATCATCTACCGCGAAGACCTCGAATACCGCGTGCTCTATCCCGGCTTTGTCACCTCCGCCACGGCTTACGCCTTGTTCGGCGCGTTTTTGGGCTTCGACCCGATGTTTGGTTACGTCGACGCCGAATACCGCTTCGAGAGCCCTTGGCCGCTGCTGTGGTTCGTCGTCCTCGGCATCGTCGCGGCAGCCGTGGGTTATTTGTTCGCGCGCGTCTTTTATGCGACCGAAGGTCTGACCGCGCGAGTTCCCGGCGCATCGGTGCTCGCGCCGACCCTCGGGGGCCTGCTGGTCGGACTGATGGGGTTGGCGATTCCGCAAGTTCTGAGCAGCGGCTACGGCTGGGTGCAGTTGGCAACCACCAAGACCGGGCTGCTGACCATTCCGTTGTGGATCGTGCTGGTCCTGCCCCTCGCTAAAATCGTCGCCACGTCGTTGTCCATCGGCACCGGCGGATCAGGCGGAATCTTCGGGCCCGGGATCGTGATCGGGGCGTTCGTGGGTGCGGCGATCTGGCGGCTTGGCGAGATGCTCCATCTGCCTGGTGTGCCTGAGGGCCCGGGCATCTTCGTCGTGGTGGGAATGATGGCGTGTTTCGGCAGCGTCGCGCACGCGCCGCTGGCGATCTTGATCATGGTGGCCGAGATGACCGGCTCGTTCTCCGTGGTGCCCGGCGCGATCATCGCGGTCGGGATCGCCGCACTGCTGATGCACCACACCGATGTGTCGATCTACCGGTCGCAGCGCCTCAACCGCGAGACCGCCGAAGCCGAACGCCTGCACGCCGCCGCAGCCGCGCCCTGATTGTCAGCTTTTACGCTTGGCGCTTTTTGCCGCACTGCGTTCGGTGGATGCGCCGGCGTGAGCCAGCTTGCCACCCGCGTTCTCCAGGTGAGCCCGCACAAACCATTGGAACTTCTCCAGCTCGGCCGCCTGGTCGATGAGGATGTCTTGCGTGACCGGATCAAGCTCTTCGGTTTCCTTAATGCCCTTGCGGGTGTCTTCGATGACCCCGTTGTAGACCAGATCCAGCGCGGCCAGATGCGCCTGCACGGTGTCGCGGCCAACGGAATAGTCGTCCCAGGTGCGGTCTTTCAGGATGGCGCCCGGTGTACCTTGCGGCGACCCGCCAAGGGTCGCGATCCGCTCGGCCACTTCGTCGGCGTAACCGCGCACCAGGTCAACCTGCGGGTCGATCATCTCGTGAACACCGATGAAGTTGGGGCCGACCACGTTCCAATGGATGTGCTTGAGCGTCAAATGAAGATCGTTATAGGTGCTTAGCTGCTTCTGCAGCAGCCCAGCGACTTTGATTGCCTGCTTCTCGGCCATGCCGGGGATGGTGAACTGCGTCATGGCGGGTCTCATACCCGATGATCGCGCGGGGTAACCGCGCGGCGCGTCACAATGCGCGGATGTCCTGGACCGGTAGTCGCGCGCCGCGGCGCGGCTCGTAGGCCAGTCCACTGGCCTCCAGCAGCCGGACCACCCGATGCCGGTGCGGCCGCATCGGCTCGAGGACCTCGATCATGCCGGCGTCGTCGATCGGATGTCCCAGCAACGTCCAGCCGATCATCTTGGGGATGTGATAGTCGCCGACCGACAGCGCGTCGGCATCGCCGAATGCACGTTGTGCGATCTCGGCCGCTGTCCACACTCCGACGCCGGGCAGCAACGTCAGCGCATCTCGGGCCTGTGCGACCGGCCGTGACGCCAGCCGTTCCAGCGAAGGCGCCCGCTGGGCGCAGCCGACAATGGTCCGGGCCCGTCCGGGATCGACGTTGGCGCGGTGAAATTCCCACGACGGGATGTGCCGCCACACCTCGGCCGACGGCGGCACCCGCATCCGCGCCGGCGCGGGCCCGGGTGCCGGCGTGCCGAATTTGTTCACCAGCAACCGCCATGACCGGAATGCGTCGGCGCCCGGTACCCGCTGCTCGATGACCGCCGGAATCAGGGCTTCCAATACCTGGCCGGTACGACCGAGCCGCAGGTGCGGCACTCGTCGATGCGCGGCGGCGACCGTCGGGTCGGTCGGGACGAAATCCGACGCATCGTCGTGGGCGCCGAGCATGGCCGGGAGAACGTCGAGAAACTCCTCAGCGCCGCTCCCCCATGCCGTGCATTCGATGGCATCGGGCGCGACGCGGCTGATCCGCGCCGTGACCGATCCGCTGGCCAGCAGGCTGGTCCGCCAGATGGCACCGTCATCGCCGACCTGAAAGCAAGGATCACGAGGACCCCGGCGAAGCGGGAACAGGGAGAGCCCGGGGCTGACCGCACCGGCGAACGTGACCGTGCGAGCCTTACTCACCATTTGCTCCCACCGGACGCCGCAACCGCTCGATCTCGATGATCATAGGTTCGGTTCGGCTCCCGCCTGCCTGCCCGACCATGATTGACCGGTACGGATGTTCGCGCCAGGATGGCGATGTGACCACCGCGCCGGCGACGATGCAGAGCGAAGCGATGCTGAGGAGCGGCGCATGACAACGCCGTTCGACGATCCGCAGGCCGAACTGGCGTGGATGTTTTTGCAGTGCCTGTCCGACGGTGGCGACATCGACGAATGCTTCGGGCTGCTGAGTCACGACTTCACCTACTGGAGCATCCAGAGCCGCGAATCGGTCGACAAAGCGGCGCTGCGCCGGGAGTTCGAGCGGCGCAAAAGCCGCGTCAAAATGGACCTCGACTTCATCCAATGCTTCAACGACGGCGAGAGCGTGGTGATCGAGGCGCTGACCGACGGTGAGACCACCGACGGCGTGCGCTACAACAGCCCGACAGTCTTCATCTTCGAGACCCGCGACGGGCTCATCACGTCGTTGCGCGAATACGGCGACACGCAACTCGCTGCGCAGCTGTTCGGGCCGTGATCCGACTCGGCGATGGGCGCCGGGATAGCGGCGCGATGAGGAGCCGGGCAATTCAAATTCAGTCGGGCTGGACGGTGATCTCGGCTTTGTCGGGATAGAACGCGACGTACCCGGCGATCGCCGCCACCGCGGGGTAGGGCTGGTCGTAGGTCCAGATCGCGTCGTCGACGGTGTCTCCCGCGGCGGTGGTCACGCTGTAGTAGCCGGCGTCACCCTTGTACGGGCAATAGGTGCTGGTGTCGGTGCGGGTGAGCCGCTCCTGGACGACGTCCTCGAGCGGAATGTATTGCACTGCAGGGTAAGTGGACTCTTGCAGCTGCAGCGCGTTGTGTGTGTCGGCGACGACCTCGCCGTTGATACGTACGACAACCCGCGCCTGGGTCGGGTTGATCGTGATCGGATGCTCGGCGGTGGGTTCCAGAACAGGCCGACTGGTCATGGTGACGTCTCCTCACGGGTGGATAGGTGGTGCAACACCGTGCGGCCCGCAAGATTCCCGCCGCGGCCAAAGTCAGGTCAGCCCGAACGCGTAGCGGTGATATTGGGACATGTTGGCCACGGCGGAAACCAGCGCCATCGCCTTGCCCATCAGCTTGGCTGAGCGCGGCAGCTTTTCGAATGTGTCCGACTCGAACCACCGCTGCCAGGCCACCACCCGCACCCCGGGCACCGCCGCGACGATGTCGTCGGGCCCGTCGATCGCCCAGCGCAAGGTGGATCCGGAGCGACGGACGACCGTATTGAGCACCTGTGCCTTGATCCCGAGCCAGTTGAACGCGTCGAACTGCAGCTCACCCGAGCCGAAATGCGCGACCACCCTGCGCAGCAGGGCGGTGCCGTCTTGCTCGGTGAGATACATCGTCAGCCCCTCGGCGATCATCAGCGCCGGCCGGTCGGCGGGGATGTCGGCCAGCCAACCCGGATCGGTGACCGCGGCGGCGACGACATGATAGTGCTCGGCGACCGGGTAGAGCCGGGCGCGAAGCGCGGCGACCTCGGGGTAGTCGACGTCGTACCATTCGACACCCGGACCCGGCTGCAGCCGGAAGAACCGGCTGTCCAGACCGCAGCCCACGTGCAACACGACGGCGTGCGGATGGGCGGCCAAGAATTGGTTGGTCCACGCGTCGAAGTGCGCGGTCCGGGTAGTCACCGACGGCGCGCGGCGCGGGGTGATGGTGGTCTTCTTCCAGTCGTAGTCGATGCGTTCCACGATCTGTTTGGCGAACCGATCACCCAGAATCGGCCGCTTGAAATCGGCGTCCAGCGCCTTCGCGTACAGCGTCGCGAGCATCGTCTGCGGCGCCCCGCTCAGATCGACGCGCAACCGGTCGGCCGTCACTCGCCCGAGGCTAGTCCGTCGGGTCGCGTCTGGACGTCAGCCGGCGGGCGCCAGCATGTCCTTCCAGCCGTCCTCTCCTGTGTGACGTGAGTTTTCGAGGGTGTACTTGCCCCCGTCTGGGCCCACCACTTCGCCACTGGACGGGATGTAGACGGCACTTGGGCCGGCCGGCGTGTAGATACACGGATTGGGTTGCTGCCCATTGCATTGCACGGTGCCCGATCCGGGCCGCTGGAGCGGATCGCTGATCGGGGGTGGTGTTCCTCGCAGCCGGTCTGACGGTAGCGGGTTGAGACCGTTGTTGACCGATGGCGCGGGTATCACCTTGCCGGGGTCGACGGGTTGATCGCAGCGAGCGCCGGGCGCCGGGCAGTTTCGGATCTGATTCGGGTCGCCGTACCACGGGTTGGTGCCTAACGGGACGTAAGGCTTGTTGTCGCGGCATTCCCGCGGGGTCGCCGCCCGTTTGCCGGGAACGTCGACGCACGGATAGTTCCGGGCGCCGCGCACCACGTTCGCCGGAGTGTCTTGCGGGATCTTGCAATACGTTCCGGCCGGCAACGGAGCCATGCTGGTGTCCGCCGGCGCCCGCCACTCCGATGCCGGCAGAAATCCGGTCAGACATGGCGGCGGATTGTTGATGTTCAGGTTGAGATCCAGCAGCACGGAACCTGGGGCTGACGCGACCACCGTCTGTGCCACCGAGCCGATCTCCGGCAAGAACACCAGCAGTTGCTCGAGACCTTTGTTGTAGCGCTTCAGCATGTCGGCGACGATCGCGAGGTTGGCCAAGGTCTGCGGCAGCGACTCCCGGACGTCGGTGAACACCTGGTTGACCTGATCGGCGGTCGGCGCCGCCTGTGACAGGATGCTTTGCACATGCTGGTCGTTGCGCGCGGCCTGGGCGATAAGGACATTGAGGTTATGCGACCACCGGTCGATCGAATCGCCGGAATCGACTTGGCTGTCGATGATCGGTGCGGAGTTCTCGATGATGTCGTTGACGTCGGAGATATTCGCTTGGAAATCACCGACGATCGACTGGGTCGAATCGACGAGTCGTTGCAGCGCCGGCCCCAAACCGCCGACCGCTTGCGCGGTTTCGTCGAGCAGCGAGGCGATCTTGGCTTTGGGTAATGCCGACAAGCCGCGGTTGGCGGCATCCAACGCCGGGCCTATCTCGCTGGGCACCGTGCCTTTGGTGATGGTCTGTCCGGACGAGAGGAACTTTCCCGGGTTTCCGGTGGACACCAGATCCAAGTACTGCTCACCGATCGCGGACACGGAGTGCACATTGGCTGATGCATCGACCGGAATTTTGTAACGGCTGTCGATGCTGAGCGTCGCTCTGACACCATTTTTCGTCGGCTCGACTTTGGTGACTTTGCCGATCTGGATTCCCCGATACGTCACATTCGACGTGCGATACAAACCACCCGACGCCGGCAGCTGCACCGTCAACTGGTACTGGCCTACGCCCAGCAGGCTTGGGATACGCAGATAGTACCAGCCCAGTGCGATCAGCGCCGCCAACGTCAGGACGGCGAACACGACCAACTGCATCCGGATGAAGCGGGTCAGCATCTATTCGCCCCGCTCTATCGGCGCGTCGGCCGGGTTGGGCGTGAACCGGATGTCGGGGACCATCGTCGCGGGGTCGCGGCCCCACGACTGTTCGAGCGCGCGCAAGGCTCCGGAAAATCCGGTGCCGGTGAAGACCGCGTTGTCGACGGCGCTCAGCGTCAGGTCCAGTGCTCCCGACACGTTGATGTAGTCGCCGCGGACGATCTTCGGGACGCTGTCGATGGCGAACGGCGGCGAGAGCAGAAGCATGAGCGCGTCGACCAAATACAGTGAGGCGCGGCCGAGTTGCTTGAGCGGCCGCTGCAAATCTTGGAGGTCCTGATGAAGATTGCCCCGCGAGGCCGACAACGTCTGATCGGTGACGTTACTGAGTCGGCCGACCGCATCGACCGTGTTCGCGAACAGGTCGCGTTGGTCTGCGAAATGCTTTACCAACGGGGGAAATTCGGTCAGCACCTGATCCAGGGTGTCGGCACGCGTTGCCACATACGACAACAGCCGGTCGGTAGAGTCGATGGCGTCCGTGATGTCGTCGCTCTGCTGATTCAACTCGCGGCTGAACGTGCTCAGCTTGCCCAGAAAATCCCTGATCTGCTGGGCGCGTCCGGCGAGAATGTCGTAGACCTCGTTCTGAATCACCTCGAGATTCGGCAGTCCGCCGCCGCGCAGCACCATGGCCAGGCTCGCCAACGTCTGCTCGGTCGACGGATACGCCGACGAATTCCTCAGCTGGATCGTGTCGCCGGCCTTCAGCGGCTCCGGCGACGGATCCGGTGGGGCCGCGAGTTCCACGTGCTGCGAGCCCAGCAAGCTGGTCTGGCCGATCTTGGCGGTGGCATTCTTCGGAAGCCGGACACCCTTTTCCAGGTCGATGGTCAGCGTGGCGACCCAGTTCTTCAAGGTGATCGCGCGCACGGTGCCGACAAAGACATCGGCCACCAGGACTCGGCTGTTCCCGTTGAGCGCCAAAGTGTTCGGCATCTGCACGTAGATTGCGTAGGACCCGGCACCGCTGCCCGGGCCGCCGGGCAGCGAGACATTGGCAATACCATGCCAACTCGCACAGGACGTCAGCAGCGCCCCGGTCGTCGCCAAAGCCAATGCCTGCCTGACCCTTTGGCGAAGCAGCCGCATCGCGCCGCTCATTGGCTGTCGGTTCGGCTTGCTCCTCGCGCGTACCGCGCTCGTCGCGCGCCTCACTGGCCCGGTCCCGTCGCGGGTACCGCCGTCGGTGAGGGCAGGGGCTGCGGGTACCACGGCGGTGGCAGCGGGCTGTTCTCGTTGTAGGCGTCCGGCGGTCCGGCCATGTTCTGCCCTGGCGGTGGCGGGGCGATGTTCGGACCACCCATCAGTTCGGCCAACGACGCCGGCGTCAACAGGTTCGCCGTGGCCGACTGCACCTGCACCCCCTGCATCCCGGGCGCGACAACCCAGCCCGGTTCGGAGTTGCGGTGCGACCACTGCGTATCCGGCGAGAAGATCCCGGGCACGGTGGTGTCCTTGTAGCCGGGCGGCGGCTGCAGTCGCGGCTCGGAGTAGGCAACGTTCTTGGGCAACGTGTCGGCGGCGCTGAACACGTTCATGCCGAACGGCAGATAGTTGAACTTCATCGCATCCAGGACCGGCGCCAGATACTGCGCACACAACTCCGCCGAGTCTTGGTAACCGAGTCGGCTGCCGGCCTGAATTGCGCTGCAGATGAACTGTAATGGGTTGGCGAAGTTGACAATCGCGGGTGCGCCCGTCAGCGAGCCGTGTGCCGGTTCATAGATCGCCAGCACATTGGCGGCCATGTGCGGCAATATGTGCAGCGCAGTCTCCAAGCCATCTCGACCCGTCGGTTGCACGATCGCGGTCGTCGCCTCCGAGAGGTTGTTGACGTCGTGCACCAACACGTCGCGGTTTTCAGTCAAGAATTTGCGAGCAGTGAAGAGCAGCTCGTCGGTCTGCTGTATCGCGTTGGCGGCGGGCTGATCTGAGCTGCTGAGGTTGTTAGTGAATTGGGCCAGGTCCTTGTTCAACGCAACGAACTGCTGGTCATCTTGATGCAACGCGTTGACGAACAACGCCAGACTGTGCAGCACCGCGAAGAAATCGCCGCGACCTTCGTCCAGCGTTGTCAGGGCGGTCGACAGGCTGTCCAACGTTCTGTTGATTTGCTCTCCCTTGCCCGACAACCCGTCAGCGAAGGATTCGATGATGTCGCCGAAGGGTCCCTTGGGCTGCTCCTTAGTAGGGCCGAGGTTGGAGATGATGTGGGTGATGTCGTTGCGCAGGTCGTCCCACTCCACCGGCACCTGGGTGCGCTCTTCCGGGATCACCGCGTCGTCGGGCAGGGTCGGTCCGCCCTTATACGCCGGCTCCAACTCAATGCTCCGTGAGGCCACCAGCGTCGGGTTGAGGATCACCGCCGATGCGTTGGCGGGCACCTTGTACTTGTTGCGGTAGTGGAAGGTCACCTTCATCTTGTCGCCGGCGGGTTCGATCTTGTCGATCGCGCCGACCCGGATTCCCATGATCACGACCTTGTCCCCGGCGTAGAGCGCATCGGCCGCGGGAAAATAGGCGGTGACGGTGTTGTTGGTCAGCTTCTGGTAGAGCTGCCAACCCACAAAGGCAGCGACCAAACCGCTTGCCACAACTAGTGATCCGATGATCACCGCGGCCCTCGACAGGTGTGGCAACTGTACCTTGTGGATATCGAAGATCGTGCTCATCGGCCGCTACCCTCCGGTCCCGCCGGGCGTGATGAATGGGGCCGGCAGCTGTGGGCCGGGGCCCGGCGGCGCCGGGGGTCCGGGTGGCAGCCCGGGCGCGAACGTCGACGGCGGCGGAAGCGGGCCCGCTGGTTGCAAGCCTTCGGTGCGGGCGCCCGGCGGTGCCTTGGGCGGCAACGGCACCGGTGTGCCCGGCACGGCGGGTGCCGGAGCCCCGGGTCGCCCGGCGATCGGGATGCCCGGCGCCGCCGGCGGACCACTCGGGTTCGGCGGCGACGAAAGCACGTCGGGCAAGGCCGGATACGGGCCGTTAGGGCCGAACGGACCTTGCCCCTGATCGACACCCGCGCAGGGCATCGGATTGCCCGGCCGCGGCGACATTTCGGGCGGTGGCGTGTACGAGCACGGCGAGCCCGGCGCCACGGCCGGTCCCGGACGATCCGGGGTTCCTTCCAGCACCGGCGGCGCCGCCGGCGGCGCACCGTTGGGGAACCGGGTGCCATTCGGGTCGGGCCACCGGAATGCCGGCAATCCAGCGCTGCGCCAGAAGTTTTCCGGGTCGATCCCCCGCTTCTTGAACGCCGCGTCGACCCAGGGCTGCATGATTTGATATGGCAGCAGGTTGGCGATCATCACCTTGAAGTACGGTCCGGAACCGACCGCTTCACTGAGCGCCGCGGTGTAGTTGCGCAGCGTGGTCAGCATGGTGACAAGGTCATTTTTGTGCGCGACCAGGACGTCGGTGACGGTGCTGAGTTGCTCCAACAGATGGTGCAGGTTGGGGTTGTCGTTGATCAGCCCGCGCACCCGGGCTGAAAATGCCGAGACGTTCACCAGCAGCGCCTGAATGGCCCGGCCGCGTTCGTTGAATGCGGCCAACAGCTCCTCGGCGTTCACCAGCAGCGCGTTGATCTGGTTACTGCGGTCGCCGAGGACGCCTGCCACCTTCCTGGCCTCGGTGAGCAGGTGCTTGAGTTGCGCGTCGCGTTTGCCGAGGGTGTCGGAGAACTTGGCTACCCCGTCGAGGGCCGAACTCAGATGCGGGTAGGTCTGATCGATGGTGTGCGACAACACATTCAATGACTTCTTGACCGTCTCAATGTTCCAGCCGGCAGCGGCCTTGGTGACGTCGAAGAACGCGTCGTAAATCTGATACGGCGTGGTGCTTTGACCGAGCGGCAACGTACCGTTCGGCCGCAGCGGCTGGGTGCCCCTGGGCTCGACCTCGAGCACCTTTTTGCCCAGGATGGTGTCGGTCTTGATCGCCAGCCGGCTCTCGGTGCCGATGGTCCGCGTCCCCGTCGTGAACTTCATCACGACGTGGTCGCCGTCGATCTTGACGTCCTGCACCGTGCCGACGTCCATGCCGATGATGCGGACCTTGTCGTTCTTGTTCAATCCGCCCGAATCGGTGAATTGCCCATAGTAGCTGGCCGTGGCGAACAACATCGGCAGGCTGCTAAAGCTTTGGCCCACACCAACAACGAGCACGACCACCGCGATGGCCAAGGCTCCGACGCGCACCCGGTTTGCGGGTTCCAGTGATCTCATTGCAGCATGCACCGACCCGTCGGCTGCTGGAACAGCTTGACCGAGCGAACCGGGCCGCCGGGCTGCAGTCCGTTGATCTTGATCGACAGATCGCAGAGATAGAAGTTGAAGAAGTCACCGTAGATGCCACTGGCGCGGCCGATCAGATTGAACGCGCTGGGCAGCTTGGTCAGTATGCCGCCGACCCTGTCTCGTTGGTCGACGAGCGGCGTTGCGACGGTTTCTAATCGGGTCACGGTGTCGCGCACCAGGGCCCGGTTGTCGGCCAGCAGGTCAGCCACCGTCGCTGCGGCGTTGCTGATGTGCGCGGTGCCGGCGGCCAGCGGGTCGGCCCGCTCCTTCAAACCGGTAATGAGCAATTCAAAGTTATTGACCGTGTCGTCGAACTGTTTTCGATGCTTAACCGTCGTGTCCAGCACCGTGTTCAGGTTCGCGATCACCTCACCGATCGCATGATCGCTTTCGGCCAGACGTGAAGTCAGTTGCGCGGTCTGGTCGAGGATGTCGTTGATGGTGCCGCCTTCGCCCTGGAAGACGGTGATGATCGACGTGGCGATCGTGTTCACCTTCTGCGGATCGAGTGCCCGAAACAGTGGTTTGAAACCGCCGATGAGCGCGTCGAGATCCAGGGCCGGCTGTGTTCGTGCGAGCGGAATGAAGCCGCCGGGCGGCAGGACTCGGTCGGTGCCCTCTCCGGTCCCGCGCTCGATTTCCAGGTAGCGGTTGCCGATCAAGTCCTGGTAGCGAATTTGGGCGGTGGTCGCCTGGGACAGCTGTACCGTGCGATCGATGGAGAAGTCGACGCGTATCCGCTTGTCTCCCTCGACCAGATCCACCTTCTTGACCTTGCCGACCTCCACGCCTGAGGCACGGACGAATTGGCCGGCGCGCAAGCCGCTGGCGTTGCTGAACTCGGCGGAATAGCTGTTGGTGCGGTCGAAGCGCACCTGGCCGAAAACCACGACAATGATTGCGGTGAACAACAATTGCACGGAGACGACGACAGCGAGTCGAATAACCGTTCCGGTGATTTTCATGGGTTGATCGTGTTCTCCCCGTACTGGCGTCCCCATACGTACTCGCTCGCCAGCGGCTGACCGAGTTCGAAGTGGTTGTAGGGCGCGATGCTGTTACCGGAGTCCATCACCAGATACGGCGCGGGCCAGAGGTCGCGGGTGATCGGCTGCCAGCAACCCGGCGCGCCCCCGGGCCCGCCTCTGGCATTTGCCCGGGGCAGATTATCCGGATACACATACGGGTTTTCCGACCCCGCGATCGCCGCGCCGAGCTGCGCTGCGTAGTGGTTGCCGCTTTCGACTGCCGCGATTTTGGGGGCGACATTGGCGAAGTTCCGAACGGTGCAGAACACCTCGGGGCTGTAGGCGTCGAGCAGGCGGGTGGTCGGCCCGAGATCGGCCAGCACACGTTCCAGATACGGCCGAGCGCGGGTGAAAATGTCGTCGCCGGTGTTGGCGAAGCCGAGCGCGGCCAACAATGCCGCGTCCAGTTCGGCCTGATGGCGGTTGAGGGTGCGCGCGGTGATGACCGCATTGCTGAGGGCATTGAACAGATCCGGCGCGGCGTTCGCATAGACGTTGCCGAGCGCCGCGATCTGCCGAATGTCGTGACGGATCGTCGGCATCTTCGAATTCACGTCGTCGAGAATCTTGTTGCCGTTCACGATCGACTGCCCGAATTTGTTACCCAACCCGCTCAGCGCTTGCGCGGCAGCGCTGAGCGTGAGATTCACCTTGACCGGGTCAACACTCTCGGCGATCTGGATGATCGTCTCGAATACGGTGTTGAACTCCGTCGTCACCGATGTCGCGTCGATCAGGTTCTCGGATGTGATCCGTCGCGGTGAAGCATCTTTCGGCGAAGTGAGCGACACGTACTTGTTGCCGAATACCGTGGTCGCCTGGATTTTGGCGATCACGTTGGCCGGGATGAGGTCGACGTAATTCGGGTCCACGTCAAGCGTCAACCTGGCCGCCGGCTTGCCGTCATGCTCAACTTCGGAAATGCCGGCCACCCGACCGATGCTCACGCCGTTGTAGGTGACCTTCGACCCCTGATCCATCACCAAACCGGCACGGGTGGCCAACATGGTCAGCTGGGTCTTGGCAGTGAAGTCCCCGCGAAACTGCCCGTATACCAACGCAATTACCAGCGCGCATGCCAGCAGTAACCCGATGCCCGCCACGGTGTCGGGCCACGTTCTGGGCTTGCGTATCTTCTGCGCTTTTTTGGGCATCGCCATCGCGGCTACACCGTGAGGTTGAAGTTCGGATCGACGCCGTACAGCGCGAGCGAGGTCAACAGGACAACGATCACCGTTGAGACCAGCGAGAAGCGCATCGACCGGCCCACGGCTTCTCCCACGCCGACCGGCCCGCCGCTGGCGTTGTATCCGTAGTAGCAGTGGGTGATCATCACGATCACGGCCATCACGATGACTTCTGCCCCCGACCAGAACACATCCTCGACGCGCAGGAATGTTTGGAAGTAATGCTCGTAGGTGCCCACCGACTGGCCGTAGAACAGCGTCGTCACAACCTGGCCCGACACGAAGGACATGACGAGCGCCATCGCATACAGCGGGACGACCACGACCAACCCCGCCATCAGCCGGGTCGACACCAGGAACGCGACGGACTTGATGCCCATCACCTCGAGCGCGTCGATCTCCTCGCTGATCCGCATGGCTCCCAGCTCCGCGGTCGCGCCGGCACCGACGGTGGCCGCGAGCGCGACGCCGGTCACCACCGCCGTGACCACGCGGACGTTGGCCAACGCGGCGAAGAACCCGGTGAATGCTTCGACGCCGATGTTGCCCAGCGATGCGAAGCCCTGGATCGCGATCAGCGAGCCGCCGGACAGCGTGACGAAACCGACGATCGCCGCGGTCCCGCCGACGACGGCCATCGCACCGGTGCCCATGCCGATCTGGGCGATCAGTCGCAGTGTCTCCCTGCGATAATGGCGCAGCGCCCACCCGATCGACCAGCCGCCGACAATGGCGAACCTGGTGAGGTGTCCGGCCTTGTTGAGCCCGCGCACCGCGCCGCCGGCATAGTGGTTGAAGCTCTCGACAGCGCGCGGAAACCGCGCCCGTACAACAGCGGCCGCTGAAACATTAGCCACGTCAGCGGCCCGTCCCGAACCGCACACCGATGGTCGTCAGGACCACGTTGACCGCGAACAGCGCAAGCACACACAACACCAGCGTCTCGTTGACGGCGACGCCCACTCCTTTGGGCCCGCCCTTTGTGGTCAGTCCGCGGTAGCAGCCCACCAGGCCCGCGATCGTTCCGAATATCGCGGCCTTGACGGTCGCGATGATCACTTCCGGTAAACCGGTGACCAGGGTCAGCGTGGCGAGATATGCGCCGCCCGAGACGTTCTGCAGACCGACACCGAAGACGAAGCCGCCGACCAAACCGATGGTGATGACGGTTCCGTTGAGCAGCGTGGCGACGACGGTCGCCGCCACCACCCGCGGCACCACCAGCCGGTGGATGGGGTCGATGCCGAGCACCTCCATCGCGTCGATTTCCTGACGGATGGTGCGCGCACCCAGGTCGGCGCAGATGGCGGTCGACCCGGCGCCGGCCACCACCAACACGGTGGTCAGCGGACCCAGCTGGGTGACCGCGCCCAGCGCCGCGCCCGCACCGGAGATGTCGGCGGCGCCGAATGCCGCCAGCAAGGTGTTGAGCGTGAACACGATCAGGACGGTCAGCGGTATCGAGACCGCGATCGTGGGCAGTATCGCGACTCTGGTGATGAACCAGCATTGGACGATGCACTCCCGCCAGTGAAACGGCTTCCGGAACAACGCTTTTCCGGAAAGCACGCACATCTGCGCGAAGCCGCCGATCGTCGCCAGCGGGGGCTCGAGCTGGTCACGAACGTAGTCGGTGAGCCGGGTCCTGGCCGGTGAAGTCGTCGTCACCGCTACCTCGCCGCCAAAACGCGATCGTGACGAAGCAGCGCCGGGTGACGTGTTTCAGTGCGGGAGGACCACACATTCACCATGCGTCACACTATGTAACAAAAAACACTTCAGCTACATAAGACACGCGGAGAGTCCGGCGTAGTTAAGTTAAGGGCGATTCCGACCTACTCGGTTGGCGCGGCCTTACTGTTTTGCCGGGCGTTCTTCAGGTCGGCCCAGAACCGTGCGGCCTCCCGGATGGATTCCTCGACCGGCCTTGGCTCCCAACCCAGTTCGCGGCGGGCCTTGCTGGCATCGACGGGGGCTTCAGCCCGCATCATCCGCACCGACGCCAGGCTCAGTTCGGCATCCTTACCGGTCAGCCGGGCTCGCAGGCTGCCCAGCGCGCCCAGCCCGTAGAGCGCCGGCACCGAGATCGACCGCCGCGGCGGCGGCACACCGGCTTCGTCGGCCGCGATCTTGACGACCTCTTTCAGCGGCATCATCCGTTCCGAAATCAGATACCGCTCGCCATTGCGGCCGCCTTCGGCAGCCATCAGCATCGCCGTGGCCGCGTCGTCGACGCCGACAACCTCCAGCTGGATGCCGTTCATCAGAAAAGGCAGCTTGCCGAAGACCGCGCCGGCGATGAACGCGCCGTGCGGCGTGCGGCCCCAGTCACCGCGGCCGTAGGTCGTCGAGACGCACATGGCGACGGCGGGCAGACCTTTCTCCGACGCGTAGCGCAGCACCATCTCCTCGGCCTGGACCCTCGACTCGACGTAGGGGGTGAGCCCACGGTGGTCGATCTGGTCGTCTTCGGTAGCCACGTGGCCGCGCCGACGGCCCACCGTCGCATAGCTGCTGGTGAACACGAAACGATGCAGCGTTGCGGCGATTGGCTTTTCGACGGCGACGTCGAGCACGTTGCGCAGTCCCTCGACGTTGGTCCGAAACAGCGGTGACGGGTCTTGCAGCCACGCCCGGGTGTCGACGACGCAGTAGTACACCTCGGCGCAACCGTCCATCGCCTGGCGCACGGTGTCGGTGTCGAAGACGTCACCGTGGAATCGGGTGACCTCGAGATCGTCGATGCTGCGGGTGTTGGCGGTCGGGCGCACCATCGCACGCACGTCGGCGCCACTAGCGACGAGTTGGCGGGTGACATGCGAGCCCAAGAACCCGTTTGCGCCGATGACCAGCTTGGGTGCGCTCACGCTGAACCTCCGTACCGACGCAACCACCGGGCGGCGTCGTCGTCGAGCGTGCCCAACGCCTCGGCTTTCTTGCACCACTTGATCCCCGCCTGCAGAAAACGCAGCGGATTGTAGATGTCTTCTTGCCGGCACCACTGGCCGTCGCCGGCGTAGGTGATGATCGAAATGTTCGTCGCGCTGATGATGGTGCCGTCGCCGGGGTCGCGCATCGGGTTGTCCAGCTCGCAGATGATCCGCCCGGTCGGCTCGTCGATGACCGACCACAGCGCCGGAAACGCGGTCATGTGGCTTCCCGGGAAGGTCGACATCGTCTCGCGGATCCAGGCGAGCACCTGTTCGCGGCCCTTCATGGTGCCCGCGGCATGCTCGATGTAGTCGACGTCTGCGGTGTAGTGCTGCACCCAATCGTCCCAGTTCTTCGCCTCCGCGGCGCGGGCCACCGTCTGCTCGAACGTCTCGAACGCGGCCGCCAGCTCGTCGCGGCCAAACACCTGCTTCACGCAAGAAACTAGAACACGTTCTATTGGGTTTTGTCGAGTAAGTGGATAATCGATCAGATGACGGACTACGACAAAGCGATACTGGCCGGCGGCTGCTTTTGGGGTATGCAGGACCTGATCCGCAAGCAGCCCGGCGTGGTCGCGACCAGGGTCGGCTACACCGGCGGCGACGTTCCGAATGCGACCTACCGCAATCACGGCACCCACGCCGAAGCCATCGAGATCACCTATGACCCGGCACGCACCGACTTCCGGACGCTGCTGGAATTCTTCTTCCAAATCCATGACCCGACCACGAAGAACCGGCAGGGCAACGACATCGGGGCCAGCTACCGCTCGGCGATCTTCTATGTCGACGAGGAGCAGAAGCGCGTTGCGCTCGACACCATCGCCGACGTCGAGGCCTCCGGTTTGTGGCCCGGCAAGGTGGTGACCGAAGTCAGCCCCGCCGGCGATTTCTGGGAGGCCGAGCCCGAGCACCAGGACTACCTAGAGCGCTACCCCACCGGGTACACCTGCCACTTCATCAGGCCGGGCTGGAAGCTGCCGCGACGGGCCGCTGCCGACCGCTAGTTCCCGATCGCGCGCAACTGATACAGGCCGCGTGTGGTGGCGACCGTTTTGCCGTCGGCGTCGGTCACCACCGCCTCCAGCGTGAAATCGGCCTTACCGCGTTGGGCCGCTTCGGCTTCGACGCGCGCGATCGTTTCGTCGTCGAGGGTGGCTTGCGCCCGCACATCGGATTTCGCCATCGCGACGAATTGGATGTCGAGGTTTTTGACCAGCGGGAAGTACTTGGTGCGGTCGAAGGTGATCAGCGGGATGATCCCGCCGAGGACCTCGGCCACGGTAAACAGCACGCCCGCGTAGATGACGCCGAAGTGGTTCCCGTTGCCTTCGGCCGGGACGGTCGTGGCGGCGAAACCGGGCCGAGCCTCGACGACCTTCACGCCCATCTTGTCCGCAATCGGGATCGTCGATCCCAGGGCGCCGTTCATCGCGTCCACGAGCTGGTTGGCGTTAGCGGTCATGACCGCCGATCTTAACGCCGGTGGACCACGATCCTGCCGCCGTCCTTCGGGGTAAAGGTAACGCCGCGAGAATGGTACTTCTCCCCTGGCGCGGTGGTGGTCTCGATAGTGAAGTGGCGCAACACCGTTCGCAGCACCACATCCATCTCCACGTTGGCGAATGCCGCTCCCACGCAGCGCCGGGTGCCACCGCCGAACGGGATCCAGGCGAAGCTGGGCGGCTTGGAGCCGACGAAGCGCTGCGGATCGAAGCGGTCCGGGTCGGGAAACGCATCGAGGTTGGCGTGCATGCGCCCGATGCTCACAAGAATCGACGACCCATGGGGAATGGCCCACTCGCCGATTTCATAGACGGGCGCATAGACGTGGCGGCCGGCGAAATCGATCACCGTTCTGCTGCGCTGCACCTCGAGGATCGTCGCCTGCCGCAATTCGTTGTCGTCGGTGTCGGCCTCGGCAACCAGTGCGGCGAGCACATCGGGGTGCCGGGTTACCCTTTCGAACGCCCACCCCAGGGTGGCAGCGGTGGTTTCATGTCCGGCCGCCAGCAGCGTCAGTAGCTCGTCGCCAATGTCCTTGCGCGACATGGCCGAACCGTCCTCGTAGGTGCTACGCAACATCAGCGCCAGCACGTCGTTCCGCTTTTCGAAGGCCGGATCTGCCCGCTCATCTGCGATGAGCTTGTCGATCACGATGTCGTAGCGGCGCCGCCACTCCACCAACCGGCCCCACGGGGAGTAGCGGCCGTAGGTTCGCTTCGGCTTGGGCACTACCGCCAGCCGGGAGCCCAGCGTGACCCATGGCGGCAGGATCCGCCGGAGCTCATCGAGCTCGGCGCCTTCGGCACCGAAGACCGCACGCAGGATTGCGTTGAGCGTGATCCGCATCATCGACGGCAGCGTCGCGAATGGGGTCCCCTCGGGCCAGCCGGCGATTTCGCGCAGCGTCTCTTCTTCGATGATGGTCTCGTAGTTCTTGATGCTCCTGCCGTGGAAGGGCGGCGCCAACAGGCGGCGCCGCTGTCGGTGCTCGTCGCCGTCGAGCGCGAACACCGAGCCCGACCCGAGTAGCCGGCTGAGGTTGGGCTTTATGTTGCCGAGCACGTCCGGGCTGGTGGTGAAAACCTGCTTGGCCAGTTGCGGATTCGCCACCACCACGATTGGGCCGTAGACCGGAACGCTGAGCATGAAGACATCGCCGTAGCGGCGGGCCATCTGCCGCGCGGTCCACCGGCGCGAGATAGAGAATGCGGCGCCCTGCAAGGCCTTTGGAATCGGCGGCGTCGGGGGCAATTTGATCGCGGGCGGCGCCGGGGCCGCTTGGGTGTCGATGGTGCTCATCGCTGTGCACTCCCCACATCGATTTGGTACTGCGTGGTACCAAAGGTCTATTGGAGTACGGTACTCTTTGGTACCAAGTACTGGCAAGACCCTGATCCGGCTGGGATCCACCAGAAGGAGGCGACGTGGCGAAAACCGTCGCTGACGACGCGGCTTCTGCTAAGTCCATCGATAAGCCCGTCGATATCGATCCGTTCCGACGCCGCCTACTCGACGGCCTCGCGACCTCCATAACCGAGCGCGGATACCGCGCCTCCACCGTCGCCGACATCGTCCGTCACGCCCGCACATCGAAGCGCACGTTCTACGACCAGTTCCAAAGCAAAGAACAGTGCTTTCTCGAGCTGCTGCATGTCGATGTCGAAAACCTGGCCAAGGAAATTGCCGACGCGGTCGATCCGAACGCGGACTGGCAGGCCCAGATTCGCCAGGCCGTGGAAGCCTACGTCGGCCACATCGAAGCTCGACCGGCTATCACGTTGAGCTGGATCCGCGAAATGCCCTCGCTGGACGCAGCGGCACGGCCGTTCCAGCGTCGGGGCTTGCAGCTATTGACCAGCTTGTTGGTCAACCTCAGCGGCAGCGCAGGGTTCCAACAAGCCGGCCTGCCGCCGTTGACCCGGCCATCGGCGGTGATCTTGGTGGGCGGCCTGCGGGAATTGACCGCGCTCGCCGTCGAGGACGGGCACAGCATGCGCGAGATCGTCGAGCCCGCCGTGCACGCGTCTGTTGCGCTGCTTGGGTATCGCCGCTAGATCACGCCTTCAGGAAGCCGCGCAGCCGGTCCAGCACCAGATCCGGCCGCTGCTCCACGATCCAGTGGCCGACGCCGTCGACCAGCTCGACTTCGAAATCGCTTATGTGCTCGGCATATCCGGCCAGCAGATCGGGTGTGAGCACCGGATCCTGTGTGCCGCTAAGCCAGCGGACCGGGACGTCGACCGGGACATCGTCGAATTCGCCTCGCAGCCAACGCAGCATCTCCGTGGTCTGAAAGGTCCGATACCAACGCGAACCGGCTACCGCGTGCCCCGGCTGACGCATGCACTCGACATACATCCGGACGTCCTCTTCGGGCACATTGAATCCGCCGCCAACCCACGACGCCAACATCCTGAAGTAGCGGGCCTTGGAATCTGCGATCAGGCGCGGCCCGATCACGGGCAGCAACATCGGGATCTGGTACCAGAACCGCCAGATATTGCGGACCATCGACAGATCACGCACCACGTAAGGCGCCGCGGTGTTGAGTCCGAAAAACCCGGTCACCTTCGCCGGGTGCCGCAGCATCATGATGAACGCGACCGGCCCACCCCAGTCGTGGGCCACCAACTTCACCGGCCCGAGGTCCAACCGGTCCAGCACGACGGCCAGATCTTCGGCCATGTCGTTCTTCAGATAGCGCGAGCGCGGCGCCGAACTCCACCCAGCGCCGCGCAGGTCGGGGCACAGCACCCGGTAGCCGTCGGCGGCCAGCGGGCCGATCAGCTGGTGCCACTCCCACCAGTTCTCCGGAAACCCGTGTACCAGCATTACCGGCGGCCCGTCGGCGGGTCCGGCGTCGGCGACGTGGATCGTGATACCGCCCCCCAGATCGATGAACTTGTGTTCGACGCCGTCCAGTGAGGGCAGGGTAACCATAGCTTGACAATCTAGCAACGGCGCCGAAACCGATCGCCGGTACATAAGAAGAGTGGACCCGAGTGACTGTCCCGGTGGCGATGACGATGTTCCGTTACTAAGCGGCGGCGTAACTCGAAACGCCGTCGGCAAAATCGGGATGATTACGGGGGTGTGCGCGGCAATCGCCGCGGCAACGATCGGCTTCGCGGCGACTTCGCACGCGAACCCCTTCTCCGAGCAGTTCCAAACGCCGTCGGGAGACATCTCCTGCAACCTGGTCAACTCCCCACCCACAGACCAACACTCGCTCGGAAAGAATTTCGTGCAGTGCGACGTCACTGACCACAGCTGGGTGGCACCGCAGCCGCCCCCGCAGGGCCGGACGGACGCCACCAGCACCTTCGTTCTCATGCGGGGCCAGGCACCCATCGTGGGCTACAGCCCAGGCACCGTCGGCGATGCCGGCCCGATGCTGAACGGCGCCCAAACGCCGCATGGGGGTGTGATCACCTGCAGCACCGAGCAGTCCGCGGTGAAATGCACCGACACCAGCACCGGGCACTTCTTCCGGGTGTTGCCGGAGTCCTACGAGCTGGGGTGATGAGTCGCCACGCTCAGGCGGCTACCCGCTCGTCGGCGCGCTTCGGTTCGGTGCCGCTGCTCCGATCCTTCGGCGGGAGCGCCAGTTTGACGATCTTGCGCACGACGGTACCGAACTGTTTCGGCAGCGAGCCCGAGTTGTACGGGATGCCGTAGCGCCGGCAGATCTCTTGTACCTCCGGGGCGATCTCGGCGTAGCGACGGGCCGGGATGTCCGGGAACAGGTGATGCTCGATCTGGTGTGACAAGTTGCCAGACAGCACGTGGAAGAGCTTGCCGCCGGTCAGGTTGGCCGAACCGAGAATCTGGCGGAAAAACCACATGCCGCGTGACTCGTCGCGAGTCTCTTCGACAGTGAATTCCTGTGTGCCATCGGGGAAGTGGCCGCAGAAGATGATCATGTACGACCAGACGTTGCGGATCAGGTTGGCCGACAGGTTGCCGGCGAACACGAACGGGGCGAACGGCCCGGCCAGCAGCGGAAAGGCAACATAGTCCTTCAGCATCTGCTTGCGGGTCTTGCGCCAAATGCCCTGCAGGACTTCGCGTTTGTCGGCCAGCCGGATCTCACCGGAGCGGATGCGCTCGGTTTCCAATTCGTGCAGCGCCACCCCGTACTGGAACAGCACCATCAGTAGGAACGCGTAGACCGGGTTGCCCAGGAAGTAGGGTTTCCAGGGCTGGTCCTCGCTCATCCGCAGGATGCCGTAGCCGATGTCGCGGTCCATGTCCACGATATTGGTGTAGGTGTGGTGCATGTAGTTGTGCGAATGCCGCCACTGATCGGCCGGGCACGCGGTGTCCCATTCGAAGTCGCGGCCGCGGATGTTTGGGTCCCGCATCCAGTCGTACTGGCCGTGCATGATGTTGTGGCCGATCTCCATGTTGTCGAGGATCTTTGCCACTCCGAGCATCGCGGTGCCGGCCAGCCAGGCCGGTGGCAGGATGCCGGCGAACAGCAGGGCGCGCCCGCCGACTTCCAGGGCACGCTGCGTCTTGATGACGCGGCGGATGTAGTCGGCGTCGCGCTGGCCGAGGTCGGCCATCACGCGTTCCTTGATGGCGTCGAGTTCACGGCCGAAAGCATCGGCCTGTTCGGGGGTCAGGGAGATCTTGGGCTGTGTCATGAACTTCTCCAGCTTCTCTAGAGGGCAATATCGATGTCGCCGACGGGCACGGACACACAGATCTGCACGTCCTCGTCGGGTGCGGTCGACACCGCGCCGGTGGTCAGGTTGCGCACAACACCACAGGTTTTGCGGCGTGTGCAGGTGTGGCAGATGCCCATCCGGCATCCGCTCTCCGGGGTGAGACCGGCCGATTCGGCCTGCTCGAGTAGCGAGCGACCGTCGTCAGCCACCTCAATGCCGCTGTCCGCGAACGACACTCGTCCGCCTGACGACGCCGCGGGTAGGTCGAGCGTCGGCGGCACGAAGCTCTCCGAGTGCACGTTCTCGCAGTGCTCGCGGACGGCGTCGATCAAAGTCGTAGGGCCACAGACGAACACCGCATCCGGCGACGGCATCGCGGCCGCCAGGTGCTCGGGCCCGAACCGGCCGTCGAGATCGCCGTCGGCCGAGCGGGTGTAGCCGTGCAGCACCCGCACGCCCGCCATAGCGGCGAGCTCGTCGCGGTAGCAGGCCTCGGCGGAGTTGCGTGCGTAGTGCACGAACGCGATTTCGCCGGTGTGGCCCTCATCGACCAGCGTGCGCAGCATCGCCATGACGGGTGTGATGCCGCTGCCGCCGGAGACGAACAGAATCCGGCGGGGTCGTTGCGCCGGCAACACGAAGTCGCCACCGACGCCGCTGAGCCCGACCACCATCCCGCGGTGGGCCCGCTCGTAGAGAAATGTCGAGACCAGTCCGCCGTCGTGCTGTCCGATCGTCAGCTCCAGATGCGAACTGCCCTCGGTATTGGCCGGCGAATAGCAGCGGATGTGCCTGCGGCCGTCGATCTCGACGGCGAGGTTGACGTACTGCCCGGCCTTGACCGTGTCGGCGAACGCGTCATTGGGGGCCAGCACGAGGGTGACGCTGCGCGGGGTGATCCGCCGCACCTCGACGACCTTCGCGCGGCCCTCCCCGCGCGTCCAGGTGGGGGCCAGCAGTTCGGTGTACCGGTCGACGCCGTGCGGACCGGTAAGCAGGTTGACCAGGTCGGAACCCAGCACCCGCTTTGCAAGAGTTTGGGTGAACATGTGTACACCATGCGGCCAGGCAGCCCTGTTCGTCAAGGATTTCCGCAGGTCTGTGATAGCGTTCACATAGTGAACAGTCGTACGCCTAGCTCACGCCCGCACCGGTCGGGCCGCGGGCATAGCCGCGAAGGGCCGACCCGCGAGGAGCGCAAAGAGGCAACCCGGCGGGCCATTATCGCCGCGGCGCTCAAACTGCTCGACGACCGCAGTTTCAGTGGCCTGAGCCTGCGTGAGGTGACTCGGGAAGCCGGGATTGTCCCGGCGGCGTTCTACCGTCACTTCGAATCGATGGACGCCCTCGGGCTGGTCCTGATCGACGAGTCGTTTCGAACCTTGCGCGACATGCTCCGCGGCGCCCGCGCCGGCAAGCTCGACCCGAACCGGGTGATCGAGTCGTCCGTCGAGATCGTCGTCGCCAGCGTCACCGAGCGTCGTGAGCACTGGCGCTTCATCGGGCGCGAGCGCTCCAGTGGCGTCACCGTCTTGCGCTACGCCATCCGCACCGAGTTCCGGCTGCTCACCTCCGAGCTGGCCACCGACCTCGCCCGTTTCCCCGGACTCAACGCTTGGAGCACCGAAGACCTCAACGTGCTGGCAACGCTGTTCGTCAACTCGATGATCGTCGTCGCCGAGGCATTCGAGGACGCCCAGAGCGCCGAGGCAATCGAGGAGATCCGGCGAACCGCGGTCAAGCAGCTGCGGATGATCGTAATCGGCGTCAACGGCTGGCGCAGCAACCCGTAATCACGCGCTTTCTAGGTTCTGCGCACAGCGCAGTAGAGCCTCCGCGACGCCCCGCTCCGCGCTAGGCGAAATACCTTGCAGCATCAGCGCTTCGACTCCGAACACAGCGTCATCGGCGGCCTTGAGTTTTCGCGATCCGCGGCGGGTCAGACCCAACGACCGGGCTCGGCCCCGCGGTGGCGCGTCCACGGTCTCGACCAAACCCGCGGCGCGCAACCCGGTTAGCAGGTCTTGCAGAGACTGCCGCGTCACGAAGCACAACCGGGCCAGTTCGGCGGCCGAAGCGTCCGGGTGTTCGGCGAGCGCCCGCAACGCCGCATACTGCGCCATCGACAGGCCGGTCGGCTTCAGCTCGGCGTCGCATCGCCGGCGCAGCGCTTGCTGGACCCGCTTCACCAGATAGCCGACCGAACGTTCCGCCTCGGATTGCATGACAGGAACCTTACATTAATGATACGATCATAGTCAGGAACCTGACATAGGAGGAGTCATGAGCGTCATCACCCCACAGGCCGACCACGCGACGCTGATCAACGTGTTCACCGTGGAACCCGAGCGGGCGCGGCAACTCGCCGACCTTTTGACAGCGGCCACCGAGGAAGTGATGCGGCGCATCGATGGGTTCATCTCGGCGAACATTCACGTCAGCACCGACGGCACCCGCGTCGTCAACTACGCGCAATGGCGCAGCGCCGAGGCGTTCCAGGCGATGCTGCAGAACAGCACCGCGCAGCAACACATGGCGCTGTGCGCCGAACTGGCGAACGGCTTCGACCCCCACCTCTACACCGTTGAGTCAGTGCACACCGCTCATACCTCCGAGGCCTAGCCGCGGGGCCATGATGGTGCCATGGCTACCTCGCGTCGCAAGGACGGCAAGCTGGCCGACATCACCGGCCCCGGCCTCACCGACCGATGGGGCGTGACATGCACCGACCTGGGCGCGTCGGTAATCGCGCCGAACGGGACGTGGGTGTCGGTGTTCGGAGACACCTTCTCCGGCAACAGCGTTGGCCACAGCGACTGGCGTTCGCCGGTCATCCTGATCGGCACCGGCGACGCCAATCACCCGATCAGCTACCAGCGCGCCGCCGGTAGCGATCCCGAGTACGCACACCAACTGTGGCGCTACGAGCACCGCACCGGCAAGTCCGGCAGGCCGCGCCGCAGCATCGGCACGGTGATCCCGTCCGATCTACTGCGGGTGGGCGACACGCTCTACCTGCACGCTGTGCACGATGCGCCGCTGCAGTTGCCGGTCGTCGGGTCCGAATGGGACGCCGAAGATCACGCCAACAACCGGGTCGCGCAGCTCTACGTCGGATACGTCCTGCCAGGCTCGAAACTTGATGTCGCGGGCGGCGTCGGCCTGGTGGTGTCGCAGTGGAACACCGCGCACGGATGGCCTTACCGGGCAATGCAATTCCGGGCGACCCTGCACGACACGACCAAGACGTCAGCGGTCAACGCTGAATAGCGACTCGCCAGCTGCGAGTGACTCGTCACATTGGCGAACCGGCTTCACCCGCTCGTCGTGTAATGCGTTGGAGGTCAACGAGGATCTGTGACATGCACCACCACAACCGAGGAGACCATCATGACAAGTCTCGACCCGCAGACGACGACCGACTTCTGGGAGGCTTACCTCCGTGCCGCCGACGCCGGTACCAACCTGGCGCAGGTCGGCCGCACTTTTCCCGTTGCCCTGCAGCAACTCTGCTCTCCGATCAGCGGTCCGGTGTCATCGGTGCCGAGACTTGCCCCTGCGGCAATAAAATTCGGCTGGGACCTGGTATTGCTGCCGGCGCCGATCGCTGCGCCTGCGCCACCTAGGGTTGCCTAGCGGCCAAGTAAAGCGGTGGGAAGTTGGCTCAAAGAAGTCCTGGATCTGTGTTCAGCGCGGCGCCCGCCACATCGGCCACAGGGTGGGACCACCGTTGGGCACGACGATCTCGCCGGTCACCTCGAACCCGAACCGCTGGTAGTACGGCACGTTCTCCGGCTTGCTCGACTCCAGGTAGGCGGGCGCGTGCTCGGCGTCGACCCGGTCCAGCCTCGAGCGCATCAGGGCCTGCCCATAGCCTTTCCCGCGCACCGACGTGTCGCTGCCGATCACCGCGAGATACCAATGCGGTTCCTCGGGGTGTTGCTGCTTCATCTGCTGGAGCAGTCCACCGAGCTTACGGGCCGTTGTCAGCCGCGGCCCGAAGCCGAGAAAGAACGACGGCAGCATCATCAGTTGTTCGCGCCCCGACTGCTTCCACCGGCCCGGCGGATCCCACAGCGCCGCCGCGCCGATGGTCGACCCGTCGCTGGCCACCTCGGCGCCGCCACCGGCGAGGTGATGGTGGCGGGTCACGGTGGCGAAGAATTTCCGCAGGTGCGCTGCCCGGGCCTTGTCGTCGGGCATGATCCATAGCGACACCGGGTCGTCGTAGAACGCGCGGCCCAGCGCGTACGACAGCTCGGTGACGTCGGCTTTGCGCGCCGGACGTGTGTTGATTGTCATCGGACGCCAGAGTAGTAGCGTCGGAAATCGTGTGGGATTTCGAAACGGACCCCGAGTACCAGCAGAAGCTGGACTGGGTCGAAGAGTTCATGGTCAACGAGCTCGAGCCGCTCGACCTGGTCGCGCTCGATCCGTACGACAAGAAAAACGCCGAGATGATGGCGATCCTGCGCCCGTTGCAGCAGCAGGTGAAGGACCAGGGATTGTGGGCCGCGCATCTGGGGCCCGAACTCGGCGGGCAGGGCTATGGCCAGGTCAAGCTCGCGCTGCTCAACGAGATCCTCGGGCGCTCCCGCTGGGCGCCGTCGGTGTTCGGCTGCCAGGCGCCCGACTCGGGAAACGCCGAGATCCTCGCGCTGTTCAGCACCGACGAGCAGAAGGCGCGCTACCTGCAGCCGCTGCTCGACGGCGAGATCACCTCCTGCTATTCGATGACCGAACCACAGGGCGGCTCCGACCCCGGCATGTTCGTGACGGCCGCGACCCGCGACGGTGACGATTGGCTCATCAACGGGGAGAAGTGGTTTTCCAGCAACGCCCGGCACGCATCGTTCTTCATCGTGATGGCCGTGACGAAGCCCGACGCCCGCACGTACGACAAGATGTCGCTGTTCATCGTGCCGGGCGAGACGCCGGGCATCGAGATCATTCGCAACGTCGGGGTGGGCGGCGAGTCGAGCAGGTACGGCTCGCACGGCTACGTCCGCTACAACGACGTCCGGGTGCCGGCCGACCACGTGCTGGGCGGTGAGGGCCAGGCGTTCATGATCGCGCAGACCCGCCTCGGCGGGGGTCGCATCCACCACGCGATGCGCACCATCGCGTTGGCGCGCAAGGCCTTCGACATGATGTGCGAGCGCGCCGTGTCACGCAAGACCCGACACGGCCAGCTCTCGGACCTCCAGATGACCCAGGAGAAGATCGCCGACAGCTGGATCCAGATCGAGCAGTTCCGGCTGCTGGTGCTGCGCACCGCGTGGCTGATCGACAGGCACCACGACTACCAGAAGGTGCGCCGCGACATCGCCGCAGTCAAGGTCGCCATGCCCCAGGTGCTGCACGACGTCGCGCAGCGGGCGCTGCACCTGCACGGCGCACTCGGTGTCTCCGACGAGATGCCGTTCGTCAAGATGATGGTGGCCGCCGAGTCGCTGGGCATCGCCGACGGCGCCACCGAGCTGCACAAGATGACCGTCGCCC
>NZ_DATFZD010000411.1:0-4909 GCF_035314665.1 Mycobacterium sp. | reverse complement strand
CCTGAGCACCGCCACCTTCCTCGATCTGAGCACCGGCGTCGACTTCGAAGAGGCGCCCGTTCTGGACAACCCGCCACGCGACCCCTACACCGTCACTAAGCTGGCCGCCTTTCAAGAAGCACACCGGCGCGCTGCCGCGGGCGACGACGTGCTGACCTGTCACCCCGGTGCGATCTTCGGTCCTGCCCCGGTCGTCGAACGCGCCTTGCACCGAACCAGCTTCAACCGGGTGCTGCTGGCGGGTATGCGCGGAAAGATCAAGCGCTATCTCGCTTTTCCCGTGACGTGGGTGGCGGGCAACGACGTCGCGACTGGCTCGATCGCCGCGCTGGACCGCGGGGTGGCCGGTGAGCGCTATCTGTTGGTCGGCCGGCCGCACGAAAGCTTCAGCACGGCCGGCGGTATCAACCGTGCGTGCGAGATCGCCGGAATCGACCATCGTGTCGAGGATCTCGATTACCGCACGGATCCCGAGGCATTGACCGCCGAATTCGGGCCCACCTTGATGGCCATCGCAAAAGCTATGGCCAAGAGCGAGCGCAAGCTCAGAACCAACGACAACCTGACCACCCGGCGCCTCGGTTATGAGCCGATGTCGTTCGACGACGGGCTGCGGCTGCTGATCTCGTGGCTACGCGAGCTCGGCAAACTGTAAGGCTGCCGTCGTGTCGATCGCGCAAGCGCACGGATCCGGTTCAGCTCGCGGCGATCTGGCCGATCGGATTCTCGATGCGGCCCAGCGGCTCGTGTTCCGGACGGGTGCGCGAAGGATGTCGCTTTCCGACGTTGCGACTCTGTCCGGGGTGTCACGGCCCACTATTTACCGCTATTTCGCGTCCAAGGGAGAACTCATCGATGCGCTGGGCAAGCGCGAGCGCCGCCGTCTCGATGCGGCGATGGACAAAGCGATGTCGGGGGTCGTCGGAGGTGCACGGCTGGAGGCCGCGGTCGACGTCATCGCGACTTTCGTCGAGGCTCAGCCGCCCGGCCGGTTGCTCGATCTCGAGCCGGTATTCGCGCACGAACAGATGGCGCAAGCGTTGCCCGTGCTGACCGAAGGGTTGACGGTGGTCCTGCGGCGCTGCGCCCGCGAGGACGCCTTCGCCACCGCGGTGGACCCCCGCGACCTTGCCGGCGCAATCGCACGAACCGCGTTGAGCCACTACATTTTTCCCGATCCGGACCGTGCCGCGGTGCGCCGCCACATCCGGGCCGCCGCCGGGCTTTCTGCCCGCTAGCCAGCAGTCGTCTATCGGTCGGACAGCAGGAACAGACCGTAGGCGGCGACCGACTGCGAGTCGGCCAGCACCCCCGAGCGGATCATCTCCTCGACGTCTTCGCGAGCGAACCACTCGCTGCGCATGTCCTGTTCCTCGTGTTCGCGATCCGAATGTCCCTCGGAGATCCCGGTGGCCAGAAACACCCACCCGCGTTGGCTGGTCATTCCGGCAGCCACATCGAGCAGGCCGAGTGCCTCGAACGACGTCGCGCGCAATCCGGTCTCCTCGCGCAGCTCCCGCGCGGCCAGCTCGGCGGGTTCGAGTTCGGCCAGACCCGGAGCGGTGCCCTGCGGGAATTCTCATCGCCGCGCGCCGAGGGGATACCGGAACTGCTCGACCAACCGAAAGCGCTGCCCGTCGTAGGGCATCACCAGTGCATAGGTCGGCTTGTCCACCACGGAGTAGATGCCGCGGCTGCCGTCGGGCCGACGAATGTCGTCTTCTCGCAGCACCAACCACGGGTTCCGATAGACCTCGCGGGATGCGACGCGTTCGATGAAGGACACGCAGTCAGTATCACGGCCGCGATTCGGTCGACTCGCTGAGGATCCGCGACACGAGGGTGGTGGCGTCGTTGCCTCCGGGATGTCGCGTTGACGTTGATGGTGATCGGGTCAGTCGGTAAGCACCAGAAGCCACATGAGTACCGGTTGTATGCAATAGCCCCTCACGTTTCTTGACGGTGTCGGTGGGCGGGTGTTGACTGACTCGTATCGAACATCTGTTCGAACATCAGTGGTAACACTCGTGCCGCCAGGAGGTGGTGATGACGGCGATTCTCGCCTCCGATCAGCCCCATCACAACCGTGCTGAGCAGCTAAAACAGCTGCGCCGTCAGATGGCGGCGGTGTCCGGGAAGATCGGTTCGGCCCGGCTTAATCATCAAAGCCATGCGCACAGTCACCCCGGGCCGGATGACCTGCTACCGGATTCGGAAACCAGGCTGCCGATCCCGCAACTGCTTGCCGATGTGTTGCCTGATGCATTGCCACGGGGAACGGTGGCGGTGCTGTCGGGAGCCCGGTCGCTGCCGTTGAGCATGGTGGCCGCGGTGACGGCCGCCGGTGGGAATGCGGCCATTGTCGGCCAGCCGGATATCGGGCTGCTGGCCGCCGTGGAAATGGGAGCGGATCTGAGCCGGCTCGCGGTGATCCCGGATCCCGGTTCCGATCCGGTGGAGGTGGCTGCGGTGCTTATGGACGGTATGGATCTGGTCGTGCTGGCTCTGGGCGGGCGCTCGGTACCCCTGACGCGGGCGCGGGCGGTGGTGGCCCGCGCTCACCACAAGGGCTGCACCCTGTTGGTCACCGATGGTGACTGGCAGGGGGCATCGATACGACTAACGGCCCGGGTCTGCGGCTATGAGACCACGGCGGGTATGCCCGGCTTCGGACGGATCAGCAAGGTGCGCCTCCAAATCAACGACGTGTGTGCAAGGGGGCGGGCAATCAGCCGGGTGCGGACTGGGTAGTTCAGTGGCCTCCCGGATACTGGCGATTTGGTGTATGGACTGGCCTGCGGTGGCCGCGGCGGCGGCCGCGGGCCTGCCCGCGACGGCCCCGGTCGCCGTCACGTTGGCCAACCGGGTGATCGCCTGCTCATCGGCTGCCCGTTCGGCGGGAGTGCGGCGAGGGTTACGGCGACGAGAGGCGGCGGCTCGCTGTCCGCAATTGCACGTCGTGGCTGCCGACTCCGACCGCGACGCCCGCTTCTTCGAAGGGGTGATCGCGGCGCTGGACGATATGGTGCCTCGCGCGGAGGTGCTGCGGCCCGGGCTTTTGGTGTTGCCGGTGCGTGGGGCGGCCCGCTTTTTCGGGTCCGAGAAGCAGGCCGCCGAGCGGCTGACCGATGCTGTCGCCGCAGCCGGCGCCGAGTGCCAGATCGGGATCGCCGACCAGCTGTCTACCGCGGTCTTCGCCGCCCGTGCCGGTCGTGTCGTGGAGCCGGGAGAAGGCGCGCGGTTCCTGTCGGCGCTGTCGATCCGGCAACTCGCCACCGAGCCGAGTCTGTCCGGTCCCGGCCGAGAGGATCTGGCAGATCTGCTGTGGCGGATGGGGATTCGGACCATCGGGCAGTTCGCCGCCTTGCCGCGCACCGACGTGGCTTCCCGGTTCGGCGCCGACGCGGTGAGCGCGCACCGGTTCGCCCGCGGTGAGCCGGAACGCGGACCGTCCGGGCGCGAGCCGCCCGCCGAACTCGACGCCGTGCTGCAATGCGATCCGCCGATCGACCGGGTTGACGCCGCGGCATTTGCCGGCCGCTCGCTGGCCAGCGCGTTGCATCAGACGTTGATGGCCGCCGGCGTGGGCTGCACTCGACTGGCCGTTCACGCCGTCACCGCCAACGGCGAAGAGCTGACCCGGGTGTGGCGCTGCGCCGAGCCGCTGACCGAGGACGCCACCGCCGACCGGGTGCGTTGGCAGCTCGACGGGTGGTTGAACACCCGAACCGTCATGGATCGGCCCACCGCACCGGTAACGCTGTTGCGGCTGCAGGCGGTGGAGGTGGTGTCGGCTGGGGCGCTGCAGTTACCGCTATGGGGTGGCCTCGGTGACGAGGACAGGGTGCGCGCCCGTCGAGCGCTGGTGCGGGTGCAGGGCCTGCTCGGTCCGGAGGCAGTGCAGGTGCCGGTACTGTCTGGCGGTCGTGGGCCCGCCGAGCGCATCACGTTGACGCCGCTGGGCGACGAGCCGGTGCCGCGGGCCGACCCATGTCTGCCGTGGCCCGGTCAACTACCCGAGCCGTCACCGACGGTGCTACTCGATGATCCGGTGGAATTGCTTGATGCCCAAGGCAACTCGATCCGTGTGACCAGCCGCGGACTGTTCTCCGCCGATCCGGCGCGGCTGACCTCCCGCGATCGTGACGAGCGGCTGCGCTGGTGGGCTGGGCCGTGGTCGGTCGACGAACGCTGGTGGGATCCGGATCGATCGGCGGGTCGCACCGCCCGGGCTCAGGTCTTGCTGGCAGGGCGGCGCGCGTCCGATCCCGGTATCGCGATGCTGCTGTGCTACCGCCAGCGGAGGTGGTATCTGGAGGGAATCTACGATTGACGGGCCAGGCGAGCGGCGAACGGTCCGACTAAGTCGACGAACCGGTCGAAGAACACAGCCGGATCGACTCCAACACCGATCAGCGCGTTGGGTTTTCGACCCCAGCGCCCCGACCAGTCGGTCACTGTCATGCCGCGGGTCAGCATCCCCGTCAGCTCGACATCCACCGTCGCCGGCCGGGTGGTGAGCAGCTGCGGGTCCAACGCGACCGCCGCGGCCAACGGGTCGTGCAGATGGGCCTGGTAACCGTGGCCGAGGTCGTAATAGGACTCCAGGTAGAACCGCGTCGCGTCCTCGATCACCCGGATCAACGGGTTGGACGCCGACGACCGGGTGCCCGGCTGGTCATCAACGCTCATCGCGGTCGTCGTCGTGTCCGCCGCGGCCGCCAGGCGGACCAGTATCTCGGGCGTTATGGAGATGTTCCACGTCACATCCAGGCCGCACAAGATCGGAAGTGATTGCGGCTCGGCAGTTTCCGAAGCTTCGGGTGACCAGGCGGCGAACACTTCGGCCGCCGCCTCCGGATCCACGCCGATGTTCCATTCCACCACCGGATTGGTGTTGCCGCGATAA
>NZ_DATFZD010000410.1:0-65269 GCF_035314665.1 Mycobacterium sp. | reverse complement strand
TGACCAGACTTTCCAGGACCTCGGGTTTGACTCGCTGACCGCTGTCGAGCTGCGCAACCGTCTGAAAACCACAACCGGGCTGGCCCTTTCACCGACCCTGATCTTCGACTACCCCACCCCCACCGCAGTAGCCCGCCACCTACTGGACAACTTTCAAGGCGCCCACACCAGCAGCGATCCGGGCGTTAGTGAGGACGACGTGCGTCAAATCTTGACGGCGATACCTATTTCACGGCTGCGCGAAGCCGGGATTCTGGATACCTTGGTAGGTCTGGCGGAGTCACCGGGATCGGCAGCGACAACGGAAACCGAAATTCCTACGGATGGGTCGATTGACAGTATGGATGTTGAAACCTTGGTCAAACATGTTACCGATAACTACTCGAGTCAGAAGTAATCAGATAGATGGCATCCATCAGGGTCGCTAAATGAAAATCGTGGTGACCGGCGCCAGCGGCGTTGTTGGTCGTGGAGTCGCCTCCAGGCTGCACAACGCGGGCCATGACGTGGTGGGCTTGGCCCGCCGGCGTCCAGCCAGCTGGCCGCTGATAATGGATTTCGCCGAAGCTGATATCCGCGATGCGACCGCAGTCCGGCGTGCCGTCGTGGGCGCAGAGGTTGTCGTCCACTGTGCTTGGGCGGCAAGCTCCGATGTCAACGTCGGCGGCACGGCCAATCTTCTTGAGGCGATGGCCATCTCAGGTTCTCGGCGGATCGTGTTCGTCTCGTCTGCACAGGTCTACGGTACGCGTCCGAACGGGACCGCTCCCTTGATCGAGGACGGGGTCATGGCCCCGGCGGTCGAGCAATTGCATGGCTGCGATAAAGCGACTGCCGAGGCGATGATCGCCAACGCTGGTGTCGAATGGGTCACGGTCCGCTCGGCTTTGGTGCTCGGTCGTGAAGTAGAGAATGCGGTGCTCCGATTGTTGGCCGCCCCGATGCTGCTCGACGTTGTGGGTTCCGGGGATCAGCTGCTGCAGGTCGTGCACACCGATGACATACATCGACTCCTGGTGCGGGCGGTCCTCGACGACGACGTCGAAAGCCGCACCGTCAACCTTGCGGCGGCAGGGGTTGTGACGCTGAAGGAGTTGGCGGCGGCGATCGGTCGGCCGCTGGTGAGAGTTCGCCAAGGGATGCTGCGTCGTGCGCTCTCCGTATTGCCGGGTTCAAGCCAGCTACCTATATCGTCCACTGAATATGTTCTGCCACTGAACCTTCCATTGATGGACACCACACGGCTGCAACATGCGTGGGGATTTGACCCGGTTTGGAGCGCACAGGAATGCGCAGCGGACTTCGGGCTCGCGGTTCGCGGGCGGGTATCTTTCGGCGGGAGGACGATATCACTGCCGTGGCGAGTGGGCCGTGTTGAAAGTATCCCGGCGGTCGAGGGCGCGTCCGTCGACGGAGTCGTGCCAGTGCCGGCCGGGCCTGAGGGTGGCAACTGCGAGTTCGACACCCCGATTGACCCGCGCTTCCCGACATTTGTCGCGACGAACCTGGCCGAGGCGCTCCGCGGACCTTTCTCACCGTCGTCCGCGTCGGTAACGGTACGGGGCGTGCGCGCTGGTGCCGTGAGGATCGCCGCCACGCTCCGGCCCGGAGGCGTGGTGCAGCGTGAGATGGCGTTGCGAACCGTTGGAGTATTTGCGCACCGACTGTACGGTGGAGTGACTTCCGTGCACTTCATGGCCGAAACCGTGCCGTTCGCCAGCCCATCGACGATACTCGGCCAGTTCTTCGGTCCCACGATCGCTGCCATTCCGCTGTTCGGCGCGGAGCGCCCCCCGCGTGAATCCCGCAGCGCCACAGGACAACTGCGCGACATCCTGATGTATGGTGCCAAATTCGTAGGGATCAGCGCAGGATCGATGCGCGACACCAGGGATTTCGTCGCCGATATCGAGCGGTTGGAACAATCTGTTGGCCAAGACTTCACAGATATGAACGACGAGCGGCTGCTCAGCCAGATCGTTTTGGCGCGCGACCACATCGTTCACGGCTGGACGTTGGCGTCGGCGTCGATCTTGTTGTGCACGGCCTACGGCTTTTTCCTGCGTCGGTTGACCGGACACGACATTACGCCGATGGCCGGGCCGGATCTCGTGAGCGCGCACCCGCTGGATGCGGTACGCCGGTTGGTGGCTCTGGCCCAACGCGATCCCGACGCCACAACACTCCTGAGCGAGCCCGGCGAGCATGTTGACGCGCTCCGTGAGCAGGTGCCCGAGTTCTATGCCGCTTTCGCCGCGGAGTTGGCATCTATCGGGCATCGCGGTCCGGCCGAAGCGGAGATGCGGTCGAGCACCTACGCCGATAACCCTGAACTCTTTCTCCGCATGGTGGCAAAGTCGCTGGGTACCCCAGCACCTTTGACACCGAGAAGTCCAATGATCCCGATCCTGGTCCGCCCGATTGCCATGCTCGCCGCGTGGCAACTGCGAGACCGTGAAGTCCGTCGCGACAAGGTGATTCGTGCCATCTGGGTGTTGCGCCTGATGCTGCGCGAGTACGGGCGCAGACTCACCGGCACCGGCGTTTTCGAGACCGCAGACGATGTGTTCTATCTGCTCGTCGATGAGCTCAACTCGTTGCCGCCCAACGTTTCTGATGTCGTGGCGCGGCGTCGCGCCGAGCAAAATTCACTGGCTGCGGTTTTACCGCCGCCAGCTTTTTCTGGAAGCTGGCGGCCGGCAGACACAACGGTGACGGTACTCACCGTCGGCGAGACCATGTATGGCCGCGGCATCTGCGGCGGACGGGTCCGTGGTCGCGTGCGCATCGTGCGTCCGGAGACGATCGACGACCTGCAGTCAGGTGAAATTCTCGTCGCGGAGGTCACCGACGTCGGGTACACGCCCGCCTTCGCATATGCCGCTGCTGTAGTGACCGATCTCGGTGGTCCGATGTCACACGCGGCCGTGGTCGCACGAGAATTCGGTGTTCCGTGCGTTGTCAACGCTAACGGTGCCTCGAGGCGGCTTCCGGAGGGATCGGTTGTCGAAGTTGACGGCGCCACTGGCGAGATCCGCGTCATCGAACTTGGTCCTCATCACAGACCGGCGTCCACCGCCACCGGGAGTTCCGGGGTTAGCCCGACGTCGCGCGCCGTTGGCTCACCAGAAGGCGATGGTCCCGCAATCGCGACCTGACAGGAAGCTCGGCGTCGGACGGTGAGGGCCCAGCCGACAAACGCGAGCACGGCGCTCGGCGGGCGCAGGCCTTCAGTTATCCGTTTGCCTCCCAGCCTTCAGCAAATCCCTCACCGCCGGTCCGCGGGCCTGCCTTGCTGATCCTGAGTGACGGCGCAACCACGCCACAGGATGCGGGGCCCACCAATTGGCGCGGCCCAGCACATGCATGAACGCAGGAACTAGCAGCATGCGCACCAAGGTGGCGTCCATCAGCACCGCCAACGTGAGACCCAGGCCAAACATCCGCACGATGGACACCTGGCCGGCTATCAGTGCCGCGAACGAAATCGACATCACCAAGGCCGCGGCCGTCACCACACGGCCGACGCGAGCCAGACCCAGTGCGACACTCTCGTCGTTGTCGGCGCGGCTCTGACCGCTCTGCAGCCAGTATTCGTGGATGCGGGAGATCAGAAACACCTCGTAATCCATCGACAGCCCAAACGCGATGCAGAACAGCAACACCGGGATATTCGGCACCAGCGTGCCGGTGACAGTGGTACCCAGCCCGCCGAGATGGCCGTCCTGGAAAACCCAAACCAGCGCGCCGAATGCGGCGGTGAGCGATAAGACATTGAGCAGCAACGCCTTCAATGGCAGCACCACGCTGCGGGTCAGCAGAAACAGCTGCACAAAGGTCACCGCCGCGATTACTCCCAGCACCATCGGCAGGCGCGAATTGATCGCCGCCGCGCTGTCGCGGGTGATCTGGGCAACCCCGGTCAGCTGGACACGCTCGCCGGAAGGTCCCGGCACGGCGTGCAACCTGTCGAGCTGGGTCTCTGAAGCCGCCGAGAACAGCGTCGCTGTGCTTGCCACGGTCAGGAAGGCGCTCCCATCGGCTATTCCGGTGGCCGCGGTGGGCGGCCCCACCCGAACGCCGCCAACGTAGGAGCCCGCAGGTGCCGACACTGAGGCCACGTCGGCGACCCGGGACAGCTGCGCGGCGTAGCGCGCCAGCTCGGCTGTGCTGACATCACTGCTGTGGGGGATGACCACGGTCACCGCGGAGGCCGGGTTGCTCGGGAACTCATCGCGCAGCTGGTCACCTACCTGGCGTGCGGAGACCGAACCGGGTAACACCCGATCGTCCGGGAATCCCCACCGCACCCCCAGGAAGGGCGCACCCAGCACCAGCAGCAATGCGATCACCGGAAGGCTGACCAAAACGACCCGGCGCATCACGAACTTCGTCGACCGGTACCAGAAGAATTGTTGCAACGACCGGCGCGGCGGGTCCGGGCGGCGCAGCAGCCGGCGGCCCAACCGTCGCACGTCCAGCGCATCAATGCGGTCACCGAGCAGCACGATCGCGGCCGGCGCCACCAACAGCGCCGCAACCGCCGTCAGCGCTACCACCGCGGCGCCGGCGAACGCGAACGATTTCAGGAAGTACATCGGGAACAGCGCCAGCGCGCCCATCGAGAAACCGACCGTCAACGCCGAGAACAACACAGTGCGGCCCGCGGTCGCCATGGTGCGGGCCAGCGCGGTGTCGCGGCCCGCGCCGTCGGCCCGCTCGTCACGGAACCGGCTAATGATCAGCAGTGTGTAGTCGAGCGCCAGTGCCAGACCCAGCGCGACGGTCAGGTTCAGCGCGAAGGTCGACACCTCGGTAACCAACGAGACGGCGCGGAGTACCGCCATCGTGCCCACGGTGGCCAGCAGGCCCACTGCCACCGGCAACGCGGCCGCCAACAGCCCGCCGAACACCCATACCAGCACCAGGAAGCTCAGCGGGATCGCGATGGATTCCATCACCACCAGATCCTGCTTGGTTTGTGAGTTGATCTGCACGTAGGCCGCGGCAGGACCGCCGACGCGGACCGTGACACCCTCACGGGGCGCCACCAGCTGCCGAACCAATGCTTTCGCGTGTTGCTGGCCCTCGCTACCACCGCCGGAAATGGCGGCGATGATGAGCCCGGATTTGCCGTCCCTGCTGGTCAGCGCCGCCGCACCGGTCGGTGTGGCGGTCCAGGTCGAACTCATCGCACCGACGAACGGCGAGATCCGCAGCTGTTCGACGATATCGGTCGCGACGGACCGCGCCGCGGCGCTGCGGACACCCCCGTCGGCGGTGATCATGAAGATCAACTGCAGGTCGCCCTGACCGAACTTGTCGGCCAGCAGCCGACCGGCGCGCGATGATTCGGCCGCCGGGTCCTGAAAGCCGCCGGCCGACAGGCTTTGCGTGGCCGAATAGCCGTACCAGCCGGCGGCTACGGCGACGAGCACCGCCACGGCGACAATCCAGCCTGGCGCAGCGATGGCCAGACGCGCTAAACGGTGCAGCACACGAGTCCTCACTTAGGCGGTCAACGGTACCGACCCTTTAAGTAACACGTCGGCCCGAAGAAATGTGCCGCGCCACCCCGTGCCCGCCGACGGGGGCTAGCCTCCTAGCTGTCGGTGGTGTAGCCCATCGGCATCAGCACGCTCTTCTGCTGGGTGAAGTGCTCGACGCCTTCGGGCCCGTTCTCGCGGCCGATGCCGGAGTTCTTGTAGCCACCGAACGGACAACACGGATCGAAGGCGTACCAGTTGATCGCGTATGTCCCGGTGCGGATCTGCTCTGAGATCTCTATTCCGCGCGGCACATTCGTGGTCCACACGCTGCCGGCCAGTCCGTACGCCGAGTCGTTGGCGATCTTGATCGCTTCCTCCTCGGTGTCATACGGAATGATGCTCAGCACCGGCCCGAAGATCTCCTCCTGGGCGATCGTCATGTTGTTGTCGACGTCGGCGAACACGGTGGGCTGCACGAAGAAGCCGTCATCCAGGCCTTCGGGACGGCCGCCGCCGCAGACCAGCCGCGCGCCCTCCTCGACGCCCTTGGCGATGTAGCCCTCAACGCGGGCACGCTGCTTCTCCGAAATCAGCGACCCGATCTGGGCGGCCGGGTCCGACGGCCTCCCGACCGGTAGCGCCTGTGCGAAAGCACTGACCGCGTTCACGATTTCGTCGTACCGCGAGCGTGGCGCCAGGATGCGGGTCTGGGCTACACACGCCTGCCCGGTGTTCATGATCCCGGAGAACACCAGCATCGGGACCGAGGCGGCCAGATCGACGTCGTCGAGCAGGATGGCCGCCGACTTGCCGCCGAGCTCCAAGGTGCAGGGCTTGAGCATTTCCGCGGCACGCTGGCCGATCTCCTTGCCGACGGCCGAGCTGCCGGTGAAGGAGAACACGTCGATGTCGCGGTTAGAGGTCAGCGCCTGACCGGTCTCGATACCGCCGGGCACTATCGACAGCACACCCTCGGGCAGGCCGGCCTCGGCGAACAGCTCCGCCAAAGCGTTTGTGCTCAGCGGTGTTTCGGCCGCGGGCTTGAGCACGATCGTGCAGCCGGCCAGCAGCGCCGGGCCCAGCTTGTTGATCGCCAGGAACAGCGGCACGTTCCACGCCACGATCGCGCCGACCACACCGATCGGCTCGCGGTGGACGATGGTCTGCCCGTAGCCGCCGTTGCGGGTCTCGCGCCACTTGACCTGGTCGACGGCGGGGCCGGCGAAGAAGTTCATACATCCGATCCCACTCATCCACTGCATCGTCTCGACCGAGACCGGCGGCTGGCCGGTCTCGAGGCCGAGCAGCTTGGTGAAGCCGTCTTTGTGTTCCTCCATGAGTTTGAGCGCGTTGGCGATGACTGCCGCGCGCTCCTTTGGCGGCGTCGTGGGCCAAGGGCCGCTGTCGAATGCCGCGCGGGCCGCGGCGACGGCGGCGTCAACGTCGGCCGCGGCGGCCATCGGCACCTTGCCGACGTACTCGCCGGTGGCCGGACAGTGCACCTCGATGACTTCGGAGGTCGACGGTTCAGTCCATTTGCCGCCGATGAAAAGCTTGTCGTATTCGGTCTTAAGGTCGGTCACTTGCGCCGCTCCTCCTCATCACTCGGCCGTGCGTCGTCGCCGACGGCCATGGCGCCACACTACCCAGCGGATCGCAAAACGAGAACACGTTGCAGTCAACCGGCCCGCTGGCCTCACTGCGGTCGCAGCACCAGCACCAAATTGCTCACCAGGAACTCACGTATCACCGGTATGCGCGTCAGCGACCATGCCCATCTGGGGTGATAGCGCGGGAACGCGGACAGCAATGCGCCGGTGCTCGCCGCCCAGTTCAGGCCGTCGGCAACCGACACCGCGAACAACGACGACCCGTAGTGGTTTTTGGCCGGGTGACCGTGTTTGCGGGCATAACGCGCAGCGGCCCGGGCGCCGCCCAGGTAGTGCGTCAGGCCCATCTCGTGGCCGCCGAACGGCCCGAGCCAGACCGTGTAGGACAGCACCGCGAGGCCGCCCGGCTTGGTGACCCTCAGCATCTCGCTGCCGAGCAGCCAAGGCCGCGGCACGTGTTCAGCGACATTCGACGACAGGCAGATGTCCACCGAGTCGTCGGCGAACGGTAGCGCCATGCCGGATGCCCGTACGAACGTGTGTGTTGCCCACGGCAAAGGCGTTGCGGCCGCGTGCATTTCGCTTGGGTCTGGTTCGACACCGATGTAGCGAACACCGGCATCGGCGAATGCGGCGGCGAAATAACCCGGGCCGCCGCCGACGTCGAGCAGCGTGCGACCAGCCGGAGACTCGCCATTGGCGCACCGCCACAGGTCGCTCACCATGGCCACGGTGTCGGTTGCCAGCGTGCGGTAGAACCGCGCCGGGTCCGGCTGCTCGTAGCGGAACTCTGACAACAGCCGCACCGATCGGCGCAGGGTCGCTCGCCGGGCAAACACACCAGTCACGGCCACCGGCCAACCCTACGGCCCGCTGGAATGATTGCTGGACTCCTCAGCCGCCGCTGCGCGGCGCGCATCGTCTCCAGCTAGGCTGACCCGATGTCTGGTGTGCGCTCGGTACTGCTGCTGAGCTGGCGCGACGTCGGGCACCCGCAGGGCGGGGGGAGTGAAACCTACCTGCAGCGCATCGGCGCCCAGCTAGCGGCGTCGGGGGTCTCCGTTACGTTGCGCACCGCCCGCTATCCCGGCGCGGCGCGGCGGGAAGTGATCGACGGTGTGCGGATCAGCCGCGCGGGCGGGCGGTACTCGGTCTACGTGTGGGCACTGCTGGCGATGGCGGCGGCGCGTCTGGGGGTGGGCCCGCTCCGGCGAGTCCGCCCGGATGTGGTGGTCGACACGCAGAACGGTTTGCCGTTTCTGGCCAGGCTGATCTACGGGCGGCGGGTCGCGGTCTTGGTGCACCACTGCCATCGTGAACAGTGGCCGGTGGCGGGCTGGGTGCTGGGTCGGCTGGGCTGGTTCATCGAGTCGCGGTTGTCACCGATGCTGCACCGACGCAATCAGTACGTCACGGTGTCGCTGCCGTCGGCTCGTGATCTGGTCGGCCTGGGTGTCGGCAACGAGCGAATCGCACTGGTGCGCAACGGTCTTGACGAAGCACCAGAGGCATCGCTGCGTGGTCCGCGGGCGGCCACCCCGCGGGTGTTGGTGTTGTCCCGGCTGGTGCCGCACAAGCAGATCGAGGACGCACTGGCTGCGGTGGCCCGGTTGCAGCCATCAATACCCGGGCTGCATCTCGACATCCTCGGCGGCGGGTGGTGGTGGCGGCGCCTGGTCGATTATGCGGCGCGCCTGGGCATCAGTGACGCGGTGACATTCCACGGCCATCTCGACGACGTCACGAAACACCATGTTATGCAACAGTCTTGGGTGCACGTGTTGCCATCCCGCAAAGAAGGTTGGGGTTTGGCCGTGGTCGAGGCGGCGCAGCATGCGGTACCAACGATCGGATACCGATCTTCCGGTGGACTGGCCGATTCGATCATCGACGGGGTGACCGGGGTGCTGGTCGACAGTCATGCCGAGTTGGTGAATCGGCTTCAGCAGTTACTGGATGACCCGGTGCTGCGTGATCAGCTCGGCGCCAAGGCGCAAGTGCGCAGCGCCGAATTCTCTTGGCCACAAAGCGCTGACGCGATGCGCACCGTGCTCGAGTCGGTGGTGGCCGGCGATCACGTCACCGGAGTGGTCGGGCGATGATGACAACGCCGGACGAGATCGATATCAAGCGGTGGGCATTTCGCGTCCGCCCGGAAACCGAACAGAACGAAACAGGTTGGCGGGCCTGGTATCCCGGTACGGGCTGGTCGGTGTCTGCACCCACCGAGGACGAAGCGCGAAAGCTGCTGCAAACGGAAGCCGAGCGCCGCCGCCAGGCCGGCCAGGATCCGTTTACAGACATTTATCGCAGCACTCCTGTTCACAAGGGGTAGTTTCGCGACACCTCACCTTGATCGGGCGCGCCCGCGCCAGCCGGTTACCGTCGTGCCGATGCCTCCGCCGATCAGCATCGCCAACCACACCAGGTGCGCGATCACCGCGAGCAGTCGACGATCGGCGGGCGCGCCTGCTGCTGCGCCGCCGACCCGATACAGCACTAGATCCCGCCCACGATAGGCCACCGGCAGCCGCTCGAAAGTCCTTGCAGCCAAGCCCATATCGCCGGGCGTGCCGGCCTCGACCACCAGCCATCCCACGCCGGCGCGGCGAAGCGCAACCGGATCGGCGCCCGCCAGCAGCAGCCGTTGCACCTGGTGCGCCCGGTTTCCCTCACCGGGAACCGTCACACCCGAGATGTTCAGATCGCCGGTAGTCAGTACGTCGGCGCGCACCCAGCGCGGCAGCGGATCCAGCACCGGCGCCGGCCCGGACCAGGCGAAGCGCCGCATCGTGTCGGCCGGCAACACGGCGACCGCTGCGGGATCGCGGTTGATCACCGCCGCGACGCTCGCCCAATCGGCCGGATAATGCACCGGCTCAACCTTTCCCGCGACGCCCCACGCCAGATCCGGAAGGGAGAGCGGCAGCGCGACACAGCACACCAGCGCGGTCACCGCGGGCCGCAACCAACGCCGCAACGTCAGCACCGTGCCCGCACCTGCCAACGCGTATCCGGGCATCGCCAGCGCGACCCACTTCTGCCCGTCGCGCAGAACGCCCAGACCGGGCGCGGCATTGACCACCTCGTGCAGCGCGGCCAGACCCGGCCCCGTCGCGAGTGCGGCGGGTACCAGCACGGACACCACCGCCAGCACCACCAACGGCACCACGGCCCGGCGTCGCAGCACGGTCGGCAGCCCGGTGGCCACCACGGCAAGCAGCACCGCTGCCGACACGACTGCGAAAAGTGTTGCTCGCGAAGTGGGTACGGCCTCGGCGTTCCAGATCCCACCCAGGCTGGCCAAGCTACCCAGCGTGCCGAGGCCGGGCTCGGCACGGGCGGCGAACGCGGCTACGTCCGGGGTCTGCGTCCAGATGCCGTCCCGCGATGACAGGCCCAGTGCCGCAGCCGTCAACCACGGCAGCGCCGCCAGCACGGCGCCACCGGCCAGGACGGCGGCGCACAGCCAGCGCGGACGGCCGGAGCCCGGTGCGACTATGCAGACCAATCCGACCGTCGCGGCGAGGATCAGCCCGGTCGGGGTCAGCCCGGCCAGCGCAATCCAGAACGCCAACCCGAAAAGCGGCCGCCAGACAGGCCGGTCGACTGATCGCAGTGCATACATGTTCGTCGCGACCCAGGGCAGGCAGCCGTAGCCGAGCAGCAGGCTCCAATGCCCCTGCAGCAGCCGCTCACCGACATACGGGTTCCAGATCGCCAGCGTGATCGCGACGAACTGACCGGCGGCACCGGCTTCTGGCAACACCATCGCGACCAGCCGGGCCGCGCCCCAACCGGCCAGCCACAGTCCCGCGACGAGCAACGCTTTCACCACGATGCCGCCATCGACGCAGTGCGACGCCCACGCGATGGCGAAATCCTGCGGCGTGGCCCGCGGGGCCGACATCAGTCCGAGGGCGCTATCGGTCAGATACGACCGCGGTGTGGACACCGCATCGCGGAGCAGCAAGTATCCGGGGCTGATCAGCGGCGCAACCACCAGCATCACCAACGCCAGTGCATACCCCGGACGAGACGACTGCAGAACCCAGCGGGGTACCGGCCTCACGCGGCCCGGCTAGGACGGGTCGGGTGGACCCGAAGTCGGCGGGCCTCCCGAACTCGGCGGACCCGCGCCCGGTGGCCCGGAATCTCGCTGTAGGTCCTTGGGCGGTGTTGGCAGCTTCTCGGTTTCGGCCTCAGCGCCGGATACCCGTTCGGGCGGCGGCTCGCCGCGACCGAAGAAGCCGTGGTCGGCGGTGTCCAGGCCGGGGTCGAGCAGCGCCGCCTCGGTCCGCAGGCTAAACGAGCCCAGCAGCAGTCCACCGATCAGCGCGACCACGCCGGACGCCGTGAAGCTGATCGGCAGCACCCGGGACCACAACGCCAACCGGTCGCGCTCGTTATGCGCGGCGTTCACCTGTGCCTCGACGGTCTCTTCGTTGGAGGTGACCTTGTACTCAGCCATCGTCATCTCTGGCTTTAACGGATCGCGAGCGAAGTAGTGATTGGCGTGGTCACTTTCTTTGACGATGGTCCCCGACTCCGGGTCCACCCAGAAGGTCCGCTGCGCCGCGTAGTAGCGGGTCATGGTGATCTTCTCGTCCGGATCGCCGGGCACGTCCCACATCGCCGCGCTCGCGGTCACCTTGCTGTCGTCGTCGTTGGCGTACAGCGACGGATACTTGATCGGCTCGGCCAGCTTGCCGTCGGCGTCATAGCCGACGTCCTGGATGAACTTGTAAGTGGTCAGCCCGTTGACGTCTTCTTCTCCGCTGTAGTTGGCATCGAAGGCCTTCTGCGCGATCGGGTCGAAATACGGATATGTCCGCTTCTCGGTGTGGAACGGGAATCGGTAGGACAATCCGTCGTGCGGCAACGCGATGTTGGTGGGCGGGTTGTCGTCGTTGAAGCCACGGGGTTTCTGGACGGCGCCACCGGGATGGGTGTCATCGGAGACCGCCATCGCGGTTTTCCGGTTCAGCGTGACGGTGTCGACGAGTGCTAGCAGCAGACCGGTGTCCTTTTGCTTGTCGCTGCGTCGAACCGAGCTGCCCACTTGGAGGGTGACGACGTCGGCGTTGGCGGGGGATTCGACGTCGATTTGCTGCTGGGATACCAGCGGCACGTTTTTGTTGACGACCAACTTCTGACTGTTCATCGACGCCGGGTCGAGCGCCGTCCCGGTGCCGTCACTGATCAACGTGGCATTCAGATCGAGCGGGATCTTGGCGATCCTGCTGGTGGTGTACGTCCAGAGCAGCAGCGCGGCGACGAGCAAGGCGGCTCCGAGTCCCATGATCCCGCACGCGGCCATCCGCAACATGACTGCTCGGCTCACGTTGCCGTGACCTCCTTCAGGTCTCATTCGGTTCGGGACCACTAACCCGCCCGTCGCGACCGCCCCGACCTGGGGCCAGCGAAGCAAAACTCGTTCGACCCTAACAGCAGAATCTAAGGTTGCGATTTAGGTGCCCAGGTGGGCAAACGGGGTGTACCCGATTTGTTCGTAGCCGATCACAGGCAGACTGTCGTCATGCGCGCCGGCGACGAGGTGGGTGGAACTCGCAGCTTCCTGCCCGCCGTGGAAGGAATGCGGGCATGCGCGGCCATCGGCGTCGTCGTCACCCACGTTGCATTCCAGACCGGGCACTCGACTGGCGTCGACGGTCGGTTGTTCGGTCGCTTCGATCTGGCGGTCGCGGTGTTCTTCGCGCTGTCGGGGTTTTTGTTGTGGCGCGGGCATGCCGCGACGGCACGCGGCCTCGGGTCACGCCCGTCGACCGGTCACTACCTGCGATCGCGGGTGGTGCGCATCATGCCGGCGTACGTGGTCGCCGTTGTCGTGATCTTGACCCTGCTGCCGGACGCCGATCACCCGAGCCTGACGGTGTGGCTGGCGAATCTCTCGCTTACCCAGGTGTACGTGCCGCTGACGTTGACGCACGGGTTGACCCAGATGTGGAGCCTGTCGGTAGAGGTCACCTTTTATCTGGCGTTGCCGATCCTTGCGCTGCTGGCGGCGCGGCTGCCGGTCCGCGCCCGGGTGCCGGCAATCGCGGGTCTTGGTGTCGCCAGCTGGTTTTGGGGCTGGATTCCGTTCGCCGCTCCGGCTGGCCTCAATCCGTTGAACTGGCCGCCGGCATTCTTCTCCTGGTTCGCCGCCGGGATGCTGCTCGCGGAGTGGGTGCACAGCCCTCTTGGGTGGCCGCATCGGCTGGCCCGACGCCGGACGCTGATGGCCGTCGTCGCGGTGGTGGCGTATCTGGTGGCCGCCTCACCGCTGGCCGGGCCCGCGGGGCTGGTCCCGAGCAGTGCCGCGCAGTTCACGGTGAAGACCGCGATGGGTGCGCTGGTGGCGGCGGGCCTGGTGGCGCCGCTGGTGCTGGACCGGCTCGACACCGGCCATCGGTTTTTGGGTACCCGGCCGATGGTGACGCTGGGTCGCTGGTCGTACGGGATCTTCATCTGGCATCTTGCGGCGCTGACCATGGTGTTCCCGGTGATCGGCGAATTCTCCTTCCGGGGCCGCATGCCAGAGGTGCTGGTGCTGACGCCGATCTTCGCGATCGCCATCGCCGCGGTGAGCTATGCGCTCGTCGAATCACCATGCCGAGAAGCATTGCGGCGCTGGGAATCTCGCAGAAGGCAACAGCCCGCGCCGGCGCCCGACGGCGCTGTCAGCCGGCGTCAGGAAGACGCAATCGCGCCATGATTTCGGCGCGGACCGCCGAGCGGCGGGCCTTGCCGGCGTCGTCACGCAGCGGGGTGTCGACGAACTCGACAGTGGCCGGCACCTTGTAGCCGGCGATCCGGTCGCGAAGAAACGCCTGCACCGTCTGCTCATCCAGCGGCGCCCCCGCTTGAACCAGTGCGTAGGGCACTTGGCCGAGATCCTGATGGGGCACACCAACAACCAGACAGGACAGCACATCCGGGTGCGCCGACAGGGCATTCTCGATCTCGGCCGGGTAGACGTTGCGGCCGCCGACGGTGAACATGTCGACTCGGCGATCGGACAGGAACAGGAACCCGTCCTCGTCGAAATGTCCCAAGTCGCCCAACGAGTCCCAGCCATCACGGGATTTCGCCGTCGTGCCGATGTACCGGTACGACGGCACGCTGCCCGGGTTGGGCCGCATGTAGATCTCGCCCACCACACCGGGCGCGCACGGGTTGCCGTCGTCATCGAGCACCTTCATCTCGCCCATGACCACCACACCTACCGATCCGGGATGCGTCAGCCATTGGTCGCCGGAGATGAAGGTCATCGCCTGAAATTCGGTGCCGCCGTACAGCTCCCAGACCTTTTCAGGGGCCAGCAGGTCGATCCAGGCCTGCTTGATGGCCGGTGGGCACGGCGCGCCTAGGTGCCAAAACCGCCGGATCGACGACAGGTCATAGGAATCCGGATCGGTGTGGTAGATCGGCAGCGCCCGCTGCATCATCGTCGGCACCGCGGTGACGAGCTGCGGGCGATGCTCGGTGATCAGCCGCAGGAACTCGTGTGGGTCGAACCGGCCCATCAGCACGAGGTGGTTGCGCATGATCAACGCGATCGCCGCGGCGGTGAAGCCGGTGGTGTGGGTCAGCGGCACCGGCACCAGCGCGATGTCGCCCTCCTGGTTACCCACGGCGTACCCCAGTGCCGGCCCGAGCCGACTGTCGCCGCCCGCCTCGATGAGCTTCGGACGGCCGGTGCTGCCGCCGGAGCCGATCGACCTCCAGCATGGTGACACCGCTTCCGGCAACGGGTCATCCAACAACGACGGGTCGGGGACGAAACCTTTAGGAACACTTGGTATTTCGGGGTGCGTTCGCCCCACGAGCAGCGCGCGTGGCCGCAGTTCCAGCAGGCCTTCGAACTCCGCGTCCGGCAGCCGCGCGGACAGCGGCTGCGGCACCGCGCCCAGCTTCCAGCACGCCACCATGGCCTGCACACACTCGACGGAGTTGGGCAGCGCGATGGTCACATAGTCGCCGACGCCGACGCCGCGCTCGGCGTAGGCGCGGGCCAGCCGGTTGGTCGAGCGATCGAGTTCGCCGCGGGTCAGCGTGCGCCCGTCGCAGGTAACCGCCGGCTCGTCGGGGGCGAGCGCGGCCAGCGCCGAAATCTGGGTGCCGATCGGCGGGACCGGCTGGGTCACGAGTAGGCGCCCTGTCGCTCAAAGATGCGCCGCGGGTTGTCCACGAGCATGGTGTGCAGCTGTTCGTCGGTCACGCCGCGTTCCTTCAATGCTGGGATCACGTCATTGTGGATGTGCAGGTAATGCCAGTTCGGCGCCATCTGCGGCACCAGATCCTCGGGCAGCGCGTCGAAGTAGCAATTGGCGTCGTGCGAGAGCACCATCCTGTCCGCGTGCCCGCGCTCGCACATCGTCGCCACGATGCCGACCCGCTCCTCGAACGATAACAGCACGTCGAGGCCGAAGCGGTCCATTCCGAGATAGGAACCGGGGGCGATGAGCTCCTCGAGGTAGCCGACGTCGGTGCTGTCACCCGAATGGCCGATGATCACCCGGCTCAGGTCGACGCCCTCTTCTTCGAAGATGCGCTGTTGCTCGAGCCCGCGCCGCAGCCCCGCGTGGGTGTGGGTGGAGATCGGCACCCCGGTGCGCTTGTGCGCCTGGGCCACCGCGCGCAGCACCCGTTCGACGCCGGGGGTGATGCCCGGCTCGTCGGTGGCGCACTTGAGGATCCCGGCCTTGATGCCGGTGTCGGCGATGCCCTGTTCGATGTCACGGACGAACATGTCCGTCATGATCTCCGGCCCGCCCAGCATCCCGCCCGGTCCCTCGTAATGGAACCGGAAGGGTATGTCGTTGTAGGTGTACAGGCCGGTCGCGACGACGATGTTCAGTTCGGTCTGCGCGGCGACGCGCGCGATGCGCGGAATGTAGCGACCCAGCCCGATGACGGTGAGGTCGACGATGGTGTCCACGCCGCGCGACTTGAGTTCGTTGAGCCGGGTGACGGCGTCGGCCACCCGGGCGTCTTCGTTGCCCCACGCTTCCGGGTAGTTCTGGGCAATCTCGGTAGTCATGATGAACACGTGCTCGTGCATGAGCGTGACGCCGATGTCTGCGGTATTGATTGGTCCTCGAGCGGTATTCAGTAGCGACATGGGGCCGATGTTAGGTGGTCTGCGGCTCGCGCATGACGGGCTTGGGTGAGACTGGGTCAGCCCGGCTTGCGAGCCTCGATCAGTACCCGCGAGGAGACGGTGACGAAGGCTCCCGCGGCCTCGATGTGCCGGTGCAGTTCCATCAGCTTGTCGCGGTACTTGGCGACAGTGAAGTCCGGGACAACCCAGTTCAGCTTGCGCAGAAAGTAGATCACCGCGCCGACATCGAAGAACTCGAGCTGTATCTGCTCGTGTCGCAGATCGACCACGTCCAGTCCGGCCGCGGCGATATCGGCGCTGACGGTATCCGGGTTCACCTGCCCACGGATCGGAACCCGAAGCGGTTGCCCGGTGAAGTGCTCAGTCAATGTGCGGAGGTATATGACGCCGACGTGCTGGGCAAAATAGGTACCGCCAGGTGCCAGCACCCGCGCGAAGTCGTCCCACCACACTTCGGACGGATGCCGGCTGGTCACCAGGTCGAATGCCGCGTCGGCGAAGGGCAGCGGCGGCTTCTCGCCAGTGGCGACCACGACCACTCCCAGTGGATGCAGCAGTCGGGTGGCCGGCGCGATGTTCGGCGGCCAGGGCTCGGTGGCAGCCATCGTCGGGGGAAAGGGGCCGGCCCCCGCCAAGACCTCACCGCCGCCGGTCCAGAGGTCCAACCCAGAAGTTGCCTGCGCCAGGCGTTTACGCAGCAGTCGTTGGTAACCCCACGACGGGCGCTGCTCGGTGCCCCGACCATCCAGCCAGGAGAAGTCCCACCCCGCGACCGATACCGAATCGGCCTCCGCGACCAGCTCGTCGAACGTGCGCGCCATCCGAATGCCCGGGTCAGAACGCGGCTTCGTCGAGGTCCATCAACGCGGTCGAGGTGCGGGCCAAGATGCCGCGTGTCGCGGTGATCTCCGGCAGCACGTTGGCGGCAAAGAACTGGGCCGCGGCGATCTTGCCCTCGTAGAAGGCCTGCTCTTTACCGGCCGCACCGGAATCCAGTGCCCGCAGCGCGATTTCAGCGTGGAAGAGCAGCTGCCAGCCGATGAGCAGATCGCCGACGGCCAGCAGATACCGCACCGAGCCGAGCCCGATCTTGTACAGCTCGGTCGGCGTTTCGGCCGACCCCAACAGATAACCGGTCAGGGTGGCCGTCATCGCCTGCACGTCCTCCAACGCGGTGCGCAGGTAGTCGCGGTCCACCTTCAGCCGTTGGTCGGCGACGTCGCTGTCGATGAACGACGTGATCTGCCCGGCGATGTGCGTCAGCGCCTCGCCCTGGTCACGCGCGATCTTTCGGAAGAAGAAGTCCTGCGCCTGGATGGCCGTGGTGCCCTCATACAGCGAGTCGATCTTGGCGTGGCGGATGTACTGCTCGATCGGGTAGTCCTGCAAAAAGCCGGAGCCGCCCAGGGTCTGCAGCGATTCGGTCAGGTGCTGGTAGGCCCGCTCGGAGCCCACGCCTTTGATGATCGGCCGCAGCAGGTCGTTCACGCGGGTTGCCATGTCTTCGTCAGCCCCTGAGACTGCCGCGGCGACAACGGGATCCTGATGAGCCGCGGTGTACAGGTAAATGGCGCGCAGTCCCTCGGCGTAGGCCTTCTGCGTGATCAGGGACCGCCGCACATCCGGGTGGCGGGTGATCGGCACCCGCGGTGCACCCTTGTCCAGCATCTTCGTCATGTCGGCACCCTGGATCCGCGTCTTGGCGTAGTCAAGGGCGTTGAGGTAGCCCGTCGACAACGTGCCGGACGATTTGATGCCGACCAGCATGCGGGCGTTTTCGATGACCTTGAACATCTGGGCGATGCCGTCGTGCTGGTCGCCGACCAGCCAGCCCTTGGCGGGGATGCCGTGAGCGCCGAAGGTCAGCTCGCACGTCGGGGATGCCTTGTATCCCATCTTGTGCTCGAGACCGGTGGCGAAAACGCCGTTGCGGCCGACGATCTCGAAGGTGTCCCAGTCGAACAGATGTTTCGGCACGACGAAGAGGCTCAGCCCCTTGGTGCCCGGTCGGGCGCTCGCGGGGCGGGCGAGGACCAGGTGCAGGATGTTCTCGACGGTGTCGCCGAGGTCGCCGCCGGAAATGAACCTCTTTACGCCTTCGATGTGCCAGGAGCCGTCCGGCTGGTCGATCGCTTTGGCGCGTCCGGCACCCACATCGGAGCCGGCATCGGGCTCGGTCAGCACCATCGTTGCCCCCCAACGGTTCTCGACCGCAGCCTGGGCTAACGCGCGCTGTTGTTCATTCCCGAGCTCGTAGAGGATGTCGGCCATCGCCGGGCCGGCGTAGTAGAAGAACAGCGCCGGGTTGGCGCAGATGATCATCTCCAGAATCGCCCACACGGTCGTCCTGGACACCGCGGTGCCACCGATCTCGGGGGCGACACCCAGCCGCCACCATTCCGCATCCCAGATCGCTTGCACCGTCGCACGGATCGGGTCCGGCACGGTGATGGTGTGCTAGTCCGGCAGAAACACCGGCGGCTCGCGGTCGGCGGCGACGAAGGATTCGGCGACCGGGCCTTGGGCGAAGCGGGCAACCTCGGCCAAAATCTCACGCGTGGTGGCGCTGTCGAGCTCGCCGACCGATCCTGAATCCAGGACGGGTCCCAACTCCAGCGCTTCGAACAGGTTGAACTCGATGTCGCGCAAATTCGCTTTGTAATGCCCCATGGATCCCTCCTTGGGTTGCAAGTATCTCCGGCTGTTGCCGTTTTCCGTGGCTATTTCCAATGTTTCGGACGTCGCGCCGTCTGTGGCGACGAAGCGGCCGAAACCCGCGGTCGCCTCGGGATCGAGTGCTCTGGCGTGTCGGCCATGTGCCGAACCTTGAAGAGTGACCTGGCTCACAGTAGAGTGACCAGTGGTCATCGACGCGAGGAGGACCGAATGCCGACGGTGACGTGGGCTCGCATTGACCCGGCGCGCCGCGCGGCGATCGTGGACGCCGCCGAGGCCGAGTTCTCAGCGCACGGCTTCTCGCGCGGCAGCCTGAACGTCATCGCCCGGCGCGCGGGGGTCGCCAAGGGCAGCCTGTTCCAGTACTTCGCGGACAAGCGCGATCTGTACGCGTTCATCGCCGACATTGCCAGCCAGCGGGTGCGGGCCTACATGGAGGACCGCATCCGCGAGCTCGACCCCAGCCGCCCGTTCTTCGACTTTCTGACCGACTGGCTCGACGCGTGGGTGGCCTACTTCGCCGACAATCCGCATGAACGCGCGCTACACGCCGCGGCGACTCTCGAAGTCGACACCGAAGCCCGGGTCAGCGTGCAGAACGTCATTCACCGCCACTACCTGGAGGTGCTGCGGCCGCTTGTCCGCGACGCGCACGTCCGCGGGGACCTGCGTGCGGATTCCGATACCGATGTGCTGATGTCGTTGCTGCTGATGATCTTTCCGCACCTGGCGCTGGCGCCGTATGTGCGCGGACTGGATCCGATCCTCGGACTCGACGAGCCCACGCCGGACCAACCGGCACTGGCGGTGCGCCGGCTCGTCGCGGTACTGGCTGCTGCATTTGCCCCGCTACCGCAAGCTCACCGGATTGACACAAAGGAGGTCACCACATGACACGGACACACACCGGCTCGATGGTTGCGGGCGGGCTCAACTGGGACAGCTTGCCGCTCAAGCTATTTGCCGGCGGCAATGCGAAGTTCTGGAACCCGGCCGACATCGACTTCTCCCGCGACCGCGCCGATTGGGAGCGGCTTACGGACGAGGAACGCCACTACGCCACCCGACTCTGCGCCGAGTTCATCGCCGGCGAAGAAGCCGTGACCGAGGACATTCAGCCGTTCATGTATGCGATGCGGGCCGAAGGCCGGCTGGGCGACGAGATGTACCTGACGCAGTTTGCGTTCGAGGAAGCCAAGCACGTCCAGGTGTTCCGGATGTGGCTCGACGCCGTCGGCATCACCGACGACCTGCACAGCTACCTGGACGACATCCCTACCTACCGCACGATTTTCTACGAGGAGTTGCCGGACTGCCTCAACGCGCTGAGGGTCGATCCCTCGCCGGCCGCGCAGGTCCGGGCGTCCGTAACGTACAACCACATGGTCGAAGGCATGCTGGCGCTGACCGGCTACTACGCCTGGCACAAGATTTGCGTGGAACGCGGCATTCTTCCCGGCATGCAGGAGCTGGTCCGGCGGATCGGTGACGACGAGCGACGCCACATGGCATGGGGCACGTTCACCTGCCGGCGCCACGTCGCCGCCGACGATGCCAACTGGGGCGTCTTCGAAACGCGCATGAACGAGCTCATGCCGCTCGGGCTGCGCCTCATCGAAGAAGGCTTCGCGCTATACGACCCGATGCCATTCGACATTTCGACGGACGAGTTCATGCAGTACGCGTCCGACAAGGGGATGCGGCGGCTCGGCACGATCAGCAGCGCCCGCGGTCGTCCGGTCGCCGAGATCGACCTCGACTACTCGCCGGTGCAGCTGGAGGACACCTTCGCCGACGAGGACGAGAAGGCGCTGGCGGCCGTCTAGCCCACCCACACCGTCTTGGCGTTGCAGAACGCACGGATGCCCAGCCCTGCCAGCTCGCGGCCATAGCCCGACCGCTTGACGCCGCCAAACCCTAGCTCGGGGTAAGACACCGTCATCCCGTTGATGAAGACCTGGCCGGCCTCGATGTCGTCGATGAACCGCGCTTGCTCGGCTTCGTCGTTGGTCCAGGCGTTGGAGCCGAGCCCGAATGTGGTGGCGTTGGCGATCTCGATGGCCTCGTCGATGCCCGAGGCGCGATACATCGAGGCGACCGGGCCAAAGACCTCTTCGGTATAGAGCGCCATGTCCTTGGTGATGTCGGTGACCACCGTGGGCGGGTAGAACCAGCCCGGCCGCTCCGGGGTCTTGCCGCCGAGGCGGACCTTCGCACCCGCGGCGACGGCATCGTCGACCTGCTTGGCGATTTCGTCGCGGCCCGACTCGGTGGCCAGCGGACCCACGTCGGTGTCCGGGTCGGTCGGGTCGCCGACCTTCAGTGCCTTCATCTTGTCGATGAACTTGTCGACGAACGCGTCGTAGATGTCGGTGTGCACGATGAACCGCTTTGCGGCGATACAGGACTGGCCGTTGTTCTGCACCCGCGCGGTGACCGCTGTTTTGACGGCCTCGTCGAGGTCGACGGACGGCATCACGATGAACGGGTCGCTGCCGCCGAGCTCCATCACGGTGGGTTTGATCTCGTCGCCGCAAATAGCGGCGACCGATTGCCCGGCGGGTTCGCTGCCGGTCAGCGTGGCCGCCTTGACCCGGGGGTCCCGCAGGATGGCCTCGACGGCGCTGGACGACACGAGCAGAGTCTGGAAGCAGCCCTCCGGAAAACCACCGCGGGTGATGACGTCGGACAGATACAGCGCCGACTGCGGCACATTGGAGGCGTGTTTGAGCAGGCCGACGTTGCCTGCCATCAGCGCGGGCGCGGCGAACCGGACGGCCTGCCACAGCGGGAAGTTCCACGGCATCACGGCCAGGATCACACCTAGCGGTTGGTAGCGGGTGTAGGCCCGCTTCGCGCCGACCTTGGAAGCCTCGGCGGGCTCGTCGGCCAGCAGCTTCTCGGCGTTCTCAGCGTAGTAGCGAAAACCTGTGGCGCACTTGATTGCTTCGGCCTTGGCCGATTTGAGGGTCTTGCCCATTTCGAGGGTCATCATCGCCCCGACCTCGTCGGCTTCCTTCTCCAAGAGGTCCGCGGTGGCTTTCGCCCACTCGGCGCGCTGAGCGAACGTGGTGGAGTGGTGGTAGTCGAGGAACCGCTCGTGGGCACGGGCGATTGCCGCCTCGACCTCGTCGTCTGTTGCAGGGGTGAAGGTCTTGACCGTCTCGCCGGTGGCCGGGTTGATCGTGGCGATGGACACGCTGACATCCTTCGGTGGGTAGGTTTGCAAAACGTCCGGTGTCCAGCCTGCCACTCCGGCTTTCGCGCCACTGCTCAAGCCGGCAGTTTCCTAACTTTCACGCTTTCCCGCCGTGGTCGGATGCGATTTTCGTCAAGCGAGCGCAGTGAGGTTGTTGTCGACCCAGCCGTTGGTGCCGGGTGCGATGTAGAGCTCGTGCAGGTCGCCGTCGACGCCGATGAAGTTGACGTGCTGGCTGCTGTCGCTGCCCCAGTAGCCGTGCAGCTCCCGGTCACCAACGACAGGGTCGACCGCATTCGCCATTTTCGTCAGGTCGTTGTCGACCCAGCCGGAGCCGGCGGCCCCGGGGGTGGCATAGAGCTCGTGCACATGCCCGTCGACGCCGAAGAAATTGACGTGACGGCTGTTAGGGCTGCCCTCATAGACGTCCAGCGCCGTCCCGAGGTTCGGCGCGACGGCGTGCACCACGTGCGTCAGGTTGTGGTCGGTCCAGCCTGCGCCCGGATAGGTGTAAATCTCGTGGAGGCCCCCGTCGTTGCCGATGTAGTACAGGTGCTGGCCGTTCTCGTCGTCCCAGAAGCCGGCAAGCGCGGTATTCACGTTGGGCGTACTTTGTGCCCCAGCCGTGAGTGCGCTGAGGTCGTTGTCGGACCAGCCGTTGGTTCCGGGTGCGATGTACAGCTCGTGGACGTGGTCGTCGATGCCGATGAAGAAGACGTGCTGGCTGCTGTCGCTGCCCCAGTAGCTGACCAACGCTGTTTCCGGGTGCGGCTGCACCGCAATGGCCAGCGCGGTCAGATCGTTGTCGGTCCAGTCGGTTGGGCTGGCACCCGAAGCCCGGTAGAGCTCGTGAATGTGGTTGTCCGAGCCGAGGTAGTTGACGTGCTGGCTGTTGTCGGTGCCCCAGTAAGCGTTGAATGCCCTGCTGACCTTGGGCACAATTCCACCGGCCAATGATGTCAGGTCCTCCCATAGCCAGCCGGGTGCGCCCTTAAAGATTCGGAGCTGGTACACGTGGTTGTCGGTGCCGGCTCCGTTGTAAAAGACGTGCACACTGTCATCGCCGTGCCAGTAACCGCTCAGGCTCGATTGAAGAGAGGGCGATTGAGCGGTGGCCAATTTGGTCAGGTCGTTGTCCACCCAGTTGGTGCCGGGTGCGATGTAGAGCTCGTGAACGTGGCCGTCGAGACCGGTGAAGTTGACGTGCTGGCTGTTGTCGCTTCCCCAATAGCCGGTGAGGCTGCTGCCTGTTTCAGGCTTGATCGCGGTCATGTCGTTGCCTTCCATCGTCTGGTCTGACGTGCTCGCGTCCATTGCGCCTCCTTGACGGCGGAGGCAGCAAGGTCGCGGTCCGCTCAGCGGACCGGATTCGCGTCGGCTGCTCGGGTGGGCGCACCCGGAGCTGAGGCCGGCGCTTGGCCGCGCTACCTTCTAACCGGTCGTGGCCGCAGGAGGTGATGGGTGACTACCGCCGCCCAGTTGATGGTGAAATGCCTGGAGAACGAGGGCGTTGACGTGATCTTCGGGATACCGGGCGAGGAGAACATTCGCTTCGTGCAGGCGCTGGCCTCGTCGAACATTCGCTATGTGCTCACCCGCCACGAGCAGGCGGCGTCGTTCATGGCCGAGATGTACGGGCGGGTCACTGGACGCGCGGGGGTGGTGTCGGCCACCCTCGGCCCGGGCGCCATCAACATGCAGCTCGGCGTGGCCGATGCCACCACGAACAGCACTCCGATGGTCGCGATCTCGGCGCAGGTCGGCCAGAATCGCCAGTTCAAGGAGTCGCACCAATACGTCGACCTGGTGTCGATGTTCGCCCCCATCACCCGCTGGGCCGCCGGCATCCCGACCGTGCATGCCATACCGGAGATGTTCCGCAAGGCGTTCAAAGTCGCCGAGACCGAACGCCCGGCCGCGGTCTACCTCGCCGTACCGGAGCACATTGATGCTGATGAGGCCGATTACGACCTGACACCGTTGCCGCGCAACGTTGTCCGCGCCGACGCGCCGGCGCCCGGTCAGGTGGCACGCGCCATCGACATTCTGCGCAAGGCACAGCGGCCGGTGATGCTGGCCGGCCACGGCGCCGCCCGCAGCGACGCCACCGCGGCCGTGGTCCGGTTCTCCGAAGCACTCGGGGTCCCGGTAGCCAACACGTTCCACGGCAAGGGCGTCATGCCCGACGACCACCCCAACAGCATCGGGACCCTGGGGTTCATGCGACACGACTACGTCAACTTCGGGTTCGACAATGCCGACGTCGTGATTGCGGTCGGCTATGAGCTGCAGGAATTCGATCCGGTCCGGATCAACCCCAATGCCGACAAGAAGATCATCCATATTCACCGTTTCCCCGCCGAGGTCGACGCGCACTATTCCGTTAGCGTTGGGATTATCGGCGACATCAGTGACTCTTTGAACGTACTCACCAACGCACTCGCCGGCCACACCTACGACGCTGACCCGGAGATACCCGGTTCGGGTCTGCTTGCCGAGGAATTCGCTCGGGGGCAACAGGATTCGCGCTATCCGCTGGCGCCCCAGCGGATAGTCGCCGACACCCGCGCTGCGCTGGGCCGCGGCGACATCGTCCTGGTCGACACCGGCGCCACCAAGATGTGGATGGCCCGCCTCTATCCGACCTTTGAGCCGAACACTTGCCTGGTCTCAAACGGCTTGTCCACCATGAGTTTTGCATTACCCGGAGCTCTCGGCGTCAAGTTGGCACGGCCCGAGTCGAAGGTGCTGGCCGTGGTCGGCGACGGGGCGTTTCTGATGAACTCTCAGGAGATCGAGACCGCGGTTCGTGAGCGGATACCGCTCGTTGTATTGATCTGGGAGGACGGCGGTTACGGCCTCATCGAGTGGAAGATGGATCTCGAGCTCGGTGAGCACCATTACGTGAAGTTCGGCAACCCGGACATCGTGAGTTACGCGGAAAGCTTCGGCGCCAAGGGCTATCGAATCAAGAGCGCCGACGAGCTGTTGCCTACGCTGAAGGCGGCGCTGAACGACGACGGCGTTTCGCTGATCTGCTGTCCGGTCGATTACTCCGAAAACCTGCGGTTGACCGACCGGCTCGGCGAGCTCGACGAGACGTTGTAGTCGGCCGGCACTAGTCGGTCGCCGCTTTCGGCAGTGAAGTAGGCCGCAGGTAGCCGTCTTCCAGCGTGCGATGCCACCACGCGTGATCACGCCGCAACTCGGCCGCGGTGGTGAAGCGGTATCGGTAGAGCTGAGCTCGCACGTATCGGGGCGGGGACGCCGGGAACGGATTGTGGCGCAGCAATCGCAGCGTCGCCGGATCATTCTGCAAGAGTCGCAACACAAATGGTCGAAGCCACGGATAGGCGTACTGCGGCGAGATGGCGGCGAACCACATCAGCCAATCCAGCCGCAGGTGATACGGCGCCCATTGCGCCGGCAGTCGGCGCACCGCTCCGGGTTTGCCCTTGAACTCGTATTCCTTCCACACCGTTTGGTCGGTGACCTCGGGCTCGTCGGTGCCTTCGATCACGACCTCCCGGCGGGTTCGGCCGATGGTGCCGAACGCCCCGTACGTGTTGATCAGGTGAATTGGGTTGAATGACATGTTCATCCGTTGCCGGCGCGAGATCATGTTGCGCACCGGGTAGTAGGTCAGCATCACGGTCAGCACTGAGAACACGATCACCAGGGCGGCGAACCACGGTGGATCTCCGACCAGCGCCGGCCGCGTGGGGATCGGCAGTACGGCCGCCGCCGACGACGTGTCGATCGCGCTGCAGCCCAGCAGGATCGTCAACCAGTTGAGCCAGGCGAAGTTGCCGGAGATCACCAGCCACAGCTGGGTGATCACGACGATCGCTCCGGCGATGCTGGCCACCGGCTGCGGGGCGAACAGTCCGAACGGGACGATGAGCTGCGCGAAATGGTTTCCAACGACTTCGACCCGATGCAGGGGCTTGGGTAGATGATGGAAGAACCAGCTCAGCGGACCCGGCATCGGTTGGGTTTCGTGGTGGTAGTACAGGCAAGTCAGGTCACGCCAGCACGAGTCACCGCGGAGCTTGATCAGTCCCGCACCGAACTCGAGCCGGAACAGCAGCAAGCGCGCCAGCCACATCGCCAGCAGCGGTGGCGCCACCTTGTCATTGCCGAGGAAGATTGCCAGAAAACCGGTCTCCAGCAATAGCGACTCCCAGCCGAACGAGTACCACGTCTGGCCGACGTTGACGATCGATAGGTACAGCAACCAGAGCAGCAGCCACACCAACACCGCGGCCCACAGTGGCAGCGCGCCCGCCAAGCCCAGGGCCATCGCCGCCGATAACGTCGCACCCAGCCAGGCGACGGCCGCAAAGAACCGGTCGGAATAGTGGACGTGGAAGATGCTCGGCGCTTGTCGGAAGGATCGCCGGGCCAGATAGCGCGGCACCGGCAGCAGCCCGTGCTCCCCGATCAGCGCCCGGAACTGTCGTGCGGCCGCGACGAACGCGAAAACATAGACGACCGCGATGCCGCGCTCGAGTATCAGCCTGCCCAGCCAATACTCGGGTGCGTTAAACCATCCCATGTCCGTACTCCTCGGACGGTGGACGTCGGTACTCATCCTCCCGCGTGCACAGCCGGCCCGGGTGAAAACCGCCCGTCAGGAGTCGGCTTTGAGGACCACCGGAACTTTTATGTCGTCTCGGACGAGCTCACCTGGAAAGCACGGGGACACCCCGGTGATCGTCGGTGGATATCCATTGTGCTCAGCCGACACGATTTGGAGACTGTACCCATCCGGCGCATAACCGAATCGGTTCGGTTTCCCGAACCCATCGCGTTCACGCACGTACCAGCCCCAACCCTGCCAGATTTCACCGGCCTTCGCGATCATCGCGTCCAGATCGGTGTCGGGCGGCAAGACCGCGTCGCGGATATCGGAGAATTCGTTCGGCGGGACGCCGGTCGGCTCGTCATTGCAGGGCGTATTGCCCGAACCCGCGTAGCGGGAGCGATCGAAAACCGTTCCCGCCGGCAACGCTTGGAGGGTCTTCTTCAGATACCCGAGCACGGTGTCCTGGGCTTGTTGCTGGCTGGTCGGGACGACGGGTTGCACCTTCCAACCCGGCGGCGGTGGCGGGGCAGGTGCCATGGGAAGTCCTCCAATGATCGTGGTTCCTGACGGTGTGGGCGGTGCGGGCGGACCATGCCGGGCACAGGCTGCGACGAGCACCACGACCGCGACGACGCCGATCCGCGTTGCTGCGGAGGTGCCGGCCTTCATCTCATCACCTCGGCCTGACGATCTGCGGGGGCGCAACCCCGGCGATGACGGCGCCCATGTTGGCCAGTGCAACGTTGCGTTGATCCCAGTAGCTGCTGTGAGCCTCGATGGTCAGCAGGCCGAGGATGCCGGGTGGCTCGAGGTCGGCGGCCAACCCACGGGCACCGAAATTCGGCGCGGTCGGATCGGGTCCCAGTGTCCATTCGGTGACCACGCCGGCCATCCCGATGATGTCGTTAGCCGCCCGCATCGCATACACCTGCGCGCCCGGTTCCAGGCTGAGGCCATCGGCGGCGCCCACCAGCATGCCGGGGCTGCCAACCGCGATGACGTTGTCGGCGTCGAGGTGATGTCCGCCCGACGCGGCCGCGCCGATCAGCGTCGAGCCGTAGCTGTGGCCGATGACGGTGTCGATTGACGCCTTTCCGACGTGTGAGGCGCGCAGCCCGCTTTCGAACGCGTCCAAGCCGTCGGCGCCCGCGCGAGCGGGATCGGGGAAGGCCGCGTGGCTCAACTCCATTGGACGGTCATAGCCCATCCACGTCGTTATCGAGACATCTTTCGGGCCAAGCGTCTTGTCCGCGGCACGCGCCGCGTTGTACATCGCTACCGCTCTCGCGTCGCTGAACGGCAGCCGGGCCAGGTCCTGGCCGGTGCCGGGTACGAATATGCCGTTGCGTGTGGCGTAGTCCGGGTTCCAGATGGCCACGGCGCCATGGCCCGTGTCATCGAGGAATCCCAAGTAACGGCTCACCCCATCGCTGCGGTCCAAGTCGGCACGCACCGCTTGATATCCCGCCAGGTTGTGTCGAGCCGCCGCCAGCTGTGATTGCAGCGCATACAGCGCGCCGTCGTCGACATTGTGGTCGGCCATCATCTGGTCAACGCTGTGCTGCAACCGGTCGACGCCGGCTTCGGTCTGCTGCGCAAGCTCGAGCAGGTGCAGCCGGTTGTAGTGGTCCTTCCCCAGATGATCCGTTGGGTCCCATGGCATCCCGGCGTGGTTGCCGATGTTGTGGTCTTGGCTGTAGAGCCAGTCCTTTTCCTCCAGGGTGAGCTGATTCCACAACTCGTTGAACTTCTTCGGATCATCGGGCAGCGGCTCGGACAGCGCAAGCGAGATGTGCGGCCGATTGTCATGCGGTCCCGGCGGAATGGGTATGTCGCCGTCGGCCATATTGATCGTGGTCGCCAGCTCCGCATCAATTGCGTTGGCCTGCTCGAGGATTGCGTTCAGCCGTGGCTGCAGCTGCATTTCGGCGATCAGCGCTTCTATCGGCGGACCGTTGAATGTCGCGCTCGGCACCACCTTGTTGGTCAGCCGGTCGATCGTCATCTGCAGTTCGGCGGCATCGTGACGCAGCAGGCGCAATTCGGATTGCACGTGCTCGATCGCGTCGGCGGCTTTGCCCGCCGCACGGGCGACCGCCAGTGACTCGTTGCCGTGTGCGTCGAGGTCTTGGCGGATTGCGGCGTTGGCGTGCCTTCTGGCCTCGGCGGTCGCACCCTCCCAGGTGTCGAATACCGTCAGCGAGCCGAGTTGGCGGGAGGCCTCCAAGGTGGCTTGCGCGCGTGCGCCGGCCGCGTGGAACACCTCTCGCACAGCCTCGGCGCTCCACCGATCAATATCGGCCACCGGCAACGTCACATGTTATGCCGTAACAGCATTGAGGATTGGGCACAACTCACCGGCTGGGCGAATTGCTTACCGGGCGGATTTGTGCCATGAGGTCACGGCTTATCGGCGCCGCTCCTCCTCGGGCCGGTCCCCAGCCCGCATCGTCGCCGTCGCGGAGGCCGCCACGGCCGCGAGTGAAATCAGCGCCAGCAGTTGCACGCCGGCGGAATGTCCGGCGTAACCGTCGACCGACCGCCACGGATGCCGAGACAATGCGGCGCCGGCCAGAATCAGCCCACCGGCGCTCGTCCCCATGGTGATCACGTCACGCCGTCGAGGGTTGTCGCGCAGCGCCCATTGCAGGCCGAGCCCGGCACCGAACACCACGACGCCCACCACTCCGGCGATCACCGCCGCGGCGGCCAGCACCGCGACGGCGGCCGCGGACCCGGGCGCCCACGGGCGTGCGGCGGGGTCGTCACGGTCCCGCCGTCGCTGCGGCCACCATGCCATCAGGGCCAACAGCGGCAGCAATGCCAGCCCGCCGCCCAGGCCGGCGCGGTAGAGCGCGTTGGGCGCGAAGGTCAGCGTGACGGTGCCCGACGTTCCCGCCGGCACCACCCAGCCCTGCTGCCAGCCGTTGACGGCCACCGGCGTGAGCCGCGTCCCGGCGCTGGTGTGTGCGACCCAACCGGGGTTGAGGCTTTCCGGCACGACCAGTAGCCGCGACGTCGGAGCCTCGGTTACGCGCACCTCGCGGTGGGCCGGACCCCATGCCCCGGTGGCAGCGGGTGTCATGGATGCCGCTGTGGCGGTGGGTGATTCGGCTGCGAGCGGCCCCGACAATTGCGCGCCGTCGACGACGAATTGCGACCCGGGACTGATCAATAGCTCTTGCTGACCGGCGGGCAACTGGATCGGCTGACGGTCGCACGCTTGGGCGCCCACCGGCGCGCCGTCCAGCAGCGCGCCCACCGTGGTCTGAATCGCGGTGTGTACAAACCGGCCGGCGATCCCGATGACCGGCCCGTGTTCGCAGTCGACGGTGACCTCGCGAGCGCGGTTGCGCGCGGCATCGGAAGGGGCAATCGGTTTGCCGTCGGCGCCGAGCACCAGGATCTCGGCCAGCCCCGGCGGTTTCAGCTGATCGAAGCCCAGCGCGGTGCGGTCGATCACGTCATCCCAGTCCAGCAGGCTGACCGTGACGGTGTCGGTGACGCGGGATTTCAGCGACAGGCTCTGCGCATCTTTCAACTCGCGGACCTGCGGGCCGTCCCCGAGGTCGATCGCGACCATGGTCGGGTGCGCGGGCACCGATGAGCGGCTGGGAACCAGCCGCAGCCCGGTCACCTCGGTGGGCCGGGGCAGGGTGACGGTCAGAGTCGGGGGCGTCTTGTGCTGCACCACTCGCTGCGGTGCCGTCCACGCGGTGGCCGGATCACCGTCGGTGGCGGCATACGCCGAGCCGAGAACGTCGACCAGATCGGAGTCACCGCGAGCCCGGGTGCTGTCCGGCTCGGCGATCAGGTCGGCCAGTTTAGGTCCCGGCCGCGCGCGCACCCACACCGTTGGACGCACCGAAACCGGTTGGGGCACAGTCAGTGTCCGGCTGAACGTGACCGGTGTTTCCGGTACCAGCGCCATTGACGCCGCGCACTGCATGTTCTTGGGCCCCATGGCGCAGCCCGGCCGGCCGAGCAACTCAGAGCCCAGGTCCCACCGCGCGACCGCAGTATTCGGCGGGGGACCGGGAACCAGCACGGTGTGCCGTAGGTCGACCGGGTGCGCGAACCCGGAGGCGTCGTACTGGGTGATCGACAAGTCGGTGATCGCGAACTGCACCCCGGCCGAACCGTCGTCGGTGGCGATCGCGGTGACCCGCACCCATGGCGTTTCGCCGTACGGGAGCGCGGCGGTCACCGGTTTGCCGGCCTCGTCGAACCTCAGCGTCGTGGTGCCGGTGGCGGTGGCTACCTCGATCCTGCGGACCTGGGCGCCGACGGCGGTCGCGCTCGGCGTGACGGTGATGACGCTGTTGGTGACCGGATGGTCGAAGTCCACCTGCAGCCATTGACCTACGGCGGACTGCAGCCCGTTGGACACCCACGCGGTCGCCGAGTCGCCGTCGATCGCGGCCGCGGGCGAGGTCGCCGGCGCGACGTCGGGCAGCGCGGTGGCATCCGACGACGAGCTGGACACCGTGAGCCGGCCACCGGTCCAGGCGCCGTACACGGTTTCAGCGCCCGGGGCCGGGTAGTCGGGCACCCGGTTGAAGGTGCGCCGGGCGTCGCCGACGGCCCGGATCGCCGACGAGTGGTCATCGACCCGGCCGTAGTCGGTTTCCCGGGCCACCGGTGTATCGGTGACGGTGACCCCGGCCCCGGCGGGCGTCGGCAGACCGGCGCGTTCGGCGTCCGCGGTCATCAGCACCGGACCCAGCGGAGGCTGACCCGACAGCCGTCGGCGTTCGTCGAGGCGCAACAGCGCTTCCGGCCCGCCGTCGACGCGGGCCAGCCGGTCGGTGTCGGTCAGGTAGGGGGCGGCGGGTTTGCCGGTGGCTGTGACGACGCGGTAGATCTCCACGGCGGGATATCGCGGCCGCAAACCGCTGTCGGTGACGAATCCCGACACCGGGCCGGGCCCGACCGGCGCGCCGAATTCGGCGACCTTCGCCAGGCGCGGCAATCCAGCGATGGCCCGGTGCACCAGAATCGGACGCGCCGAGCGCGACGCGTCGGGGTCCAGGTCGTTACGCACGACGACATACGAAATACCTTGGCGGGCAAGGGTATCAGCCAGCCCCGCGGAAGGTCTGCCGGCCGCGAAGAGCCGTTGCACCGAATCCAGCGCCCGGATGGTTTGCGGCGGCGTCAACGGGATCGAGTCGCGCACTCCCCACGGGCTGGTGCCCAGCACCTGCAACGGTTCGTCGTGGCTGGTACCCCACAGCTGGGTGGCGAACGGCGCGCCGGGAACCACCAACACCCGACCCGGCGTCGGTGCGCCGGTGTTGTGTTCGGAGAGCCAATCGGCGGCGTCATGCCAATACCGCGGTATCGCGCTGAACGTCCCGGGCGGGGTGATCCGGCCGGTCCACGCCAGCGAAGTGCCGGCCATCAGGGCGGTCAGGATCACGATCGTGGCCGCCACCCGCTTGTCGCGCTCCGGGTGAGCAAACGCGTGGATCCATTCGACTCTCGGCGCGGTCCCCGGCAGCGGAATCCTGCCCAGCAGCTGCGCCAGGCCCAGCACTATCGGGATCCGAACCACCGACTCCAGCTTGTGCACGTTGCGCAGTGGCGCTCCGCCGGCGTCCAGGAAGGCCTGCACGTGATGCGCCAGCGGCGAGCCGAGCCCGCCGCTGTATCCGGCGGCCAGCAGCACCACCCCGACGAGCAGCATCGTCACCAGCCGCCCCCGCGCCAGCAAATTCCTCATCGCTAGACCGGCCAGTCCGGCAGCCGCCACTAGACAGGTGGCCAGGATGGCGACCGATCCGGTGACCAGAGGCGCGCCCGCGGTCGCGTCCGGCGCCACGAACGGGGTCCAGCTGTCGGTACCGCGCAGCACTTCGACCAGCGACGACCATTGCGTCGTCACGCCGGACGATTCGATGAAGTCCAGGAACGGCGGGCTGATCCGGGCCATCAAGATCAGCGCCACCAGCCACCACGTCATCGCCAATGCCAGGGCCAGCAACCACCACGCGCTGTAGCGCCACCACCGGCGGTTGGGCCGGTGACAGGCCCACCAGATCACCGCGGGCAGGCAGCCGGCCAACGTCGCGATCGCGTTGACGGCTCCCATCAGCGCCACGGCCAGCCCGGCCCGCCCGGCGAGCCGGCGCACCGACCGGTCGGCGTCGCCGCGCAGCGCCAGAATGGTGGGCAGCAGCACCCACGGCGCCAGCATGATCGGCAACGTTTCCGACGAGATCGACCCCAGGGTCGTCAATACCCGAGGCGACAGCGCGAACGCCACCGCCGCGATCACGCGCGATGTCGGACTGCCGATCCCCAGCGCCTCAGCGACCCGCAATAACCCCCAGAAGCCGACGGTCAGCAGCAACGCCCACCACAGCCGCTGGGTCACCCAGCCGGGTAGCCCCAGCAGATGACCGGCCAGGAAGAAGGCCCCGTGCGGAAACAGGTAGCCGTAGGCCTGGTTTTGCGCCTGCCCGAAGGGCAGTTCGCTGTTCCACAAATTGGTCGCCCGGGTCAGGAAGCGCAGCGGGTTGGCGGTGAGGTCGAGCTTGGTGTCGGGGGAGATCCGCCCGGGCGACTGGGCGAAGCTCAGCGTCAGCGCGACGGTCGCGACCAGCCACAACCAGCGTCGCGACAGGGGCGTCGCAGCAGAAACCATTTTCGCACCGGCGGCCTGGGTCCGCCTCTGACTGCCCGGCTCCTCAACGGGCCGTTCCCCGGCCCGCATCGTCACCGGGCGGCGGCTAGCTGCGGTTGCCGTACTCGACCCGGTTGAGCACCGACGACTGCGGGTCGCCTCCGGGAAGGGGTGGCTTGGTGTCCTGCTGCACCATCAACGTGATCCCGAAGATCGCGGCTGCGCCCAGCAGCAGACCAACCACGACGCTGGCGGCGGCGGGCGCAACGAACCGGTTCATCGGGCAGCTCCTTGGAATTGCGGGCGTGCTAGGGGCCAAACCTAGCAGAAGGCAAGGTCGCGGCCGGTGGAGCGTTCGGCGGGCGGGGCGTCGGCGCCGCGCGAATCGACCCCATGACAGCATGGGCGAATGGCTTCCTCGCGTGTACTGGCCGTGCTCGCCGCGGTTACGGCGGTGTTGGCGGGCTGCGGCCACACCTCCGAACGACCCAAGTCGGCACCGGCCACGTCATCGGCGAAGCCGATCCCCCCGGCCCGACCCGCGTGCGGGGAGCCGGGGGCGATCCTGGCGGCAATGTCCACCCGCGACAAGCTGGCTCAGCTGCTGATGGTGGGCGTACGCAACGGCGACGACGCCAAAGCCGTCGTGACAGACCACCACGTCGGCGGCATTTTCGTCGGCAGCTGGACCGACCTGTCGATGCTGACCAACGGCACGGTGAAGAATCTGTCCGCGAGCACGGCGCTGCCGGTGGCGATCAGCGTCGACGAGGAGGGCGGCCGGGTAGCGCGGCTGTCGTCGCTGATCGGCCCGTCGCCGTCGCCGCGGGTGCTGGCCCACACGAACACCGCCGACGAGGTCTACGGCATTGCGTTGGACCGCGGCCACAAGATGCGTGGCCTGGGTATCACCATCGATTTCGCCCCGGTGGTCGACGTCACCGACGCGCCCGACGACACCGTGATCGGCGACCGGTCGTTCGGCTCGGATCCGGCCGTCGTCACCGCGTACGCCGGCGCATATGCGCGAGGTCTGCGCGACGCCGGGCTGCTGCCGGTGCTCAAGCATTTTCCCGGCCACGGGCACGGATCCGGCGACTCGCACACCGGCGGAGTGACCACGCCGCCGCTTGAGGCGTTGCAGAACAACGATCTGGTGCCGTACCGGACGCTGGTGACCGCGGCGCCCGTCGGCGTCATGATCGGCCACCTGCAGGTGCCCGGCCTGACTGGCGATCAACCGGCCAGCCTCAGCAAGGCCGCCATTCAGTTGTTGCGCACCGGGACCGGCTACAAAGGCCCGGCCTTCGACGGCCCGGTGTTCAGCGACGACCTATCCAGCATGGCCGCGATCAACCAGCACTACGGCGTGCCGGAAGCGGTCCTGCGATCCCTGCAGGCCGGCACCGACATCGCGCTGTGGGTTACCACCGACGAGGTGCCCGCCGTGCTGGATCGTCTGGAGAAGGCATTGGCCGCAGGGGAGTTGACGATGTCCGCCGTCGATGCCTCGGTACTGCGGGTGGCGAAGGTCAAGGGCCCGAAGCCAGACTGCGGGCCGTAAACGCGGCGGCCCGCATACGCATTGCTTACCCTGAAGGCAGACGGGCGCACCCGTAGGTCGGCGAGAAGGGGACAGCATGGCAGGTGGTACCAAGCGGTTACCCCGTGCTGTGCGCGAACAGCAGATGCTGGATGCCGCCGTCGAGATGTTCTCCATCAACGGCTATCACGAGACGTCGATGGATGTGATCGCGGCCAAGGCCGAGATCTCCAAGCCGATGCTGTATCTGTACTACGGCTCCAAGGAAGAACTGTTCGGCGCCTGTCTTGATCGCGAGATGACACGATTCATCGATGGTGTGCGCGAGGACATCAATCTGGAGCAGAGCCCAAAGGACTTGTTGCGCAACACTATTGTCGCGTTCATGCATTACATCGACGCCAACCGCGCGTCGTGGATCGTGATGTACACGCAGGCCACCAGCTCGCAAGCATTCGCCCACACCGTGCGCGAGGGCCGCGAGCGGATCATCGCCTTGGTTGCTCGAATACTGGAGGCCGGCACCCGGAATCCCGAACCCGACACCGACTTCGAGATGATAGCGGTCGCGCTGGTGGGCGCCGGCGAAGCGATCGCGACCCGGCTCAGTACCGGCGATACCGACGTCGACGAGGCGGCTGCGTTGATGATCAACCTGTTCTGGCGCGGTCTCAAGGGCGTGCCGTCCGATCGGGACGCGCACGAGGCCGCCGCTGGGTCCGGTTAGCCGGGACCTCGCCATTCACCCCATGAGCCGCCGCGATGTTGAGTTTTTCTGCGCGACGGTGATTGTCGGGTTGCTGGCCGGGGTTGCCGGGTTGTCGACGACGCTGCTGCTGCGTTTTCTTGAGCACCTCACCTACCACTACACATTCGGAACGCTGCTGCAGGGGGTCACCGGCAGCAGCCCGGTGCGTCGAGCTTTGGGGCCAATGGTGGGCGGAGCCCTGGCAGGGCTGGGCTGGTGGGCACTGCGGTCCAGAACCGATGTCCCGTCACTTTCTACGGCGATCGAGCGCCGCGAGCGGATACGCATGCTGCCCTTCGGCGGCGACGCGGCACTGCAAGTGCTGGTGGTTGGCACCGGTGCATCGCTGGGCCGGGAAGGGGCCCCTCGCGAATTCGCCGCGGCCCTTGGCGATTTGGGGATCGGATGGCTGAAACGCCTGTCGCCCCGCGACCGGGAGATTCTGCTGGGGTGTGCGGCCGGCGCCGGGCTGGGTGCCGTTTATGCGGTGCCGCTCGGTGGTGCGCTGTTCGCGCTGCGGATCATGTTGAGAACGTGGCATCTCCGAGCGGTGGGTGCCGCGCTGATCACCTCGAGCCTGGGTGTCGCGGTTGCCTCGGTGGTCACCCATAATCAGACGATTCTGACCTGGCCCGACCTGCATTTTTCCTACCGTTTGATCGGTTACGCGCTGGTGCTGGGCCCGCTGACCTTTGTGGTGGGACTGGTGTTCAATCGCGCCATGGGAGCGGCACATCGGGCCGCAGTGCGGAGATCCTGGCTGCTGATCCCGGCAATCGCCGGCGCCGGGTTGCTGACCGGTGTCTGCTCACACTGGTGGCCCGAACTGCCCGGCAACGGCAGATCGATCCTGAGCGCGACGCTCGCCGGCGGGATGACCTTGGCGACGGCGGCGGCGGTCTTGATTCTGAAACCGCTACTGACGGCGGTTTTTCTGCGCGCCGGCGCGACGGGCGGATTGATCACCCCCGCGCTTGCGACCGGCGCGGCGGCGGGGACGCTGTTGGTGCTGACCATCAATGCGGCCGCAGGGACCCACTTTCACGTTCAGGCGATCTCGATGGCCGGTGCAGCCGGTGTGCTCGCGATCAGTCAAGGCACACCGTTTTGGGCGGCGATCTTCGTGTGGGAACTTGCCCGGCCGCCGATTTGGCTATTGCTGGTTTTCCTGGCTGCCGCCCTTAGCGCATACGGTGTCCGACTACTTGTCGAGCGCGATTCCGGCTAGTGCGTCCGCAGCGTGCCGGTCAGATGCGGATACCCCTTGGCGATGTTGCGCAAGCTGATGTCCCAGCCGTCCTCGACCTGATCGACGTAGAGTCCCGCACTGGCGGGCAGCACCACTGGTTTGCCGAACCGCACCGAATATGTCACAGCATCGGGGAGACCGGCCTCTAAATTCGCCAATACTGCTGCAGCGCTGAACATTCCGTGTGCAATCACGGTGGGGAAGCCGAACAACTTGGCCCCGATGGGGTTGGTGTGGATCGGGTTGTGATCGCCGCCGATCGCAGCATAGCGCCGAATCTGGCCCGGGGTGATCCGCAGGATGGCTTTCGGTGGCGGCGGCTTGGGCTGCTTCTGCGGCGGTGGCTTGGGTTCGTCGGACAAGCTGGTGCGTTGTTGGTGCAGGAACGTTGTCACCTGGTGCCATGCCACCTCGTTACCGACGCTGACATCGGTCACCAGGTCGACCAGCAGGCCTTTGCGGTGTTCACGCAGGTTCTCGGCGTGCACGTTGATATTGACCGTATCGGTTACCTTGATCGGCCGGTATTGGGTAATGTGATTTTCGGTATGGACGGATCCCATTGCAGCGAAAGGGAAGTCGAATCCGGTTACCAGCGACATCATGGTCGGGAAGGTCAACGCGAACGGGTAGGTCAGCGGCACGGTGTCGCCGTAGCGCAGTCCGGTAACCGCTGCATAGTCGGCGACGTTCCCGCGGTCGATGGGCACGTCGTTGACGGTCAGCGTCCTGCTGGGCAGGTGGTCGCTGCGTGGCACGAACGGCAACGCCCCCGCCGCCGCGCGCAGCAGGTTCTTCAGGCCGCTTGGTTGCGTCACTGCGTATCTCCTCTGCGCTATGCGCCCAGCATAGCCTGGCCGCAAACACGAATGACGTTGCCCGTCACCGCGTTTGACGCCGGGCTGGCGAAGTAGGCGATGGTCTCGGCGACGTCCACCGGTTGCCCACCTTGGAACAGCGAGTTCATCCGGCGGCCCACCTCGCGGGTGGCCAGCGGGATGGCCGCGGTCATCTGGGTTTCGATGAAACCCGGCGCGACGGCGTTGATCGTGATGCCCTTCTCGGCGAGCACCGGTGCCAGCGCCTGAGTCAGCCCGATCATGCCCGCCTTGGTGGTCGCGTAGTTGGTCTGCCCGCGGTTGCCCGCGATGCCGGCCATCGACGACAGACCGATCACCCGGCCGCCGTCCCCGATGCTGCCGTTGCCGATCAGTCCCTCGGTAAGCCGTTGTGGCGCAAGCAGGTTGACGGCCAGAACCGAGTTCCAGCGGGCGTCGTCCATGTTGGCCAGCAGCTTGTCGCGGGTGATGCCGGCGTTGTTGACCAGGATGTCGGCCCTGCCGTCGTAGTGCTCACGCAGATGCTCGCTGATCCGGTCGACGGCATCGTCTGCGGTGACGTCGAGGGTCAGGGCCGTCCCACCGATCCGGGTGGCGGTCTCGGCCAGCGCCTCGGCGGCGCCCTCCACGTCGACCGCGATGACCCGGGCCCCGTCCCGGGCGAACACCTCGGCGATCGTCGCGCCGATGCCGCGCGCAGCACCGGTCACGATGCCCACCTTGCCGTCCAGCGGCCGGTCCCAGTCGGCTGGCGGAGTGGAGTCGGCGGCGCCGACGTAGAACACCTGCCCGTCCACGTAGGCCGATTTGGCCGACAGCAGGAACCGCAGGGTCGACTCTGCGCCGGTAGCGGCCGGTTTTGCATCGGGCGACAGGTAGACCAGCGCGGCGGTCGCTCCGCGCCGCAGCTCCTTGCCCAGCGAGCGGGTGAAGCCCTCCAGCGCGCGCTGCGCGATCCGCTCGTCGGTGCTGCCGGCGTGGTCGGGGGTGGTGCCGACGACGACGACGCGGCCGGAGTGGCCGACATTGCGCAGCAGCGGCGTGAAGAACTCGTGCAGCGCCGTCAACCCGGCGGGCGTGGTGATACCGGTGGCGTCGAAAACCAGCCCGCCGAACGAATCGGCCCAGCGACCACCGAGGTTGGCGCCCACCACGTCGTAATCCTTATCGAGCGCCGCCCGCAGCGGCTCGACAACCCGGCCCTCCCCGCCGATCAGCAGCGACCCGGCCAGCGGCCGATCACCGACCCGATAACGGCGCAGTTTCTCGGGCTGCGGCACGCCGAGTTGCTTGGCGAGAAACGAGCCGGGCCCGGAGTTGACGACTTGGGACAATAGATCGGGTGAAACCTTGGGGGCCACTGAGCTGCCTTCCGTATCGAGCGTGTCATCTGTCGACTACCGTATCGAAGAGCGAACTTACTCCAGAGTAAGAACAGTAGGTAGTATGACCCCTAGTGGTGGATAACCCCCAACCGACGGAGATAAGCGTGACTTCTGAAAGTTCCATGCGCCGCGTCGCTGTGCTCGGTGGCAATCGAATCCCGTTCGCGCGCTCGGACCGCGCCTACGCCGAGGCGTCCAACCAGGACATGTTCACCGCCGCCCTGGGAGGGCTGGTCGACCGGTTCGGCCTTGCCGGTGAACGTTTGGGCGCGGTGATCGGCGGCGCGGTGCTCAAGCACAGCCGCGACTTCAACCTGATGCGCGAGTGCGTGCTCGGATCGGCGCTGTCGTCTTACACGCCCGCCTTCGACCTGCAGCAGGCCTGTGGCACCGGCTTGCAGGCGGCGATCGCCGCGGCCGACGGCATCGCGTCCGGCCGCTACGAGGTCGCCGCCGCCGGCGGCGTGGACACCACCTCCGATGCGCCGATCGGCTTGGGCGACAACCTGCGCCGCACACTGCTGGGACTGCGTCGGTCAAAGTCCAACGTCGAGCGGCTGAAGCTGGTCGGCAAGCTCCCGGCCAGCGTCGGGGTGGAGATCCCAGTGAACAGCGAGCCACGCACCGGCCTGTCGATGGGCGAGCACCAGGCCATCACCGCCAAGCAGATGGGCATCAAGCGGGTCGACCAGGATGAGTTGGCCGCCGCTAGCCACCGCAATATGGCGGCGGCCTACGACAGCGGCTTCTTCGACGACCTGGTCACCCCGTTCTTGGGTCTTTATCGCGACGACAACCTGCGGCCGGACTCGTCGGCGGAGAAGCTGGCCAAGCTCAAGCCGGTGTTCGGGGTGAAGGCCGGCGACGCCACGATGACGGCCGGCAACTCCACACCGCTGACCGACGGCGCGTCGGTGGCCTTGCTGGCCAGCGAAGAGTGGGCAGCCGGGCGCTCGCTGACGCCGCTGGCCTACTTCGTCGACGCCGAGACGGCGTCGGTGGACTACGTCAACGGCGCCGACGGCCTGCTGATGGCGCCGACATACGCGGTGCCACGCCTGCTGGCGCGCAATGGGCTCAGCCTTGCCGACTTCGACTTCTACGAGATCCATGAGGCATTCGCCTCGGTCGTGCTGGCGCACCTGCAGGCCTGGGAGTCCGAGGAGTACTGCAAGGAGCGGCTGGGCCTGGATGCGGCGCTGGGGCCCATCGACCGGTCCAAGCTGAACGTGAACGGGTCCTCGCTGGCGGCCGGTCACCCGTTCGCCGCCACCGGCGGGCGGATCCTTGCGCAGCTGGCCAAGCAACTGTCCGAGGCGAAGGCCCAGCACAACGGAGCCAAGCCGGTGCGCGGGCTGATCTCGATCTGTGCCGCCGGCGGCCAAGGCGTCGCCGCCATTCTGGAAGCCTGATACGCCAGGTGCGGTGTGCCGTTTACTAACGACGGCGCCTGGGTATGCGACCTCACGGATAGCTCCGTGTTGTCGTCCGACCCCCCGACCCGATGGCAGCGCGGGGCGTCCTTGAATCGGCCGAAGGCCTGTTCACAGGTGTCGGCCGATGGGGGCCGCCGACGGAAGGAGGGGATCCGCGGCGGCCCCTCCCCACAAATAGCCAAGACGCGAAATCCCCCATTCTCCAACGAGAACGGGGGATTTCGCTGTTGGGGATCAGAAGCCCAATTAGCCGACTCCTACTCGGCCGTTTCACGGCCGCATCGTCGTCGCCTAGAAGGCCGCTTCGTCGAGCTCCATGATGTCGTTGTCGATCGTGTCCAACACCTGGCGGGTGCTGGTCAGCAACGGCAGGAAGTTCTTGGCGAAGAACGACGCCACCGCGATCTTGCCCTCGTAGAAGGCCCGGTCGGCGTCGCTGGCACCGGCGTCGAGCGCCTCCAGGGCCACCGCGGCCTGACGCTGCAGCAACCAGCCGATGACCAGGTCGCCGACGCTCATCAGGAAGCGCACCGAACCCGTCCCCACCTTGTAGATGCTGGAGATGTCGTCCTGCGCGGCCATCAGGTAGCCGGTCAGCGTCGCTGCCATCGCCTGCACGTCCGCCAGGGCGGTGGCCAGCAGCGCACGCTCGGCCTTCAGCCGGCCGTTGCCGGACTCGTTCTTCAGGAACTCCTCGATCTGCCCGGACACGTGGGCCAGCGCCACACCCTTGTCGCGGACGATCTTCCGGAAGAAGAAGTCCTGCGCCTGGATGGCCGTGGTGCCCTCGTAAAGCGAGTCGATCTTGGCGTCGCGGATGTACTGCTCGATCGGGTAGTCCTGCAAGAAGCCGGATCCGCCGAAGGTCTGCAGGCTCTCGGTGAGCTTGGCGTAGGCCTGCTCGGAGCCGACACCCTTGACGATCGGCAGCATCAGGTCGTTGACCTTGACCGCCAGGTCGGCGTCCACGCCGTGCAGTGCCGTGGCGACGGCCGCATCCTGGTAGGTCGCGGTGTAGAGGTACAGCGCACGCAGGCCCTCGGCGTAAGCCTTCTGGGTCATCAGGCTGCGACGCACGTCCGGGTGGTGCGTGATGGTCACCCGCGGCGCGGTCTTGTCGGTCATTTGGGTCAGGTCGGCGCCCTGCACGCGCTCCTTGGCGTAGGCCAGGGCGTTGAGGTAGCCGGTGGACAGCGTCGCGATGGCCTTGGTACCGACCAGCATGCGGGCGTTTTCGATGACCTCGAACATCTGCGCGATGCCGTTGTGCACCTCGCCGACCAGCCAGCCCTTGGCCGGAACGCCGTGCTGACCAAAGGTCAGTTCACAGGTCGCAGAGACTTTCAGGCCCATCTTGTGCTCGACGTTGGTGACGAACACGCCGTTGCGCTCGCCCAGCTCGCCGGTCTCGAAGTCGAACAGCACCTTGGGCACGAAGAACAGCGACAGGCCCTTGGTACCCGGTCCGGCACCCTCGGGGCGAGCCAGCACCAGGTGAAAGATGTTCTCGAACATGTCGTCCGAGTCGCCCGAGGTGATGAACCGCTTCACGCCGTCGATGTGCCAGGAGCCGTCGTCCTGCTGGACGGCCTTGGTCCGGCCGGCGCCGACGTCCGAGCCGGCGTCCGGCTCGGTGAGCACCATGGTCGAGCCCCAGCCGCGCTCGGCGGCCAGCACGGCCCACTTCTTCTGCTCTTCGGTGGCCAGGTTGTAGAAGATCTGGGCGAATCCCGCGCCGCCGGCGTACATCCACACCGCCGGGTTGGCGCCGAGCAGGTGCTCGTGCAGCGCCCACAGCATCGCCTGGGGCATCGGCATGCCACCCAGCTCTTCGGCTAGGCCGACCTTGTCCCAACCGGCTTCGATGACCGCGCGCACCGACGCCTTGAAGCTCTCGGGGAGCTTCACGGAGTGGGTCTCCGGGTCGAAGACCGGGGGATTGCGGTCGCCCTCGACGAAGGACTCGGCGACCGGGCCTTCGGCCAGCCGGCTCATCTCCGTCAGCATTTCGCGGGCGGTGTCGGCGTCCAGGTCGGCGTAGTCGCCTTCGCCGAAGGACTTGTCGACGCCCAACACCTCAAACAGGTTGAATACCTGGTCGCGCACATTGCTCTTGTAGTGGCTCACTGGTTCCTCCTCGATGAGAACGCCACTTGTGGTTGGGTACTAAGGCTAAGTTACCCACCAGTAACACCGTAAAGCTATACCCAATCGGTAACGCGATGCAACCGACTGTGAGCTAAATTTCATTGCCTAATTAACCAACCGGTTGGGTTCGTGCTGATCAAGACCGTGGCATACGGTGTCACCTGCGGCGATGATGGGTAGGTGACAACTGTGTCGACCGTCACCGCGCTGCCAGAAGTGGACCTACGCCACCCTCCTGGCCAACTGCGCGAACGGTTGCGCGAGGCGGCCCACGAGGTCGGCTTCTTCTATCTGATCGGCCACGGGGTGCCTCCGGCGCTGACGCGTCGGGTGCTGGCGACGGCGCGGCGGCTGTTCGCGCTGCCGCAGGCCGAGAAGGACGCTGTCGCGATGGTGCACAGTCCGCATTTCCGCGGCTATACCCGGCTTGGTGGCGAGCTGACCGGCGGCGAGGTGGACTGGCGCGAGCAGATCGACATCGGACCGGAGCGCCACCCGGTGGGCGGCCCGGGCAAGCCGGACTATCTGTGGCTTCAGGGTCCCAACCAGTGGCCGGCAGCGCTGCCCGAGCTGCCGGGGATCATCGCGGAGTGGGACGCGGCGCTCGGCGCGGTGGCCCGCAGCTTGTTGCGGCATTGGGCGGCCTCGCTGGGCAGTCCGCCGGACGTGTTCGACGCCGCCTTCGCCGAGACGCCGGCCACCTTGATCAAGGTTGTGCATTATCCGGCGACCGCGGCCGGCCCGCAGGGCGTCGGCGCGCATCGAGATTCCGGGGTCCTCACGCTGCTGCTCGCGGAGCCGGGCAGCCGGGGATTGCAGGTGCGGTCGGGCCGCAACGGCAAAAGCTGGATCGACGTCCCGGCGCGCGACGGGGCATTCATCGTCAATATCGGTGAGCTGCTGGAGCTAGCGACCGGCGGCTATCTGCGGGCGACCGAGCACCGGGTGAACCTGCGTCATACGGCTGATCGGCTCTCGGTGCCGTACTTCTTCAACCCGCGACTGGACGCGCAGATCCCCACCTTGTCGCTGCCTTCGGACTTGGCGGCTCGGGCGAGTCGGCGCGCGGACCCTTCCGACCCCATCTTCTCGGTGTATGGCCGAAATGCGTGGAAGAGCCGGTTGCGGGCCCACCCCGACGTCGCTGCCGCGCATGGCTACTCGTCGGGCGGGTAGGGTCAGGAATACCAAAATCTCCTGATGCGAATGAAGCCCGGTGAATCTACCTGACAAGCTGACACCGTCGTCACTGCGCGAGGCCTTCGGCCACTTCCCGTCCGGCGTGATCGCCATTGCGGCCGAAGTCGACGGCGTCCGAGAAGGGCTGGCGGCCAGCACGTTTGTCCCGGTGTCGCTGGAACCGCCGTTGGTGTCGTTCTGCGTACAGAACACCTCGACGACGTGGCCGAAGCTCAAGCAGGTGCGGGCGCTGGGTATCAGCGTTCTGGGCGAGGCGCACGACGAAGCCGTCCGGATGCTGGCCGCCAAAACGGGCGACCGGTTCGCCGGGTTGGAGACGGTGTCCAACAGCAGCGGTGCGGTGTTCATCAAGGGCACCAGTGTTTGGTTGGAAAGCGCGATCGAGCAACTCATTCCCGCCGGAGACCACACGATCGTGGTGTTGCGGGTCAGCGATGTCCAAGTCGACGCGAATGTTGCGCCGATCGTCTTTCACCGCAGCGTTTTCCGTCGGCTGGGAGTCTAGGGACGCTTGCTGAGTTCGTCGCGGTAAGCCTGGATACGACGCTCGAGTTCCGCGGCGTCCTGCTCGCGTCCTTCTTTGCGGGCGAGTTCGGCGCGCACCGAGAGCTCACGGATCGCCGTTCGAATGTCGTTGATGCTGACGGATCGTCCGATAGCCATGTCCACCGCCTTTCGGGTTGTACGCGGCTGCGCGTTGGATACCCGGATCGGCAGGCGGCTAACACCCGCTGCGTGTCAGCGACGGAACAGCTTGTTGCCCAACCACACCACCGGATCGTATTTCTGGTCGGCGACGCGTTCCTTCATCGGAATCAGGGCGTTATCGGTGATCTTGATGCTCTCGGGGCAGACTTCGGTGCAGCACTTGGTGATGTTGCAGTACCCGAGGCCGTGCTGCTCCTGCGCCTGGTTGCGCCGGTCCAGTGTGTCCAGCGGATGCATCTCCAGCTCGGCGATGCGCATCAGATAGCGCGGGCCGGCAAACGCTTCTTTGTTGTCTTCGTGATCACGGATCACGTGGCAGACGTTGTTGCACAGGAAACATTCGATGCACTTGCGGAACTCTTGAGAACGCTCCACGTCCTTCTGCGCCATCCGGTACTCACCGGGCTGAAGATCCTTTGGCGGCGCGAATGACGGTATTTCCCTTGCCTTCTCGTAGTTGAACGACACATCGGTGACCAGATCCCGGATCACTGGGAAGGTCCGGATCGGCGTCACGGTGACCACTTCGTCTTCGGCGAAGGTCGACATCCGCGTCATGCACATCAACCGGGGCTTGCCGTTGACCTCAGCCGAGCACGAGCCGCACTTGCCGGCTTTGCAGTTCCACCGCACCGCCAAGTCCGGTGTCTGGGTCTGTTGCAGGCGGTGGATGATGTCGAGCACCACCTCGCCCTCGTTGACCTCCACGGTGAAGTCCTGCAGGGCACCGCCGGACTGGTCGCCGCGCCATACCCGCATGGTTGCGTTGTAGCTCATCAGCCTCTCCGTCCTGGGTGGTCGGCCAGTTCGTCGGCGGTGTAGTACTTCTCCAGTTCGGAGATTTCGAACACCTCGAGCAGATCGGGCCGCATCGGAATCTGGTCTTTGTGAGTGACCGAGACGTCGGGGATGACGGGGTCACCACCGGCCGCTTTGCAGACCAGCAACACCTTGCGCCACGACGGATCCATGCCGGGGTGATCATCGCGGGTGTGGCCGCCCCGGCTTTCGGTGCGCTCCAGCGCTGCCTTGGCGACGCATTCGCTGACCAGCAGCAGGTTGCGCAGATCGATGGCGAGGTTCCAGCCGGGGTTGTACTGCCGGTGTCCCTCGACGTGGATGTGCTTGAACCGTTCCCGAAGCTGGTCGAGTCGACCGAGGGCCTCGGTGATTTCATCGGCCTTGCGGATGATGCCCACAAGGTCGTTCATCGTCTGCTGCAGCTCTATGTGCAACGTGTAGGGGTTCTCCCCGGTGGCGCCGTTCGTCGGCGTCTCGAAGGGAGCCAGCGCTCGTTTGGCCGCCGCGTCGATGTCCGCGTCGGAGACTTTCGGACGGCTGCTCAGCGCCCGCACGTAATCGGCGGCGCCCAGACCGGCCCGACGGCCGAACACCAGCAAGTCCGACAGTGAGTTGCCGCCCAGCCGGTTGGACCCGTGCATGCCGCCGGAGCACTCGCCCGCGGCGAAAAGCCCGGGGACGGTGGCGGCACCGGTGTCGGCGTCCACCTCGATACCGCCCATCACGTAGTGGCAGGTGGGTCCGACTTCCATTGGCTCTTTGGTGATGTCGACCCCGGCCAGCTCCTTGAACTGGTGGTACATCGACGGGAGGCGCTTCTTGATCTGCTCGGGCGTCAGCCGCGACGCGATGTCGAGGTAGACCCCGCCGTGCGGGGTGCCGCGGCCGGCCTTGACTTCGGAGTTGATCGCGCGGGCGACCTCGTCACGGGGCAACAGGTCCGGGGTGCGACGGGCCGAGTCGTTGTCCTTGAGCCACTGGTCGGCCTCTTGCTCGGTCTCGGCGTACTGGCCTTTGAACACCGGCGGGATGTACTCGAACATGAACCGTTTGTTGTCGGAGTTCTTCAGCACGCCGCCGTCACCGCGCACGCCCTCGGTGACCAGGATGCCCTTGACGCTGGGCGGCCACACCATGCCGGTCGGGTGGAACTGAACGAACTCCATGTTGATCAGCGAAGCGCCCGCCCGCAGCGCCAGGGCGTGGCCGTCGCCCGTGTACTCCCAGGAGTTCGAGGTGACCTTGAACGACTTGCCGATTCCGCCGGTTGCCATCACCACCGCCGGGGCCTCGAACAGGACGAAGCGGCCGCTTTCACGCCAGTAGCCGAATGCTCCGGAGATCGCGTCACCGTCTTTGATGAGGTCGGTGATGGTGCACTCGGCGAAAACCTTGATCCTCGCCTCGTAGTCGCCGAGCTCGGCGTAGTCCTCCTGCTGCAGCGAGACGATTTTCTGCTGCATGGTGCGGATCAGCTCCAGGCCGGTCCGGTCGCCGACGTGTGCCAGCCGCGGGTAGGTGTGCCCGCCGAAGTTGCGCTGGCTGATCTTGCCGTCCTTGAGGCGGTCGAACAGCGCGCCGTAGGTCTCCAGTTCCCAAACCCGGTCGGGGGCCTCCTTGGCGTGCAACTCGGCCATCCGCCAGTTGTTCAGGAACTTCCCGCCGCGCATCGTGTCGCCGAAGTGGGTCGTCCAGTTGTCTTTCGGGTTGGTGTTACCCATCGCGGCCGCGCAACCGCCCTCGGCCATCACCGTGTGGGCCTTGCCGAACAGCGACTTGCACACCACCGCAACCTTGAGGCCGCGTTCCCGCGCCTCGATGACCGCGCGCAAACCTGCGCCGCCGGCACCGATCACGACGACGTCGTAGGAGTGCCGTTCGACCTCAGTCATGGAACCTCGCTCAACTTTCTGATATTCGTGAAAAAGCTTCTCAGCCAACAAACCTCAGGTCCGGGATGGCACCGCCGGCCACCAGCGCGATGTAGAAGTCGGTGAGCATCAGCGTGCCCAGTGTGATCCACGCGTACAGCTTGTGTCGGGTGTTGAGCTTGCTGACCTGGGTCCAGATCCAGTACCGCACAGGGTGTTTGGAGAAGTGCTTCAGCCGCCCGCCGGTGACGTGCCGGCACGAATGGCAGGACAGCGTGTACACCCAGAGCATGACGACGTTGCCGACCATGATCAGGTTGCCCAAGCCGAAGCCGAATCCACCCGGTCCCTCATCGGAATGGAACGCGACGATCGCGTCGTAGCTGTTGATCACCGAGATGATGACGGCGATGTAGAAGAAATAGCGGTGCGTGTTCTGAACGATCAGCGGGAATTTGGTCTCGCCGCTGTAGTGGACGCGGGGCTCGGCCACCGCACAGGCGGTGGGGGACTGCCAGACCGTGCGGTAATAGGCGCCGCGGTAGTAGTAGCAGGTCAGCCGGAATAGCAGCAGGAACGGCAGCGTCAGCGCCGCGAACGGTAGCCACCACATGTTCGGCAGGATCTGCGGCCAGAAGTCGCTGGCCTCACCGCAAGCCTTGCTGACGCACGGCGAGTAGAACGGCGTCAGGTAGTGGTACTTCGGGACAAAGAAGTAGTCACGCTGGAACGCGCGCGCGGTTGCGTAGATGACAAATGCGGCGAAGCCGAGGTCGATCCGCAGCGGCGACATCCACCACCGGTCGGTGCGTAGCGTCCGTTGCTGGATGTGGGCGCGCGTAGGTGAAAAGACACCGGACGCAGTACGGTCCGCCGTGGGTGCGCTCATGTATTGTCATCCTCTTCGCGTGGCCTCGTCGGAGAGTACCCACAGCGAAGACCACCCGGTCTCGCGGGGGGTGCGTCAATAACGACTGTGGCCGCCGACGCCTTCGTCGTCGACGTCGCGCCAGAAGTCGCTGTCGTATTGAGTGTCGGGGATGCCGATTTTCTCACCCGGTTGGTGGACGTCTTGGCGAGCCAAATCCAGCTCACCGGCGTCGATGTCGAGCAACTCGACGTCGTTGAGGATTCGCTGGACGTCGTTGACCACCCGCCGCATCGCGGGGGTGTCGCGGTATCGCGAGCTCAACGACGTCACGCACCGCCGCAGGCCACCGATGAGCTCGTGTAGCTCGGCGAGTTCAGTAGTGCTGGACAACGGATCTCCCTACCGATGATGGTGTTATGGATCACATTACGTCACCCGATACTATCCAGCACACAGCGATGGCGTGAGCCAGGTCACGCTCGTTAAGCGGGAGGCAGCCAGCCATGCCGGCGCACAGCGGATTGGCCGATCGGGCAGCGGCGCTGCTGAGGCTGCATCAGCCGGGCAATCCGGTGATCCTGCCGACAGTGTGGGACGCCTGGTCCGCGCGATTGACCACCGACGCCGGTTTCGCCGCACTGACCGTGGGCAGTCATCCCGTCGCCGACTCGATCGGCAAACCCGACAACGAGGGCATGTCATTCGACGATCTGCTGAGCCGCGTCGTGCAGATCACCGCCGCGGTCGACGTCCCGGTCTCGGTGGACGTCGAGTCCGGTTACGGGCTGCCGGCGTCGCGGCTGATCGACGGGTTGCTCGCGGCGGGCGCGGTAGGGCTGAACATCGAAGACACGGTGCACAGTGAGGGCAAGCGACTGCGTTCGGCCGATGAGCATGCCGAACTGGTCGGTGCGCTGCGCGCCGCCGCCGACCAGGCGGGGGTCCATCTCGTGATCAACGCCCGCACTGACCTTTTCCTGCGCAAGGACGGTGACGATTCGGACCGCGTCGAGCGGGCGGTGGCGCGGTTGCAGAAGGCCGCCGCCGCGGGTGCCGATGTCCTCTATCCCGTGGGCCGCCATGATCCGGAGACGTTGCGGCGCTTGGCCACTGAGTTACCGCTTCCGGTCAACGCGATCGCATTACCCGATCAGGACGACCCCGCCTCATTCGGTCCACTGGGCGTGGGGCGGATCAGTTTCGGGCCGTTTCTACAGGCGGCCTTGGGATCCCGGGCCAAGGAGATCCTGACCCGCTGGGGCTAGTCGGACGACGGTTCGTTAAACGTGCCGAAGGAGGCATCATGACCGGTTTTCACCGTGAACAGCACGACATGACCCGCGTCGACATCGCCACCGGGATGGCGTTTGACGAGTTCGTGGCGAAATTGGAAGAAGCCGCGCCGCCGCTCGATCGGGCGGCGATGGAGCGGATCGCCGCGGCGGGCGGCAGCTGGAACGACATTCGGGCTGCCGTGGCCAAGAATGCGCCCAACGAGTTGATGGTCTACGCGAAGGTCGGCGGGACCGACTTGCTGAGCTTGGCCGGACATCGCACCCGGGCGATCGAGTATCTGATCGGCAATCATGTCATCGCTGAGACCATGTTTCGCCACGACCCGAAGGCACTGTTGTACGCGCCGCTTCGGATGCTGGTCTACAGCGATTCCGACGGCAACGCGGTCTTCACCATGGACCAGCCCAGCGCGGCATTCGGCAGCCTCGGCATCGCCGAAGTGACCAAAGTCGGTGAGGGGCTTGATCACAAGGTGGTCAACCTGCTTCGCGTCATCGGGATCGACGCTGAGCAGGCGTTCGCCTGATTAATCAGGCGAATCCGGTGGAGCCGTTGGGCCCCACCGGATTCGAGTGGGTTGGGGAGTTGGCAGGTTACTTGGTGATCTCGATGCGCTGCGCCTGAGTTCCGGCGTAAGCACCGGTGACCCGCACGGTCAGCACACCGGCGTCGTAGGACGCCGAGATGGCCTCGCCGGTGATATGCGCAGGCAGCCGGAACGACCGGCGGAACGAGCCGTAGCGGACCTCGCGCAGCGTGCGCCCGTCCTTCTGCTCGGCGTGCTCGTCGCGGCGCTCACCGTGGATGACCAGGCGGCCGTGGTCAACCTCAACGTTGACGTCCTTCTCGACGTCCACGCCGGGCAGCTCCAGGCGGACTACCGCGTCCTCGCCGTCCTTGACGATCTCGGCGGCGGGGCGCAACCCCTCGGCTACCGGCTTCAGCCAGTCGGTGGCAGGGGCGGGTCCAAAGAAATCGCGCATCCAGCGGTCGACATCCCACGCGGGTCGTGACCACAGGGTCAGGTTGCTCATTCGTATCTCCTCGTGCTTGGTGGTTGCCGACTCCTTAGCCGGCCTACAGATACAAACATGAGTCGACCACGCTTAAGTTCCACCTGCGCGTTCGCCCTGAGTGAACGATCAGACCAATGCCGCGTCGACGCTTTCATCGATCGCCAACCGATAACCGCGTTTGACTACGGTCGCAACAATCTTTCTGTCGCCCAATGCTTTTCGTAACCGCAGCACCGCCGTGTCGACGGCGTGGGGATCGCTGGCGCTCCCTGGCAGATTCCTCAGCAGTTCCCTGCGGGCGACGACGACGCCCGGACGGTGAGCCAATGCCCGCAGGATCGCCATCGCCGCCGGCGACACCGTGTGGACCGAGCCGTCGACCACCACATAGGAACCGCGGATCTCGATTCGATGGCCGGCCGCCTGCAATGTACGCGACCGCAGCTCGGGCAGCTCCTCGGCGATATGTCTGGCCAGTGCGGCCAGTCGCATTCGTTTTGGCGACGACGTCGGAATCCCCAGGCGCGCCAACGGCTGCGCGGTGACGGGGCCCACGCACATCGCCCGCACATCGGCGCGCAGCGCGCTGAGCAGCTTGTCGGAGATGCCGAGATCACCGGCCCGCATCAGCGTCGCAGCCACCGCCGGTGCCGAGGTGAAACTGACCGCGTCGAACTGGCGTTGGGCGACCTGCGTGACCAGCTGGTCGAACTCCCCGCCCACCGGTGCCGGCTTCCACCGGTACACCCGGATCGGGACGATCTCGGCGCCCGCGGCCCGCAGCTCGCCGAGGAATTCCGGAAACGGATCCCAGTCCTCGGTAGCACCGTGCAGCTGTACGGCGACCCGACAGCCCGCGATGCCGGACTGCCGCAGGTATTGCACGAGCTCGCGCGACGACTCGGTTGTCGGGGACCACTCCTCAGGCAGGCCGGCGGCGCGTAATGCGCCGGTGGCCTTCGCTCCACGGGCCACGATCCGAGCGCCGGACAACGCCGCGGTCAGCCGGCTGCCCAGTTGCCAGCCGTCGGCAGCGGCGATCCAGCCGCGAAATCCGATGCCCGTGGTCGCGACGACAATGTCGGGCGGACTGGCTATCAAAGCTTCTGTGTTGCGGCGTAATTCGTCATCGTCGGGCAACGCGACCATTCTGATCGCCGCCGCGCTGACAACGGTGGCCCCGTGGCGGCGCAGCAGCGCGCAGAGCTCGCCGGAGCGCCGCGCAGAGGTGACTGCCACCCGATAGCCGGCGAGTGACGGCGCGGCTGGGTGACCCATATGAAGTATGTATGCCAGCCAGATTGCGGCTGAATTACCGACCAATTGCTGACGCGTTGCTCGGCGCCGCTACCAGACGTCCCCATCACGCCAGTCACACGTCAACGCCGCCGCGGGGTCCAGGCTGATGCTGACCGGTAGGACGAACACCGAGCCGTCGTCATCGGGGGTTCTTGTCGTCCCGGTAGGCGCCAACACCGAGGTCGGCCCGCGCCACGGCAGCCAGCCGCGCAAGGTGTAGAGCCGCCTTCCGCGGTCCGAGGAGCTCAGTGCGCCGAGTTGATAGCCGCCGCGAATTACTTGCTCGCACGCATCCAGGATCGCGATCGCCAACCCTTGGCCGCGCCAATCTTCGCGCACGGCCACGGCTTCGACGTAGCCGCAACGCAGCGCGGCGCCGCGGTAGAGCAGGCGCCGCTGTACGACCGCTCCGTGCGCGATGATCGCGCCGTGATGCCAGATGAGAGCGTGCATCCCGCCCAGCGTGTGCTCCCAGTCGCTGTCGGTGAACTCACCGGCGAACGCGGTGGTGACCATCTCGTAGGCACGCTGCCGGGCCTCGCTTTCGAGGTCGGCGGTGTGAACCAGGCGAGCAGTGAGTACCTGGGTGCGCACACTGCTGGTTTACCAGCTGGACTAGCCCTCTGCCAGCTGAGTCACCGAACTTGCAGCGGAAGCGCGTATACCCCGCGGTCGCGACCAGTGCAGCCGCACATACTGCCCGGGCCGCACCTGGGCGACCTTGTCGACGTCTTCGTTGGCGAGCACACCGACCACCGGGTAACTACCGGTGACGGGGTGATCGGGACCGAGGATCACCGGTAAGCCGTTGGGCGGCACCTGGATCGCCCCGCGGGTGGCTCCCTCGCTGGGCAATTGACGACCCGGCGAGCGGTACAGCAGTGGGCGTCCCTCCAACCTCGTACCCACTCGGTCACTGCGATCGGAGGCCATCCAGATGGTGTGCACGAGGGCGTCGGGATCGACCAGCCAGTCGTCACGCGGCCCAGGCACTACCAGGAGTTCCACCAGATGCTCGGACATCGGTGCCACCGGAGCCTGCTCGAGTTCGGGATACTCGTCGGTGTGTTCGCCGACCGGGAGGACGTCACCGGGTAGTAGCGGCAACGGACCGATCGCTGACATCACGTCGTAGCTGCGAGAGCCCAGCACCGGTGTCACGTCGATGCCGCCGCGGACGGCGAGATAGCTCCGCAGCCCGGAGTATGGGGTGCCCAGCAAGATCACGTCACCGTCACGGACGTGCTGAATACTGTTGGTGCCGAACATGATCCCGTTGACGCTCGGGTCTGTGTCAGCGCCGGTCACTGCGATGTCGATATCGCCGCCGCGGACTCGGGCCGAGAATCCGCCGAAGGTCACTTCGATTGTGGCGCGGTCGTCGGGGTTAGCCACCAGCCGGTTGGCCAGCGTGTGCGAACGCCGGTCGGCCGCGCCCGACCGGGTGACGCCGACATGGGCAAGCCCGACGCGTCCGAGGTCCTCAACGAGGGCCAGCGGTCCGCTGCGCAAGATCTCCAGGGTTGTCATGGATCTCTCCTTTCGGGCTCCTGGCACGCCTGCCGCTATGTCGCTCGGAACTGGACCCACATGCCCGGCATCAGCAGCGCGGGATTCGGGCAGTCAATGTCCCATAGCACCGCGTCGGTGTGGCCGATCAGCTGCCATCCGCCGGGCGATCGACGCGGGTAGATTCCGCAGAATTCGCCGGCTAAGCCCACCGCACCGGCCGGAACGGATGGCCGCGGCTCCGACCGCCGTGGTACGGCCAGCCGCGGGTCGCCGCCGACCAAATACGCGAAACCCGGGGCGAAGCCGCCGAATCCGACTTGCCAGGGTGTAGCCGTGTGGGCGTTGATGACCTGCGCGGTGGTCAACCCCGTTCGGTCGGCCACCTCGGCGAGATCGGCACCGTCGTACACCACGTCGATCACCGTGCACTCATCCGGTGGAGCGGTCGCCACCGCGTCCGGAGGTACCCGCAACGTGCGCAGTCGACGGCGGATGACTCTCTGATGACGGGGGCCGTCGAGTTTCAGCAGCACCGTCTGGGAGGCCGGGACGATGTCGAGCACACCCGGCAGCGCTGCCTCACGCAGCGCAGCCGTCCACGCCAATACGTCAGCGGTGCTGTCGAACTGCAGCAGCAGCGCCTGATCGCCGTAGTCGAGAACGGTGTGGGCCACGTCCAGATCCATCGCGACGCTCATTACTCGACAGTAACCCGTTGGCGGGGAGGCGAAACGAGATTTTCGAGCACTGCCAGAGCTGCCTTAACCAACGCTCAGACGGCCGGCGCTCGGCCGGGCCTAATGCAGGATATCGGCGATCAGCGCAGGCAGCTGATCGGCCACCAGCGGGAAGCTCAGGGCGAGGTGAAGGCGATCGCCCCGGCCTGGTCCTTGGTGTGCGTGTGCCGGCTGGCGGTTTGCGTGATGAGCAGGCCACTGAGATCCCCGCCGCGAGCAGGCCCGCGGCCCCGGCGGCGCGCAACAATCCACGCCGACTCGATTGCTCCTGCACTGCGGAAGGCCTCACGTCAGCGGCATGCCGGCGTCGACGAAGTCCAGGGCGCGGTAGACCGTGCCGACCCCGCCCGGAGCGCGATCGAAAGCGGCCATCATGGCGCGGGTCAGGAACCCGGACTTCGAAATCGTTTGGTTCACAGCCGATTCAGCGGGACCGGAAGAAGGTGCTCGGCGACACCTCGGCGACATCGGCGAGCAGACCGGGCGGTGGTGGTGGCATAGCCGTTCTCGGTTCTCGTCGATCAGCCGGAATGCTTCCCGCCTGATGGCCTGGCGGTGCATGAAGCGATTCTGTCGCACGCGCTGCCGGGCGTGAGCGCGACGGACATGAAGGCGTACACAGTGGATTCAGCGACGCCCGTATCCGCCGCCGCCGGGGGTGTGGATCTCCAGGACGTCGCCGGGGTTCAGTTCGGCCGAGTCGCAGCCGGCGAGTTCGATGACGCTGCCGTCCACGCGGCGGACCAGGTTGCGGCCCAGCGCACCGGGCGCTCCCCCGGCCATCCCGTACGGGGGGACGCGTCGGTGCTGCGACAGCATGCTGACCGCCATAGGTTCCCTGAACCCCAGCCGCCGCACCGCGCCGTCCCCACCGCGCCACCGCCCGTTCCCGCCGCTGCCGCGGCGGATCGCAAAGCTGTCGACTAGCACCGGGAACCGCCACTCCAGAACCTCGGGGTCGGTCAACCGGGAGTTGGTCATGTGGGTCTGGACCACCGCCGCCCCGTCATAACCCGGACCCGCGCCGGATCCGGAGGCGACGGTCTCGTAGTACTGGTTGCGCTCGTTACCGAACGTCACGTTGTTCATCGTCCCCGAGCCCTCGGCCTGGACCCCGAGCGCTGCGTAAAGGGCACCGGTGATGGACTGCGACGTCTCCACGTTGCCGGCGACGACTGCCGCCGGGTAAACCGGCGCGAGCATGCAGCCCGGCGGGATGAACACCCGCAAGGGTTTGAGACAGCCGTCGTTGAGTGGGATGTCGTCGTCGACCAGGGTCCGAAACACGTACAGCACCGCGGCCATCACCACCGACGTCGGTGCGTTGAAGTTGGTGTCCAGCTGCGGGGTGGTCCCGGTGAAGTCGATTGTGGCCGTACGCTTCTCCCGGTCTACCGAGACACGGACCCTGATGATCGCACCACTGTCCATCTCGTACGTGTATTCGCCGTCCCCCAGGACTGCGATGACACGCCGTACCGCCTCCTCGGCATTGTCCTGGACGTGGCGCATGTAGGCCTGCACCACCTCCAGCCCGAAGTGGTCGATCATCTTGCGGACCTCCTCGACGCCCTTCTCGGTGGCGGCGATCTGGGCGCGCAGGTCCGCCAGGTTGGTTTCCGGGTTGCGGGAGGGGTAGGACGCCCCAGTGAGGAGGTGCCGTGTCTCTGCCTCCCGGAAGCGGCCATGCTCCACCAGCAGCCAGTTGTCGAACAGCACGCCCTCCTCGTGCACCTCCCGGCTGTGCGCCGGCATCGAACCGGGACTCACCCCGCCGATCTCGGCGTGGTGGCCACGGGCGGCGACGAAAAACAGCAGCCGCTCGCCGCCACCGAAGACCGGCGTAATGACGGTGACATCGGGCAGGTGGGTGCCACCGTGATACGGGTCATTGATCGCGTAGACATTGCCAGGCTTTATCCGGCCAGTATTGCGGCCGATGATCTCCTTAACGGCCGCTCCCATCGAACCCAGGTGCACCGGGATGTGCGGCGCGTTCGCGATGAGGTTGCCCTCTGGGTCGAACAGCGCGCAGGAGAAGTCAAGCCGCTCCTTGATGTTGACCGACTGGGCCGTGGCCTCCAGCCGCACCCCCATCTGCTCGGCGATCGACATGAACAGGTTATTGAAGATCTCCAGCATCACCGGGTCGGACTCGGTGCCGACCTCGTCCGTGCCGGTGCGGGCACGCACGCGCTCCAGCAGCAGATGCCCCAGCGCCGTCACCTGAGCACGCCAGCCGTCATCGACCACCGTCGTCGCATTGGCCTCGGCGATGATGGCCGGCCCGGTGACCGTCTCGCCGAGGCCGAGCCGCTCGCGCCGGAACAGCGGAACCCGGCGCCAGACCCGCTGGGTATACATCCGGACCGTGTCGATGTGTCCTGACGTCGAGCCGTCCGGACCGGACGGGTCCTGCAGGGCGCTTAGGTCAGGCTGTTCGGTTAGGCCCACGGCCTCCACAGAGATGGCCTCCACGATGAGAGGACGGTGCATAAGGAAGGAGTAGGTACGCCGGTAGCTGGCCTCGAACTCGGCGGCCATGGTCTCCAGGTCGTCCAGGCCCACCTGGACCGCGGTGTCGGTGCCGTCGTAGCGCAGGTATGCCCGGCGGGTCACGCGGATCCGCTCGCCGGGCACATCCTCTTCCAGCAGACGGGCGCGCGTGACTGAGTCCAGGGCATCGATCACCCCGCGCACGCGCTCCATCGCCTCCGGCGAAAGGAGGCACTCCACCGACTGCTCACGCATCGCGGTTGTGTCGGCCAGCCCGATGCCCAACGCGGACAGCACACCCGCCATAGGCGGGATCAGGACCGTGGCCATGCCCAGGGAATCAGCGACCGCGCAGGCGTGCTGGCCGCCGGCGCCGCCGAACGTGGTTAACACGTACTCGGTGACGTCCCGGCCTTTCTCCACCGTGATGCGCTTGACCGCATTGGCCATGCTGGCGACCGCGATCTGCAGGTAGCCCTGGGCGACCTGCTCAAGGGTACGGTCGTCGCCGGTCTGCGCGGTGATCTCGCGTGCCAGCTCGGCGAAACGCTGCCGTACGATCTCGACATCCAGCGGCTCGTCGCCGTCGGGACCGAAGACGGCGGGGAAATGATCGGGCTGGATGCGACCAAGCATGACGTTGGCGTCGGTGACGGTCAGCGGCCCACCACCGCGGTAGCAGGCCGGGCCGGGATCGGCGCCAGCCGAGTCCGGACCCACCCGGTAACGCGTGCCGTCGAAGTGCAGGATCGACCCGCCGCCAGCGGCAATGGTGTGGATGTCGAGCATCGGGGCGCGCAGCCGCACCCCCGCGACCTGGGTGTTGAACACCCGTTCGTACTCCCCGGCGTAGTGCGACACGTCCGTCGAGGTGCCACCCATATCAAAGCCGATCACCTTGTCGAACCCGGCCAAGGCCGACATGCGAACCATGCCGACGATGCCGCCGGCCGGACCGGAAAGTATCGCGTCCTTGCCGCGGAAGTGACCGGCCTCGGCCAGACCACCGTTGGACTGCATGAACATCAGGCGCACCCCCGGCAGCTCAGCGGCCACCCGCTCGATGTAGCGGCGCAGGATCGGCGAGAGGTAGGCGTCGACGACGGTGGTATCCCCCCGGGAGACCAGCTTCATCAGCGGACTGACCTCCGCCGACAGCGAGATCTGTGGAAACCCGATCTGCTCGACGACCTCGCCGATGGCCTGCTCGTGGGCCGGGTGCAGGTGGCTGTGCAGACACACGACGGCCACGGCGCGGATCCCGTCGTCGTACGCCGTCTGCAACTGGTCGGCCAGCCGGTCCAGGTCCGGAGCCCGCAGCACCGTGCCGTCGGCCGTGATCCGTTCATCGACTTCGATGACCCGTTGGTAGAGGAGTTCCGGCAGGATGATGTTCCGGCTGAAGATGTGCGGCCGGTTCTGGTAGCCGATCCGCAGCGCGTCCCCGAAACCCCGGGTGATGACCAGCACCGTGTGCGCGCCCTTGCGCTCCAGCAGCGCGTTGGTCGCCACCGTGGTGCCCATCCGCACCGCCTCGATCCGCTCGGCCGGAATCGGATCATCCGGCGCGAGACCAAGCAGTGCGCGGATCCCCACCACCGCGGCGTCGGCGTAGCGCGACGGGTTGTCCGAAAGCAGCTTGTGCGTCACCAGATGCCCGTCCGGCCGACGGGCGACGATGTCGGTGAACGTGCCACCACGGTCGATCCAAAACTGCCACCTCCCGGCCACCCGGTGCTCCTCATCGTCTAGTAGGGATGGGTTGCCGGTCACGGTGACTCCTGTTCCTGCCGGGGTCTGCTACCAGGTGATGTGTGGCTTGTCGGTTGTCCCGACGCTCGGTGTCTTAGGAGACGGCGGCGCGCCTGGCGGCAGATCACGTGACCCGGACTCACCCGGGTGCTGCATAGCCAGTCAGCAACGCGCCGTGTTCGATTACCGAAGCGGCGTGCGCGACACCGCGCTCGTAGTAACGCGCGGCCAGCGTGGCCTCGCATGCACTCGCAACATCGACCGCGTTCGCACCAGACAACAAGTCTCGATACAGCTCTCGCCGCAGCTCCGCGATCTTGGCCTGCCGATCGCTTTCGGCCCAGCCGGAAGGGAAAGCCATGACCTCGGCTGCCTGAGCGACCGCGTCGAGGCACGCGTCCTCCATCTTGCGGAGGACGGCCGACACCTCGGTCGGGAACGCTGGTCGCGAACACCGGTCGACTGCGATATCGCCCAGCTGCCGCGCGAGCGCGCCCAGCGCTTCGACCTCGGCGTTGACGTGCACCGCCGCGATCACCATCGGCAGTTGGCCCGTCCCCAGGCGGCCGCGAGCCGCCAAAACCGTTGCGGCATGGTCTTCTAATGCGTGGTCCAGCGCGTGCAGCGCGCGACCGCACGCCGCCATGCTCTCCTGCAGCGGCGGATCCTGCTGCAGCAGGCCAGCCGTCGCGTGCTCCAGTGCAGCTCCAGCGAGTCGGACCATCTCGCTGACCCCGCTGGTACATGCGTCCAGTTCCTGCTGAGGGGTAGCATTCATGGCGGAACTCCTATTCTGGCAACCTGCACGCCAACACTGGTGCACTGACCAGGACGTGTCAAAGGGCAGGCGCTGGCGGGCGTCACCATCGCTCAGGGCGATTATCTGTGGCGCTTGCCGTCGTTTAGGACCTCGTACTACCCCCAACTCTTCGGCCACGGACTGTAGTCGGCGATCAAGTCCTCTGGCGGCGGGCGGCCACGCTCAGATCCATTGCCACACTCATTACTCGACAGTAACCCCTTGGCGGGCTGGTGAAACCAGGTTTTCGAGCACTGCCAGAGCTGCCTTAGTCAACGCTCAGCCTGCCGGTCCTAGTGCAGGATGTTGGCGATCAGCGCGGGCAGCTGATCGGCCACCATCGGGTAGCTCAGCGGCGACGCGAACGCGATCGCGCCGGCCTGGTCCTTGGTGGTGAACACGCTGCGCGCCCGCAGCGCGGCCACGTCGGGGTTCGCCAGCAGCCCCGCTTGGTCGCCGTCGTTTTCGGTCGTCCAGATCAGGAGGTCGGCGGCGCCCAGGGCCGCCGCGATCTTGTCCCGCGGAATGAACGCACGCTGCGGATCGACGGCGAACGGCTTGATGCTGTCGGCGATGGTCAGACCCATCTGGGTGAGAAATTCGGTGCGCCAACCGGTTGTCGCGACCACGTTGTCTTGATGCATCGTGCCCTGCAGCAGCAGCACGTTCTTGTTTTTGAACTGTGGATATTTATTCGCGACGGCGGCAAAACCCTGGTCGACACCGTTGATCAGTGACTTCATCTGGTCGAGGTGAAAAACCGCCTGGCCGATCGTAGTCGCCTGGTCCTTCCACGGCTCGAAGAATGCGTAGCCGTCGGACTGTGCAACCGTGGGGGCGAGCGCGGCCAGTTTCTGGTAGGTGTCCTGGTCGACACCGGCGTCGGTGGCGACGATCAGGTCGGGTTTCAGACCGGCGATCTTGGCAACCTGGATTCCGTTGTCAAGGTTCAAGACAACGGGTTTGGCGTTGCCGAGTTTGGGTTGGGCCCACGGCCACACCGCGAACGGCTGGTCGCCGAACCAGTTCGTTACCGCGATCGGCACGACGCCGAGGGCCAGCAGGTCGTCCTGCCCGGTGAAGCCGGCGCTGACGATCCGCTTGGGCGGCTCGGGGACCGTCGTCTCACCGAAAACGTGCGTGATGGTGACCGACCCGGCGGCGCCGCCAGCGCCGGCGGGCGCCGGCTTGTGCGACGAGCAGGCCGCGGGAGCCCCGACCGCGAGCAGTCCCGCAGCCGCGCCGGCGCGCAGAAAACCGCGCCGACTCCATCGCTGCTCTGCCATCGCGTGAGCCTAACCCGTTCGCTCAGGTCAGCGGCATGCCGGCGTCGACGAAGTCGAGCGCGCGGATGACGGTGTCGGTCGCCCGCGGACCGGGCTCGTAAACCGCCATCATCGCGCCGGCGAGGGCGCCGGCGAATACCCGCAGTTCGAAATCGCTTGGGTCACGGCCGATTCGGCGGCCGAGCGCCTCGGCGAAGGTGGTGATGGTGCGGTAGTACTCGTCGTACATGGCCGCCTTGAGTTCGGGTATCGAGAACATCAGCCGTTGCCGGATGTCCTCGAACTCCCGTTGGTCCTCTGACATGTTGGCCATAGCGGCCTGGTAGGCGCGCCGGACTGCCTGACTTGGCGAGAGGTCGGGCGGCTGCGCATCCAGGGCATCCAGGATCACCGGGTCCAGGTCGTCGGCGAGCAACACGGATTCTTTGGTCGGGAAATACCGGAAAAACGTGCTCGGCGATACCTCGGCGGCCTCCGCGATCTGCTCGACGGTGGTGGCGGCGTAACCGTTCTCTTCGATCAGCCGAAACGCCTCCCGCCTGATGGTCTGGCGGGTCCTGATCTTCTTGCGCTCCCGCAGACCGGGGGTTTGATCTATCGCCTGCATGACGTAATTGTCGCTCAACGCGTCGGCCATGGGCTGTAGTCGGCGATCAGCTCCTCCTGCGGCGGCCGCTGGTCGTCGGGCACGTGCTGCAGGTTGATCCGGATCCGGTACCAGATCGAACTCGGTCCGCGCATCCCATCGACCAGCACGTCGGCGGGTTCCAGGCGATCCGCCGCGGCGGGGTAGCGCGCTCGCCAGGTGTCCAGGGCGGCCAGCGCCTCGTCCTTGGTCTTGGTGCGGGCGATCTCGATGAGCGGCATCGCGGACTGGCGGCGGCCCGTCCCATCGCCGCGGCGCGCCCCTTTCGGCGCCTTCTCGGCGGGGCCGAGTTCCTCGGCCAGCGTGAGCAGACCGTCGATGCCGGCCGCGGTGTCGTTCATCCCCGCCCACGGATCGCCGATGTCGGCGAACCGCGCCGGCACCGTCGCCACGGTGAACGCGGCCGGGTCGCAGCCGGCGACCTCATCCCAGTGCAGTGGCGTCGACACCCGCGCATCCGGCGTCGCCCGCACCGAATACGCCGATGCGACGGTACGGTCTTTGGCGTTCTGGTTGAAGTCGACGAAGACACCCTGGCGTTCTTCTTTCCACCAGCGGCTGGTCGCCAGGTCGGGGGCGCGCCGCTCGACTTCGCGCGCCACCGTTTGCGCGGCCAGCCGCACCTGCCGAAACGACCAGCCCGGCAGGATGCGCGCATAGATATGGAAGCCGCGCGACCCCGACGTCTTCGGCCAGGCGGTCAGCCCGTGATCCTCCAGCACCTCGCGAGCCACCAGTGCGACGTCGAGGATCTGCCGCCACGCGACCCCGGGCATGGGGTCCAGATCGACGCGTAACTCGTCGGGGTGGTCGAGATCGTCTGCGAGCACCGGATGCGGGTTGAGGTCAACACAGCCCAGGTTGATCGCCCAGGCCAGCCCGGCGGCGTCATGGATGACGGCCTCGGCGGCCGAGGTTCCGGATGCGTAGCGCAATTCTGCGACGTCCACCCATTCGGGCCGTTTCGCCGGCGCACGCTTCTGGAAGATTGCCTCCTCTCCGATGCCCTTGACGAAGCGTTTCAGGATCATCGGCCGTCCGGCCACCCCCAGCAGCGCGCCATCCGCGACGGCCAGGTAGTAGCGGATCAGGTCCAGTTTGGTTAGGCCGCCATGCCCGCTGTCAGCACCGTGACCGGGAAAGATCACCTTGTCCGGATGGGTCACCTCGACCTGGCGTCCGCCCACGTCCAGTGACACCGGCCCCATGGGTTGATGGTAATTCCGGGCAGGTTTCCCCCTCGCGGTGCGACGTGGGTCACATAGGGTGAAGCCATGCCTAATCTCATCGATCTGCCTGGGCAGGCGGCAGCCAAAGTTCTGCAGTATGCCGAGCGTGGGGCCAACGAACTGCATTACCTCCGCAAGATCATCGAGTCGGGCGCGTTTCGGTTGGAGCCCCCGCAGAACTACGCGGCGCTGGCCGCCGACATCGTCAGGTGGGGCGAGTTCGGCATGCTGCCGTCGCTCAACGCCAGGCGCACTCCCAACCGCGCGGCACTCATCGACGAAGAGGGCGAGCTGACCTACAAGGAACTCGACGAGGCCGCCAACGCGGTGGCCCACGGCCTACTGGCCAAGGGCGTACGCGGTGGCGACGGGGTGGCGATCCTGGCGCGCAACCATCGCTGGTTCGTCATCGCGAATTACGGGTGTGCGCGGGTCGGCGCCCGCATCATCCTGCTCAACAGCGAGTTCTCCGGCCCCCAAATCAAGGAGGTCGCCGAACGCGAGGGCGCCAAGCTGATCATTCACGATGACGAATACACCAAGGCGGTCAGCAAGGCCGATCCGCCGCTGGGCAAACTGCGGGCGCTGGGCATCAACCCCGACGCCACTGATTCGTCGGCCTCCGCCTCCGGCGAAGAGCCTCCGGTGAGCACCGACGAGACACTGGCCGACTTGGTCGCCCGCAACAGCAAATCACCGGCACCTAGGGCCACCAAGCACGCCTCGATCATCATCCTGACCAGTGGCACCACCGGCACCCCGAAGGGCGCGAACCGGAGTACCCCCCCGACGCTGGCGCCGATCGGCGGAATCCTGTCGCACGTCCCGTTCAAGGCCGGTGAGGTGACCTCGTTGCCGTCGCCGATGTTTCACGCGCTGGGCTATCTGCATGCCACCATCGCGATGTTCCTCGGCTCGACGCTGGTGCTGCGCCGCCGGTTCAAGCCGGCGTTGGTGCTGGAAGACATCGAGAAGCACAAGGCCACCGCAATGGTCGTCGTCCCAGTCATGCTTTCGCGCATTCTCGCCGCGCTGGAAGAGATGGAGAAGAAGCCCGACCTGTCCAGCCTGCGGATCGTCTTCGTGTCCGGCTCGGCACTCGGATCCGACCTGGCCGAACGGGCGCTCGACGACCTCGGGCCGGTGATCTACAACATGTACGGCTCGACCGAGGTGTCGTTCGCCACCATCGCCGAGCCCAAGCACCTGCAACGTAATTCGTCGACCGTTGGGCCGGTCGTCAAGGGTGTGAAGGTCAGGATCTACGACGACAACGGCAACGTGTTGCCGCAGGGCGAGGTTGGACGGATCTTCGTCGGCACCAGCTTCCCGTTCGAGGGCTACACCGGCGGCGGTTCCAAGCAGATCATCGACGGGCTGTTGTCGTCGGGCGACGTCGGATACTTCGACGAACACGGCCTGCTTTTTGTGAGCGGCCGCGACGACGAGATGATCGTGTCGGGAGGCGAGAACGTCTTCCCGGCCGAGGTCGAGGACCTGATCACCGGGCATCCCGACGTGGTGGAGGCCACCGCGATCGGCGTCGAGGACAAGGAGTGGGGTCACCGGCTGCGTGCCTTCGTGGTGAAAAAGCAGGACGCCAGCCTCGACGAGGACACCGTCAAGCACTACGTGCGCGACCACCTGGCGCGTTACAAGGTGCCGCGCGAGGTGGTCTTCCTCGACGAATTGCCGCGCAACCCGACCGGCAAGATCCTCAAAGGCGAGCTGCGCGACCTCGAAGTCGACTAGCCGACTAGCTCAGCCGTCGAACCCGGTTGTGCCGTCGAGCTGTTCGCGCAGGATGTCGAGTTGCCCGGTGTGGCGGGCGGTTTCCTCGATCATGTGCACGTAGATCCAGCGCAGCGATACCGTCGTCCCGAGGCGGCGATGTGGCAGGACGTGCTCGAGCGGATACCGTGCCGCGATCCGCCGGGACTCTTCGCACTGGGCCTGATACTCGGTGATCAATCTCGGCAGTGACTCGTCCGCGAGGATTTCGAATTCCCAGGAGCGTTCGTGCGGACGACGGTTGTCGTCGCTGCGTCCCTGCAAAAACTGATCGAACCAGCCGTACTCCGCCCAACGCAGGTGTTTGACGAGCCCGCTCACGGTTGTCGACGACGTGACGAGCCGGCGCCGGGCATCGGTATCGGACAGACCGGAAACCTTGCGCACCACAATGTCTCGATAGTCATCCAGGAACGACTCCAACGTGGTGCGCTCATCGACTACGCCATGCTCGCGACGATTAGGACGCTGCGCTTCTGCCATGACGGCGAAGCTAGCAGGATTAGCGCCGTTCCCGGATACTGCGGGTCACCTCGGCGGAAAGCTTGGCATCGGACAGCAGCAGCTCGATCAGCGCGGAAATTACCTCTTGTCCGGTGACGCGGGCGAGTCCGAGGCGGTCGGCGGCTTCTCGCTGCCAGATGTCGAGGGCTCGGTGTGTGGCGGGGGTCAGATCGACGGTCCGTCGCGTTCGTTGGCCGCGGGATGGTTGGTCGAGTTTCTGCCGGACGTTGGCCTGCCGGATGTTGGTGAGGCGTTCGGTGGGCGCCGCCGCGTCCGCGCGCCTGGGTGGCGTGGCTCGAAACGATGGTCCGCTGGGTTCCATGCGACTGAGTGACCTTCTTATCGGCGTGAGTTTTCAGTAGATCAGGACTTAAGTATGTCCGTCAAAGCGGAGTCACGCAGCGCTGCCCGGGCGTACGGCGTGTCCGCAGCGCATATGCCGTGGTCAGGAAAGCGGCCCGGCTCGTCCGGGCGGCTTGGGCTGTAGGGACGATCCAGGCAATTTATACCCTTACGATTACCGATCATTGCTGCTTGCAGACAGACTTAAATCATAGAGCGCTATAAATCGCCATTCAAATTGTTCGCTATCGCGCGGGCAATCCAAAGATACAAATAAACCATTGTGCGCATTTTACTGACATTTGTCCGCAAGTAAGGAAGCACGGAGATACGGAGATCAGTAAACCAGTATATGCCGGTTTAGCTGGCTTTATGGGCACATCCGTAGTTACTGAAACCAGTATCGCCGGATATCAGGAGGTCATGGCTGCGGTAACGTATGAATTAG